>NZ_CCXI01000112.1 GCF_000820705.1 Clostridium polynesiense | reverse complement strand
AAGAAAAGTATTTAAAAGAAAATTCAAAGCTTGTAGACTTCAACAGAAAGGAACTTGAAAAGCTTGGTGTTACAACTATAGAGGCAAATTTAATAAAGATAAAAAATGGTCTTATAAGACACGATGCAGACTATCTTGCCAGAGTCCTTGCAGAGACTATTATGGAAAGAAAGCTGTTATATGACAGAAAGAGGATACTTGAATACATGTATCTTTCTGATAGAATAAAAAATTCAAAAAACAACTAAGGAAGGGGAACTTATGTCATTTTCGTCTAAAGTTAAAGGAGAAATATGCAGATATACTGAGCTTACTGTGGAAGAAGCCTTGGCAGAGCTTTCAGCCATTATGAAGGTAAGCGGTACTCTTTCCTTTAGCGGTAAGTCAATAAATTTTAGGGTAACTACAGAAAATCCTGCCAGTGCAAGGCTGGTATTTACTATTCTTAAAGAATATTTTAAAATCCACGCAAGGCTCATGGTGAAAAAGAGCAACTCCTTAAAGAAGAATAATCTGTATATGGTTATGATAACTGAGGAGATGGGAGTTAAAGAGCTGCTAAGCAAGGCGGGAATATTAAAGGAGGAGGAAGGCTTATTTTCTTTAGATTACAGCATTAATAAAGAACTGCTTACCTCTGAGGAAAGCAAAAGAACCTATATAAGAGGAGCCTTCATAGGAGGAGGAAGTATAAGCAATCCTGAAAAAACCTATCATCTTGAATTTGTTACCCACAGCCTTGAATATGCTGAGGATTTAAAGGAATTAATAAATGAGTTTGGACTGAATTCTAAGGTTATTCAAAGAAAAAGCAGCTATATAGTATACTTAAAAGAAGGAGAACAGATAGTAGATCTATTAAACATAATAGGTGCTCACTCCTCGTTATTAGAGCTTGAGAACATAAGAATAATGAAGGAAATGAGAAATAATGTCAATAGATTGGTTAACTGTGAAACAGCAAATCTTAGTAAGACTGTAAACGCTGCGGTACGTCAGGTGGAAAGCATAAAGCTAATTCAAAGAGAAATTGGACTTGCAAGGCTTCCTAAAAATCTAAGGGATATAGCAGAGCTCAGATTGAACTATCCTGATGAATCCTTAAAAGAACTTGGAGAAATGCTGGATCCTCCTGTAGGAAAATCAGGGGTAAACCACAGGCTGAGAAAAATCGAAAAGATTGCTGACGAGCTTAGAAGAGGATAGGAAAGATAATTAAAAATTTTAAATTAAAAATACACAATTAAAGAAAAAGCATCTGTGGAAATTTATTTATATTTCTGTGGATGCTTTTTTTAGCCTTAAAATAAAAGGCATTGAAAGTATTATAGATATTAAGTACACGACATTAATTATAAATATTTGCTTAAAGGAAAACGATAATTTACTAAAAAAGTATGATGGTAACATTATAAATAATGAAAAAACTGCTCTGGAGAAAAAGGTTACACTATAGGTATCTCCACAGCCGGGACATTTTACGTCCTCATAGGAAAATGATTTTAAATAGGAGCCCAATAAATATAAATAACTGATTTTAGAACTGCAGTTATTACAATTCATATTGTCTACCTCCTGATATTAATAGTTTAAAATAGTGTTATACACAGAATTTATTATAATAGAATTTTATGAAACAATTTAATTAGATACTATTTTTTTCTTTATTAAATTATACTTTAAGGTAAGGGTTAAAAATAATCCTAATATTACAATTAATACATAGCTTAGAACAAATTTAAATTTAGCGAATCTTATGAAGAAAAGTGCTACTGAGCCATTGCATATAAGTATTCCTATAAGATTTTTCACGTTATCTATATAATTACTGTGGAGCTTTAAAAACAGAGGTAAAAATACACTGTACATAATGAGCGTTATTAGTAATAAAAGCATCATGATAACTAACATTGCTACAAAAACAACGCCTGGATAATCTGTACCGGAGAGCTTCCTTTGTTCAATGTCAGATATCAGATCTATAAAACCAGATCCTAAAACTGTTAAGAGTATATATATTCCTGAGGTTATAAGGTTTATTTTAATGGATCTTTTTTTATCATAACTTATAAAGTTTTGTTTCCTCATCTTATCCTCCTATAGGAAATTTAATATTTAGCTGATATATTAATTCAACTTTTAATACATTTACCAAAAGCTTCTTTCCAGAAGATTATCCATTAATTGTTGCACTTACTTTTTTAAGATTCAAGTCCTATTTTTTTCTTTATGAGATAATACTTCAAAGTTAGGGTTACAAATAATCCTAATATTACAATTAATATATAGTTTAATGCAAATCTAAAGCCAAAGGCTTCTTTAAGGTAAAATGCAGCAGCGAAATTGCAGATAAATATACCAATAAAATTTTTTAAATTATCTATATATGTACTATGAAGTTTTAAAAACAGAGGTAAAAATACACTATAAATAGCAAGTGCTATTTGCAATATTAAGATCATGCTAAATAGAATTACTAAAAAACCCAAACCCGCATCAATTCTTCCAACGGCCTTCTTTTTTTCAAAGTTAGATACGACCTCCAATAAAATAAATCCTAACGCAACTAACAGTATATATATTCCTGAGGTTATAAGATTTATTTTAATGGATCTTTTTATATCATAATCTATAAAATTTTGTTTCTTCATCTTGTCCTCCTATAAGAGATTAATAATTTATATTACTTTATTCCTCATCTATCAGTATTTCAGTGATATTCCCTTTATGCACACTAATTATTGTAGTAATTAAAATAACGTATTTAACTCTTAATTTCAAAATTTCTATTTCTTTACAGTAGTATACCATATTATGGGGGATATGGAGAGATGATTTAATGAAAGTTTTTTAAAGTTTACGAAATTTTAATATTAATGCTTAAAATGAAACAATAAATTAATAAAAAACAGCATCAATACTATTTATATTTGATGCTGTTTTTTACTATTATTTATAATATTTTTTGTACTACTTCAAAAGTTATTCTCATGGTATATGTGGTAACATTTTTATCCTATCTCTTTAGAAGGTGGCTCTACCAATTCTACAAAGGACCAGGTTTTACCTTTATCCTTCGATTTATATTTTGCCATGACAGTACCTCCTTGGAAGTCTCCCTGATCACCCTGACCTACTAAAAGAAATAGTTCTCCACCTTCTTCATAAGGAGTTTCCGGCTGGATAAAGGGTTCAAGAGTGGTACCCATTGATTCTACCTTATGGGCTGGGAGGATTACAGGCTGAAAGGTTTTGCCTCCATCCTCTGTCCTATAAAAGTTTGTTTCTGCACCTTCTATTTTAGGATAGCTCATAAATCCCAGATTTTCATCTATAAAACCAGCAGATTTCAAAAGCCAGGTGCTTGGTCCGGAGCCCGCTTTCTTCCAAGTGCTTCCGCCATCGTTGGTCTTGTATATTATCTGACCTTCCTGAGACATTGTCCTTCCTCCTGCAACAATGACATAACCGATTTTAACCTTTGGAAAGCTTGTAAACTTCACTCTTGTGCTATCTATGTCTTTACTTATTTCCGATGTGTTCCAGGTTTCTCCCATATCCTCTGAGTAGGTTATCATTAGAGGATATTCTCTGGTACCTCCATAGATAAAGGCTGTTTTTTCCGGTGTTATAATGTAGCTTTTTTCCTGAAGCTTATTATAATAAGGTCGACCGTCTCCTACTGATACTAGTGCATCAAGAGATACAGGGACTTTCTTCCAGGTGTTTCCTTTATCATAGCTTACATAGCAGACCTTATTTTCTATTTTATATGTATATTGCTTTTCTTCATAAGGAATTTCAGCTTCATATTCCTGTCTGTATTGATCTTTTTCTTTTTCGCCGCTGGTTTGATATTTTTCTAAATCGTATGCTGCCGGTCTCTGTAATTTTGTTACGGTATATATGAAGTTTCCTTCAGGGGTTGCTTTTTCTTCAAACCACAAAACCCATTGGCTCTTAATTTTGTTTTTTACTAAAACACCATTCCAATTATGAGCATTTTGTTCATCAGGCTTTTTGGGTTCAAGAGAAAAGTCTATCTGAATCACGTTCTTTTCCCTGATTTGTGTATCCTCAATGGAGTATTGAAGAATCTCCTGTTTTTTAGGAATATATTTTACCTGGTACTGCTGGATATAATTTTCCAGCCATTTTGAGCCTGCCTCTGTAATATCTTGTGTATTTACCTCTACAGAAAAGCCTTCAGGAGGATGAATTTTAATTTTGCTTTGCTGATATTTATAGTAAGCAAAATAGCTCACAACTAATATAACAGCAATTATGGAGAGGGTTTTTATTATTTTATATAATTTTCTTTTTGATTCCACCTATACTTTCTCCTTCATTATGATTTTTAATTTATTCTCTATATTAATATGCTTATTAAGTATTATCTAAAATAAGATTACCCATATGGGTAATCTTATTTTATACAAATTTTTAATTTTAAATTACTCTTTTAATTCCTTATATTAATATATGCTTTCAAGTACTAAAATAGCTATAAGGGCGGCGGCTCCGGAAGTTAAGTTACTGCCCAGCAGCTCGAATATTGCACCAAAAACTATTCCGAAGATTAAGTATTTTGTCCAATGAATTTTTTTAGTATATTTTTTGCTGTTTTCCATAAGTTAGCTCCTAAATATAATGTCGTATATCTATTATACAGGATTATATGTGTTTTTACTACTTTACATCAGTAAGTTATTAATGCAAATATTCAAGATTAGAATTATAATAGGTATATATTTAAGTGAAAGGAGTGAAGCTTAAATTTGAGTGAAAAGAAGTTCACCCATCTTCACCTCCATACAGAATTCAGCCTTTTAGACGGATCCGGAAAAATACCGGGGATAATAGCAAAGGCTAAAGATCTCGGCATGGAAAGTATAGCAATAACGGATCACGGCGTTATGTACGGATGTGTGGAGTTTTACAATGCCGCTAAGGAGCAGGGAATAAAGCCCATACTGGGCTGTGAGATTTATGTGGTTCCTAAATCTCTTTACATAAAGGAAAACAATGATAAGGATAATGATATATACCACTTAGTACTTTTAGTAAAGAATGAAGAAGGATATAAAAATCTCATGAAGATAGTAAGCAAAGCTTCTATAGATGGCTTTTACTATAAGCCAAGGGTTGACCATGATTATCTCAGAGATCACAGTGAAGGTCTTATAGCTTTAAGCGCCTGCCTTGGAGGAGAGGTTCAATCTTATACCTTAAGAGGAAATTTAAACAAAGCAAAGGAAACAGCAGCTTTATATAAGGATATTTTTAAGGATGGATTTTATCTGGAGCTGCAGGATCATGGACTTGAGGAACAAAAGAAGGTTAATAAAGAGGTCATAAAAATAGCCAAAGAGCTTGATATACCTTTAATAGCTACAAATGACGTTCATTATATCAATAAGGAGGACAGCGTATCTCATGATATCCTTCTATGCATTCAGACAGGAAAGACTGTAGAAGAAGAAAACAGGATGAGATACCCTTCCAATGAGTTTTATTTAAAATCACCTGAGGAAATGTGGGATATATTCTCTTACATACCTGAGGCTTTGGAAAATACTCAAAGGATTGCAGAACAGTGCAGCTTTGATTATGAATTTCATAAATCTAAGCTTCCTAAGTTTCCTCTTCCGGAAGGGACAGATCCTTATGAATATCTAAAAGAGGTATGCTATAAAGGAGTTGTGGAAAGATACCCTGCATTTGAAGATATTAAAGATAAACCCTTTAATATTCAGGAAATAATAGAAATAGGGGAAGCCACAGAGGAAGGTAAGGAAATACTGGATAGATTAGAGTATGAGCTTCAGATAATAAAACAGATGGGATATGTAGATTACTTCCTCATAGTTTGGGACTTCATACGATTTGCTAATGAAAATGGCATACCAACTGGACCTGGAAGAGGATCCGCTGCGGGGTCAATAGTTGCATTTTCATTGGGAATCACAAAAATAGACCCAATTAAGTACAGCTTACTCTTTGAGAGATTTTTAAATCCTGAAAGAATCAGCATGCCGGACATTGATTCGGACTTCTGCTATGAAAGAAGACAGGAAGTTATAGATTATGTAGTAGATAAATACGGAGCAGATAATGTATCACAGATTATAACCTTTGGTACTATGGCAGCAAGAGCCTGTATAAGGGATGTAGGAAGAGCTATGAATTATTCTTATGCTGAAGTGGATAAGATTGCAAAGATGATTCCTACAGTGCTGAATATTACCATAGATAAAGCTCTGGAAATGAATCCTGAGCTTAAGCAGTCCTACGATGAAGATATGAGGGTTAAGGAGCTTATAGATGTAAGCAGAGCTTTAGAAGGGCTTCCAAGACACTCTTCTACCCATGCTGCAGGAGTGGTTATAGCTTCTCAGCCTTTGGTGGAATATGTTCCTCTTCAAAAGAATGAGGATATGATTGTAACGCAGTTTCCAATGGGAACCCTGGAGGAGCTTGGACTCCTTAAAATGGACTTCCTGGGACTCAGAACCCTAACGGTGATGAGAGATGCTGTGGAAATGATTAAGAACAACAGAGGAGTAGAGATAGACTTAGATAAGCTGGACTTTAATGATAAGGAAGTTTATAAGATGATCGGTGAAGGAAAGACTGTAGGGGTATTCCAGCTTGAATCTCCAGGTATGACCTCCTTTATGAAGGAATTAAAGCCTGACTCACTGGAGGATATAATAGCGGGAATAAGCTTATATAGACCTGGTCCTATGGCTGAGATTCCAAGATATGTAGAAAATAAAAGATTTCCGGAAAAGGTTCAGTATATTACACCTCATTTAGAGCCTATATTAAATGTTACCTATGGAGTTATGGTTTACCAAGGTGCGAAACGTTGTCCGGTTAATGGTTAAAAGAAATTTTAATCTAAAGCCGGACGGGATGTATATCATTCTAACTGTCTATTCGAGAAGCAGGGGAAGGACCTGCAGTGATTCAGGCAAAATCAATCTCTAAGACTCCGTCATGCAGCACTGCTTGCCTGCAGTATTGTGTGAAGCACGGTGAAGGCGGCGAAAATCAGACCTGAGAAGTGGTTAGAAAAGTAGTCGGGAGGCCAAAAATTTGCTATGCATACTATGAGGAAGCTTCAAGGAATCTATACCATATAGTATCAAAATAAAAGATATTAACTGATTTATCAGTTCAGCAGCGGTGATTATATTCTTGGTTATGGTTACTGCAATTATCCTCATAGGATAATTACCTATAAGTAAAAGCCTTGGCTTATAGGGGGCTGATAGATTCTGAAGCATGCTGTGGCAAAATATTAAAGGCTAGAATAGATGGAACGTTTGAACCTGAAAAGATAATGTTAACGGAGGGCAATCCGGAGGTATCTAATAGAGAGGAAATGCTCTATGAATTTCAGGGGCAGCAGCCCGTAGTAGTTATGAAGCGGTGTAATGACCGTGGAGCGAAGGGGCATAGTTTTTACGAACCTATGTTTGCATAAATCTTAGTTGTAGTGGATATTCTATGACTAGGAGAGTGTTATCTAATGAAGATATATGAAGATTATTACATAGAAACGGCTATTAATTTATATAAGGAAGGTTATTCGGCAATAAAAATAAGTTCATTATTAGGGCCTAATGAGGTTACTATAAGAAAATGGATTAAAAATAATAATATTATCATCAGAGATGGCGGGTACTATAATAAAAGGTATCCAGAAGAAATTATAAATAAAATTTGGTGCTTATATAATAATGGAATATATACAACAGATATTGATAAAATGCTGAATTTACCTAGGGGTACATCCTGTTATCTATTAAAGAAAAATAAATATGTTTTAAATCATAGAGGACCTAAGTCTTTGATTAAGTATGAAAATTATTTTGATTTAATAGATTCAGAGGATAAAGCCTATCATTTAGGATTATTAATGGCTGACGGAAATGTAAGTATTATAAATGGACAGTATAGTATCAAGATACATATATGTCTAAAAGATAAAGAGTTAATAGATAAATTTCTTGAGAAAATTAATTCTTCCAATAAGACTAAGATAAAAGAAGGTAAAAATCCATCTTACTATGTGAGTCTAACATCTAAGCATATGTGTGAAGCACTTATAAATTATGGAGTTATACCACATAAAACAGGGGCTGAAAAATTTCCTGAAAAAATTCCTGTTCCTTTGAAACGACATTTCATACGTGGAGTATTCGATGGTGATGGAATAACAGATATATCAAACTATAGGTGTGGATTTGTTGGCAGTAAAGCATTGTTGGATGAAATACAATTGCTTTTAAATACAAAATTAAAGCTCAATAAGGCTAATCACAAAACTAAAGAAGGAGAAAATATTTCTTATTTTCTTGGAGGTAAGAAGTTCTCAAGAATTTTATATGACTATATGTATGTTGATTCTACAATATATCTTGAACGAAAAAAACAAAGAATGCAGATAATATGTTCCTAAAGATGGAACGCCGTATGCGGTGAAAGCTGCACGTACGGTGTGAAGCGGGGGAAAAGAACTGCTGACCGTTAAGACGAAGACAGCTCTTACCTATCGCTATAACAGGTAATGCAGATAGTTAGGGATCTGGGAGGTTATTCTCTGGGCCGAAGTGACTTGGTAAGAAGAGCCATGTCCAAAAAGAAGCACAAGGTCATGGAGGAAGAAAGAAAGAACTTTATATATGGAATAGAAGATGAAAAGGGAGATGTACTGGTTCCCGGCTGTTTAAGAAACGGAATTACAGAAGAAGCGGCAAACAAGATCTTTGATCAGATGATGGACTTTGCAAGCTATGCATTCGTTTGAATTAACCACTATAAAACATATAAAGTGGTTACAAGTTTTGAGTGCCATTACAAAGTGATTTGTAATGAAAACAGGGTGAATTGCAGGAAAAGCCTTAGAGCCTTAAATACTAACCTGTGCTAGTAATAGATACAGGGGCAATGAGTAACGTCAAAGGTATAGTAAAAAGTTTAAGGATTGGTAAATCTGCAGCCAAGTATCCTAAAGGGCATAAGAGTAAGGATAAAGGTTCAGAGACTAGAGAGATGAAAAGCCCAATGATAATTCTCTCCACGAGTGCCCTGTACCCATAATTATATGGGTAATGAAATAGTCCGATACTTCATAGAAATATGAAGAGATAGGGATAAAGAGCCCTATTGCAACAAAATGTCAACAAAAGTCACGCCGCTGCCTATGCTGTAGTAGGATTTCAAACTGCCTATCTTATGAGATATTATCCTGTGGAGTTTATAGCAGCAATGCTTAACAGCTTTATGGGTAATAACGATAAGGTAGCCTCTTATATACATTTTGCTGAAAGCCTGGGTATTCAGGTTCTTCCACCGGATATAAATGAGAGTTATTCTAAATTTACCGTTAAGGGAGACACTATAAGGTTTGGTATGGCGGCTATAAAAAATGTAGGTATGAATGCCATTGAAGCCATAGTTAAGGCAAGGGAGGAAAAGGGAGAATTTGTGAGCCTTTCAGATTTTACCGGCAGGGTAGAGCCTTCCTCCATAAATAAGAGGGCTGTGGAAAGTCTTATAAAAGCCGGAGCTTTAGATAGGTTAAAGGCTTACCGTTCACAGATGCTGGCAGTTTATGAGAAGCTTTTAGATGGAGCCTCTAACCAAAAAAAGAAAATATCGACGGACAGATAAGCCTCTTTGGAGGTTTGGATCTTGGTAAGGATTTAGAGATACCGGAGATACAATACCCTAAGATAAAAGAGTTTGATAAAAAGTATATGCTTGCCATGGAAAAAGAAATGACAGGACTATATCTTACAGGACATCCTCTAGATGAATATACAGCCAGTCTTAAAAATCAGACCTCTATAGAAATTGAAACCATTATGAGCGCCAACAAGCTTTTAGAAGAGGATAACCTCACTGAAGAAATAGCTAAAGAGGTAGTTCTTAAGAATACTGATGTGGTAGAAGATGGAGAAAGGGTCATAATAGGAGGAATAATCACCGAGGTAAGCAGAAAGGTTACAAGAAACAACAATATTATGGCCTTTATAAAATTAGAAGATCTTACGGGAACCATAGAGGTTATAATATTTCCAAATACTCTCCAGAAGGTAAGCTATATGGTGGATGTGGATCAGCTTATAGTGATAAAAGGAAAGGTAAGCATAAGGGAGGATGAAGCTCCTAAGGTAATATGCGAAAATATCCTTCCCCTTGAGAAGATTAACTCCTCGAAGATATATATAAAGGTAGAGGACAGTATAAAGGCCAAAGAGATTAACTGGGCTTTGAAACCTTATCTTTCCCCTTACAGAGGAGATACACCCCTTTATATATTTGCAGCTAGGGAAAGACAGAATTATAGGCTGTCAAGAGATATGTGGGTGGATACGGATAAAGGAGCTTTAGAATTTTTAAGGGAAAAATTTGGTGAAGAAAATGTAAAGCTAGTAGAATAAAATATGAATCAATAATAGGTGTGGAGTAGAGCTATTAAATATAGATTTGCTTCACATCCTTTTTTGTTTTTAAATTTTCACAAAATATGATAAAATCTAAATTATTAGAAAATTATGTAAGGAGAGTGGTGGTGTGAAAAGCAGCAAGGAGCAGGTCTTAGATTTTATCATAAATTCTTCGGAAGAGAGCAGAGGTTTTTCTGCCGGTGAGATTGCAGAAGCTCTTAATATGCAGCGTAGTAATGCTAGCTCTATACTTAATGAATTATATAAGCAGGGAGACTTATTAAAGATAAAAGGTAAGCCTGTAATATATTCAATTAACAGCAATAAGAGATACAGCCAGGGAGAGATTGTAGAAAATGCAAATTTTGATGCCATTACAGGAAGCGACAGAAGCTTAAAAAAATGCATACAACAGGCAAAAGCAGCTATAATGTACCCTAAAAGAGGACTTCATACTTTAATCTTAGGACCTAGCGGAGTAGGTAAAACAATGTTTGCAGAGCTTATGTATAAGTTTGCTATAGAAAATGGAGTGTTTAAAATAGATTCACCCTTTGTACCCTTTAACTGTGCAGACTACGCTAATAATCCCCAGCTCCTTATGACACATCTTTTTGGATGTAAAAAGGGGGCTTTTACCGGAGCAGACAAGGACAGAGAAGGGATTGTGAGCAGGGCTGACGGAGGGGTGCTTTTTCTAGATGAGGTACACAGACTCCCTCCTGAAGGACAGGAGATGCTTTTTTATCTCATAGATAAGGGGAAATACACTCCTTTAGGAGATGAAGTAAAGAGGAAAAGCGAGGTTTTAATAATATGTGCCACCACAGAGGATATAGATAATGTGCTGCTTTCCACCTTTACAAGAAGAATTCCTATGAGTATAAAAATTCCTGCTTTAAGCGAAAGGACTATGGAGGAAAGGTTTCAGCTCATAGGTGAATTTTTCAAGCTGGAGGCGGCAAGGGTAGGAAAGGATATTTCCGTTTCTCCAAATACTATAAGGCAGCTTTTATTATATGAGTGTCCGGGAAATGTAGGACAGCTTAAAAGCGATATACAGCTGGGATGTGCCAATGGCTTTTTAAATTCCTTATCCGTCAGCAGAAATATAATTGAAATTCATTGTACGGATTTTGCTTCTCACGTTAATCAGGGACTTTTGATTTATAAAAACTATGCACAAGAGGTAGACAAGTTTGTTGATGAGGATATAAATTTATATTTTACACCTAAGGGTCAGAAAAGCACTATAAAAGAAGGAGATTATTCCCTGCCCGGTAATTTTTATGAAAGTATCGAAAAGAGAATGGCAGAGCTTCACGAACGAGGTGTGGAGGATAAGGAAATAAAGCTTTTAATGGAGCTTGACATCGAAAATTACTTTAAGAGCTTTATAAGAAATTTTGATAAGGGTGCAAGAAAGTATGAGCTTTCTAAGATTGTGCCGGAAGATATAATATCTATGACAGAAAACTTCTTAAAATTTGCAGGGAGAAAGCTTAAAAAGATTTTTCCGGTAAAGGTTTTCTATGGATTATCCCTTCATATAAATGCCACAATGGAAAGATTAAAGGCAGGAAAGGTTATAGTAAATCACAATTTGGAGAATATTAGAGAGAAGTATCCCGAAGAGTATTCCTTATCTAAGGAGTTTGCAGGAAGTTTGGAGAAAAAACATGAGGTTTTCATACCTGAGGACGAAATAGGTTTTATAGCGATGTTTTTAACAGTAGACGAGCTGGAAAATCAATGTGCCGAGGATAGACCTATAGTGGTTATAGCTATGCATGGACGGGCAACTGCCTCTTCTATGGCGGAGGTGGTAAATAAACTAGTGGGAGCTAATAATGTATATGCCTATGACATGAGTCTTGAAAAAGATCCTCAGGCTGCTTAT
>NZ_CCXI01000111.1 GCF_000820705.1 Clostridium polynesiense | reverse complement strand
CTATGACATGAGTCTTGAAAAAGATCCTCAGGCTGCTTATCAGGAACTTAAAGAGCTCATAGTTAAAAAGCATCAGGGAGCAGGAGTAATGCTTCTTGTGGATATGGGGTCTCTTGGAACCTTTGGAGAACTCTTAAGCAAGGAAACAGGAATTGATATAAAGGTATTTAATTTGGTATCCACTCCAATAGCCATCGAATGTTCAAGGAAGGCGGTAATCGATACTGATATTAATAAGATTTATGAGGATGTAAATTCATCTATATCCAATTATGCTTCCTATAATGTTAAGGTTACTGAGAGCTTTATACCTGAGGGAGACAATATAATAATAACCTTATGTACTACCGGTGAAGGCAGTGCTGTACAGTTGAAAAACTATTTAGAAAATAAGATAGCATTGCCTGATTATAAGGTTAAAATATTCCCTATGTCCTTAAACAATAAGCAGCATATGTACAATGTAATAAACTCACTATCCAAAAAGAAAAATATACTGGCTATTGTGGGAACCATAAACCCTAAAATTTATGGTATACCCTTCATATCTATGTATGAAATATTCGTAGACAGCGAATGTACAAAGCTTAAGAAGCTTATAGAGAACTCTAGAGCTATAGGAGATCCTCAAGAGAACATGGATTATAATTCATTCCTTCAGGTGCTGCAGGGGGATATAACCAATATGAACTTATTTAATTTTCAAGAGATATATTATAAATTTATTTTAGATTTGGAAGTGAGGATGAACAAGGCTATAGAGTATGATATAAGAATAGGACTTATGGTTCATATAGTCTGCAGCATAAGCAGTATTATAGCAGGAAAGCTAACCCCCTCCTGCTACTCCAAGGAGGAATTGATGAAAAAATACAGCAATGACTTTAACTCCATAAGAAAAAGCATAAAAGTCATAGAAGATTATTACGATATCAATTTTTCTGACGATGAAATCTGCTTTATATTAAGAAATCTAGTAAGTGAATAATGAGTATAAATTATTCTCGTAGTCTTTGATGTGTATAAAAAATAAACACATCTTAAGGTATTATTTATCCATGTGTATATAATCTGTATAAAATTATTATTTAGATTTGTATAAAAAGCTCTGTAAATTAAGCCTACAGAGCTTTTTATATATTTTGGCACGGTTATTGCTTTAAATATTTATATAATAAAATAACTAACTGGAGGAATGATTATGACAGATTCTGTTAATGAAGTTATGAGCAGTGAAAAGACCTTCGAGCTTATAAGCTATTCGGGAGACGCAAGAAGCTATATATATGAAGCATACAATTTAGTAGTGCAGGGTGATTATGATGGCGCAGACAAGCTTTTAGAAAAGGCTGATGAGTCTATAATTCAGGCTCACAACATGCAGACTGCCTTAATCCATAAAGAAGCAGCAGGAGAAAAGGTAGAACTAAATCTTCTTTTAGTCCATGCTCAGGATCATTTAATGACAACTCTTCTGGCAAAGGAACTTATGAGGAATATGATAAACATGCAGAAGGAAATCAATGATTTAAAAAAAGCTAAGATTTAAATCAAATAATAGTACAGATGGTGATTGATATGATAAAAGTAGTTCAATTTTTAAATCAGGTGCAGGCAGGTTTAGGAGGAGATGAAAAAATGAATCTTTCTCCTTCAGCGCAAATGGGCGGTGTAGGCTTAGGAATGCTTTTAAAAACAAATTTAATGCGGAATGGAGGTGATATAAAAGGTACAGTTATCTGCGGTGACAATTATTTTTTAGACAATAGAGAAAAGGTTATTGAGGAGATTCTTACACTGATTAAAAAATTTAATCCTGATGTAGTAGTATGCGGTCCAGCTTTAAATTATAAGAGATATGGTGAATGCTGCGGCTACCTGGTTGAAGCTGTGGAAGAAAGGCTGAATATACCGGCTTTTGCTGCCATGGCAGAGGACAGCACAGGTAAGGAGCTCTTCAGAAAGAAAATTTACATTATTAAAACTCCCGGAAGAGGAGGAATCGGACTAAACGATTCTTTAAAGAAAATTGCCGCTTTTGCAGTTAAACTTGCAAAGAAAGAAGCCATAGGAACTGCGGAACAGGAGGGATATTTTCCAAGAGAATAAAAGATTTTAAATGTTTCTCTGCCTATCCTATTAATACAGGTAAAGTGAATATATATAACTAACAGAAATATGTATAAAAAACAGTAAATTTAAGGAGGTTATTCTATGGTTAATATCGTTTTATTTTGTTCTGCGGGAATGTCTACAAGTTTGTTAGTAACTAAGATGGAGAAGGCAGCAAAGGAAAAAGGGATAGAAGTTTCTATAAATGCTTATCCTGAAGCTGAAATGAGTAAACGTTTAAATGAGGCTGATGTAGTGCTTCTAGGCCCTCAGGTTCGATTTGCTCTTCCAAAGGCTAAAAAACTATGTGATGAAAAAAATATACCTATCGATGTAATTAATCCTAGAGATTACGGCTTGATGAATGGAGAGAAGGTATTAGAACAGGCTATTAATTTAATAAAAAAGTAAAGGGGGATATAACATGAGTAAAATTATGGACGTGATGGAAAACAGGCTTATGCCTGTAGCAGGTAAGATATCAGGTAATAGATATCTTAGTGCTATACGTGACGGTTTTATGCTTGCAATGCCGCTTTTGATTATAGGAGCTATGTCGCTGCTTTTTGCAAATCTTCCCATACCGGGATATCCTGAATTTATGGCAAGAACCTTTGGAGAAAACTGGAGAGTATTTTTTGTAAGACCTTTTGAAGTAACCATGGCAATTATGACTATATTTGTAGTGGTTGGCATAGCCAGAAGCTTAGCTGAATATTATGATTTGGAAGGAATAAGCTCTGCAGCAATTGCTCTTGTAGCATTTTTCCTGTTAACACCTTTTACTACAAACTTTACTCCTGAAGGTGCTTCTGCTGCTATAAAGGTAACAGATGTTATTCCTATGGAATGGCTTGGAGCTAAAGGATTGTTTGTAGGTATGTTTACTGCTATCTTTGCCACAGAAATAATAAGATTTATAGTTAAAAGAGGCTGGGTAATCAAAATGCCTGAAGGGGTTCCTCCTACAGTATCTAAAGCTTTTTCAGCCCTTATACCTGCATTTATAGTTATTTTAACCTTTGATTTAGTGAGATTGGGATTTGCTTTTACAAAATATGAAACCGTTCATGGATTTATTTATACCTTCCTGCAGGCTCCTCTCACGGCTTTAGGATCAAGCTTAGGGGCAACCCTTGTTGCAAATCTGCTTATAGGCTTATTCTGGGTATTCGGTATCCATGGAGCTAATATAGTTGGTTCCGTTATGAGTCCTATATGGATATCTCTATCTGCGGAAAATCTTGCTGCCTTCGAAGGAGGAAGGGCACTTCCTCATGTAATCACCCATCAGTTCCAGGAGCTTTATCTGCAGCTTGGAGGCTCAGGTTGTACACCGGCACTATGCTTGGCAATGGTATTTGTATGCAGATCCCAGCAGTGCAAGAAGCTTGGGAAGCTGGCTCTTCTTCCTGGATTATTTAATATAAACGAGCCAATAACCTTTGGTCTTCCTATAGTGCTTAATCCAATTATGATGATTCCGTTTATATTAACACCTATGATTTTAGCTGTGGTTTGTTATGGGGCTATTTCCTTAGGTTTAGTTCCCAGACCTTCAGGAGTTATTGTTCCATGGACTACACCTCCGATAATAGGAGGCTTCCTCATAGCAGGAATAAGAGGAGCTTTGCTTCAGGTGGTTGAGCTTATAATAAGCTTCTTTATATATTTCCCATTTATCAGGGTTGTAGATAAGCAGTACTATGAGCAGGAGCAATCCTATGAAAATGCTGAAGGAACTGTGTTAAACAGCTGATGAATTAATATACAGGTGGCTATAAAATATTATAGCCGCCTGTATGTATATAAGAGCAAGGAAAGGAGAGTTATATGACTATATTTGAAGAATTTAAATTGAGCTTCAAACCGCAGAGATATCATAAATTCAGGGAAGAATCCCTTGGAAGAACATTAATATATCAGCTTATAATTACTGTTTTAGCCCTTGCAGTTCTCTTTTTCAATCAGCTTACTAAACAGTTTTTAACAGGTAGTGCCAATCAGTTTTTAAACCTATTCAGAGGAAGCACTATATACAATGTTGCAGGAACTGTTATTTATATGTGGCTTGGGATTATAATTTCTGCTTTGTTATTGTCATCTGTTTTTTACGGAATTAATCATATAAAGCATATAAAAACATATAAATTTAAGGAAATATATAACTATACGGCCCATTCGTTGACTATAGCCGCTCTTTTATCCCCTTTTTTCGGACTCTTCTCAGCTTTGGTATCTATAAGCGTTTATGTTTATGCGGTGAGAATGGAAAGAGGGGCCGTAAAGGGATAATTATGCATGAGGCATTTATATAAATATAAACTATGAGAATATGGAGGTAATATTTATGAAAAAAGGCATAAAGATTGCTACTATAGGGGGAGGATCCAGCTATACTCCGGAAATCATAGAGGGCTTTATAAATAAAAAGCTTTCAGGAGAGCTTCCCTTAGAGGATTTATATTTGGTAGATATTGAAGAAGGAAAAGAAAAGCTTGAAATCGTAGGGAACCTTGCAAAAAGGATGGTTTCCAAGGCAGAAGCAGACATAAATATTCATCTAACCTTTGACAGGAGAGAAGCTTTAAAGGATGCGGATTTTGTAACCACTCAATTCAGGGTAGGGATGATGGAGGCAAGGATAAGGGATGAAAAAATCCCTTTAAGATATAACCTCTTAGGGCAGGAAACCACAGGGGCAGGAGGCTTTGCAAAGGCACAGAGAACCATACCGGTAATTTTAGATATCTGCAGGGATATGGAGGAGCTTTGTCCTGATGCATGGCTTATAAATTTTACAAATCCTTCAGGAATAATAACAGAGGCGGTGCTAAAGCATACTAAGATTAAGGTGATAGGACTCTGTAACGTTCCTATAGGTATGGTAAACATGGTGGCTGAGCTTTATGGAGTGGAGGCTGACAGAATTTCTATAGATTTTGCAGGGCTTAATCATCTGGTATGGGGAAGAAAAATATATAAAGATGGAATAGATGTAACAGAAGAGGTTCTTGATAATATCGTAAAGGGCAATTCCTTCAATATGAAAAACATACCGGATGTGGATTTAAGCAAAGATTTAATATCAGCCTTAGGAGTGCTTCCTTGTCCATACCACAGGTATTATTATTTAAGTGAAACGATGCTTAAAAATACTTTAAAGGATTCAGAGGAAAAGGGAACAAGAGGTGAGGTGGTTAGAAAACTTGAAAATGATCTCTTTGAGCTTTATAAAGACCCAGATTTAAATATTAAGCCTCCTCAGCTTGCTAAAAGAGGAGGAGCACACTACAGTGAAGCAGCAGTAAATTTGATTAATTCTATATACAATGATAAAAAGGATATTCAGTATGTTAATGTAAGAAATAATGGAACTATACTGGACATTCCTGAGGATACAGCTATTGAATGCAGCTGCGTTATAGGAAAAAATGGAGCTAAGCCTATACACATAGGACATTTGGAAACAAGCATGAGAGGGCTTCTTCAGGTAGTGAAGGCTTATGAAGAGCTTACCATAGAGGCTGCAGTAAAGGGCGACTACAGCGCAGCTCTTAGAGCTCTTGCAATACATCCTTTAGTTAATGATTCAATAAAGGCAAAAAAGGTATTGGATGATATAATAAGAGAAAATATAGAATATCTTCCTCAGTTTAAGGATTTAAATCTATAGCATAAAGCTAAGACTTAATTTTTAATCATTTACCAATGTGAAGATAAAATAAAGGACGAGATGATGCTTTATCCTCGTCCTTTGTTTTTTAATTATGTTTATTATTCTGTTAATATATTATACCTTCCCGTGGATAATCACTGTAAAGATTATGAGGATTTTTCTTTCCTATTGTAATAAATCTGAGACAATATAATCACTAATAAACAGAAGCCGGCATAATAAATAAACAGACTGTTTTGAAGTCCGCCGGAAAGTATAAATAAAGATCCTAAGCCAGCTAAAGCAGGAAATACTAAACCTCTTAAGGGACTGGTTATTTCCTTATTTTTATACATCTTATATACCTGATAATAAAGAGCTATGTACAATAAGTAGCTCATAGCTATAGAAATCTCTGAAATATCAGAGTTTGGGAGAAAATCATATTTTGCGGTGATATAATGTACCAGCATCCACAAGCTCACTAAAGAAAAGGCAAAAAGTGAAGAGTTAACTGGCATGTCCAATTTTTTATCCATAGCAGAAAGCTTATTAGAAAAAGGCATCATTCCCCGGCGAAGAGCCATGGAATAAGGCATACGTATAAATCCCAGTATAAGTCCGTTTACAGTTCCCATTACAGATATGATAACGAATATGGTTACAGCCTTTGCAAAAACAGGCCCAAACAAGTTAGAGGCTGCCAGGGCTACATGCTCGTCCCCTAATGCCATAACATTTTCAGGACCTATGTATGAAGATATTCCTACAAAATAAATCACATATAACACAAGTATGAAAAGGGGAGCTATAATCAATGCTTTACGCATATTCCTCTTTGAATCTTTAATCTCATGGGCAACTGAGGTAGATACTATCCATCCGTCAAAGGAAAAGGCTATAGGTCCTATAGCAGCAATCCATGAAGAACCTTTAAAGCTTTGCAGAGATACATTAGAAAATCCTGAAAGAGGATCTCCATAGATAAATCCAAATACTGCTAAAAACAAAAGAGGTATCATCTTAATTATTGTGGTACAGTTCTGAAATATTCCGCCTGCTTTAGCTGAAAGGGTATTAAAAAGAAAACATATTATAGTGAAGCCGTAGCCTATAAGTATTTGTGTTTCTAACCTTCCCGGCAGGTTTAACAAAATACATGTATATACTCCTACTACCCAGGAAACCACAGCTATTAAAGTAGGATAGTAAACAAAGGTTTGAAACCATCCAAAACCGCAGGCTGTACGGGAACCTAGAAATTCGTCAGCATAGGTAACTATACCGCCGGGATTACTGGTTCTGGAAGCAAGCTCCCCTACAGTGATTCCGCCGAATATAATAGCCATAGCAGCAATTACGAAAACTACTACACCAAGAAAAATACTTCCTCCCGCAGCAACCAGTATATTATCGCTTTTAAAAAATATTCCGGAACCTATACAGACTCCTACTATCATAGCAATGGCTGTAAACAATCCGTATTTTTCCTTGTGTTTTATAGAATCTTGTTTCATGAATGTATCCTCTTTTCTCAAAAACTTATAATAATGAATATGAATGTTGTTTCAACAGAAATTATATTTAATAATAGTTATTGTTTTATAAAATTTATACCTTCAAGTATAGCATCGACTAAATGTAAAAACAAGAATAAAAATGACGAAAAATACTTTAAATTAGCAATAAAATTATAGTATTTATGTTTAAATAATATTAAATTAAATAAAATTTTGAAAATATAAAATTTTATACTTTAAGCTTTATGGTAAAACTTTCAAGATATCATATGTAAGGAATATTTAAAACATCTGATACACTTAGTTAACATATATGTAAAAGTATATGGGTATAATAAAATTAGGTTATTATTGAAAAAAGGTTGAACTTTTTGTAAAATGAAGGTATTAATATATGTGGGATAATTTTAAGTTACACGGGATGGAATTAGTCCCTATTACAGGAGGGATAAATGAATGATTAGGAAAATTGCAATTTTGACCAGCGGAGGCGATGCTCCGGGAATGAATGCTGCCATAAGAGCAGTAGTAAGGATGGCTTTACACAATGGTATAGAAGTTATGGGAGTAAGAAGAGGCTATGCAGGACTTATAAATGGTGAGCTTTTTAGAATGGATAGACATAGTGTTTCAGATATAATACAAAGAGGCGGAACTATACTTAGAACTGCAAGATGTGATGAATTCAAAAAAGAAGAGGTAAGACAAAAGGCTGCTAATATACTTCAGGCTTATGGAGTAGATGCTTTAGTGGTCATTGGAGGAGACGGATCAATTACAGGAGCTAAACTGTTATCCAAGCTAGGTGTGGCTGCAGTTGGAATTCCTGGAACTATAGACAATGATCTTGCTTACACAGATTATACTATAGGCTTTGACACAGCTTTAAATACTGTACACGATGCTGTTAATAAGCTTAGAGATACTTCTACTTCTCATGAAAGAGTAAGCGTTATAGAGGTTATGGGAAGAAGATGTGGAGATATAGCTTTATATGCAGGTTTAGCAGGTGGAGCAGAAGCTATAATACTCCCTGAAAAGGAGTTCGATAAGGAAGAGCTCATAAGAACCATACTGGATGGAAAAAACAACGGTAAGATGCACAACATAATAATGCTGGCTGAAGGAGTAGGAGGAGCAAATGAGCTTGCTGAATATATCCAGAACATATCCGGACTTGAAGCCAGGGCAACTATTCTTGGTCATATTCAAAGAGGAGGCTCACCAACAGTAAATGACATAGTACTTGCATCAAGAATGGGAGCTAAGGCTATAGAAGTTTTGATGGAAGGTAAGAGTGCCAGGGTAGTAGGAATTAAAGATAATGTCATAATAGACGAGGATATAGATGAAGCACTGGCTAAAAAGAGCGTATTCGATGAAAAACTATACGAAGTAGCAAAAATTTTATCTATGTAACTATATATTTATAGCGTCTTTAAAAGTAATACAATATAATAGAAATAGCTTTGAAACCTTGAAAAAGTGAAATAATAGCAAGGGAGTGTTTTATTAATGAGAAATACTAAGATAGTGTGTACTATAGGACCTGCCAGCGAAAAAGAAGAAATATTAAGGGGCATTATAGAAGCTGGCATGAATGCTTCCAGACACAATTTTTCCCATGGTGATCATAAGGAGCATGGAGAAAGAATAAAAATGGTGAAGGAGCTTTCCAAAGAATATTATAAACAGATAGCTGTAATACTGGATACCAAAGGTCCTGAAATAAGAACAGGCAAATTTGAAGGCGGCAAAGTAGAATTACATTCAGGAGAAGATTTTGTAATTTACTGTGGAGAAGAGGTTTTGGGAGATACATCAAAGTGTTCTGTAACCTATTCAGAGCTTTCCAAAGATGTTAAGCCTGGAGATAAGATACTTATAGATGATGGACTTGTAGGACTTGAGGTTAAAAATATTGAAGGTAATAAGATATACACTGTGGTAAATAACTCAGGTATGGTAGGAACTCATAAAGGTGTCAATGTTCCAGGAGTTTCAATAAACCTCCCAGCTATGACAGAAAAGGACAGAGAAGATTTAAAATTCGGATGCAGTATCGGTGTTAACATAGTTGCAGCCTCCTTTATAAGAAAGGCGGATGACGTATTAGCTATAAGAAAGGTTTTAAATGAAAACGGCGGAGAAAATATACAGATATTTTCTAAGATAGAAAACCAGCAGGGCGTGGATAACATAGATGAAATACTTGAAGTTTCAGATGGTATCATGGTAGCAAGAGGAGACCTGGGAGTAGAAATACCTATAGAAAAGGTGCCTTCAGCTCAGAAGATGATTATAGAAAAGTGCAATAAGGTTGGAAAACCTGTAATAACAGCAACTCAGATGCTTGATTCCATGATGAGAAATCCAAGACCTACAAGAGCAGAGGTTTCAGACGTAGCCAATGCTATATTAGACGGAACAGATGCAATAATGTTAAGTGGAGAAAGCGCTAATGGAAGTTGGCCTGTAGATTCAGTTAAGACCATGGCTGCCATTGCTGAGGAAGCAGAGCAGCACTTAACTTATGAGTCCGCTAACCTAAAATTCGGTAAGCGTGCTAAAACCATAGGAGGAGCAATATCCAGATCCACCTGTAACGTTGCTATGGAGCTTAATGCAGCTGCAATTATAACTTCAACTCAATCCGGTTCAACAGCAAGGAGGGTTTCAAGATATAAGCCTGAATGTCCTATTATCGCAGTAACCTCCTATGAATATGTGGCAAAGCAGCTATCACTGGTATGGGGAGTATATCCAATGCTGGCAGATAAGATAGAAACTACCGATGAGATGATTGAACAGGCTACTGAGGCAGCAAAAAAATCAGGGCTTGTTAAAAAGGGAGATATTATAGTCCTTGCAGCAGGACTTCCTATTTATGAAATAGGATCAACAAACATGCTTAAGGTAAGTATTGTAGAGTAGTTCTATATAAATAAAAAGAGAGCCTTAATGATTAATTTCAGCAGGCTCTCTTTAAGTTTTATGCTATTTTAATGAAAGAGTAACTAAATTTCTTTTAAAAAGTTTACAAAAAGTTTACACATTGAAACTTTTTAATTTAATATAATTAAGTGTATATTCTTTTTTAAGTTTGGACAAAATAGTAAGATGATTAAATGGCAACTGATTCTTTTACTTAGCACCTTAGGGTGCTCTTTTTTTTTGCCTTTTTCTTGACTTTATAGGATAATTAAAGGAAAATTGAAATTACTTGTTCATATAAATAGGCTGAGCCTAATAAAAATAAAAGGTGATTACATTGATAGAAAAAAATAAGGAATATATATTTGATATAGTAGATCAGGGCTATGAAGGTGAAGGAATAGCTAAAACTGAAGAAGGCTTTACAATTTTTGTACCGGAAGCATTAAAGGGTGAGAGGGTAAAGATTAAAATAGTTAAAGTAAAGAAAAACTATGCCTACGGAAAGCTTATAGAAATAATCACCCATTCTGAAAATAGAGAGATACCGGTGTGCCCAATATTCAAAAGGTGCGGAGGCTGCTCCCTGCAGCATACTTCCTACAACAATCAGCTGGAAATTAAAACTCAAAGGGTAAAAGACTGCGTAACAAAAATAGGAAAGCTTGACTCCTCCCTTGTAAAGAATACCTTAGGAATGAAGAATCCATACAGATACAGAAACAAGGTTCAACTGCCTGTAGGAATAAATAAGGGAGAGCTTCAGATAGGATTTTTTGCTCCAAGGAGCCACGATATAATCAACATGGAAAGCTGCTTCATTCAGGATGAAGCTGCAGACAAAGTAGTTAAGATAGTAAGAGCATGGATAATAAAGAATAATATAAAGCCATATATAGTAGAAGGGGAATACTCAAAAGAGGGACTTCTCAGGCACATTATGGTAAGAAGAGGCTTTAAAACTTATGAAGTCATGGTGGTTTTAGTGACCACTTCAGAAAAGGTACCTCACAAGGATGAGCTTATAAATGCTCTTATAGAAGGTATTCCTGAAATAAAAAGTATAATGCTAAACATAAGCTCAAAGCCAACTAACGTAATATTAGGAGATAAGAGCATAGTGCTTTATGGAAAAGACCTTATAAGCGACTATATAGGTGACTTTAAATTTAATATTTCCCCACTGTCCTTCTTCCAGGTAAATCCTGTACAGACAGAAATACTATACTCAAAAGCCTTGGAATTTGCAGGGCTCTCAGGAAAGGAAACAGTATTTGATGCCTACTGCGGCACCGGAACCATATCCCTATTTCTCTCCCAAAAAGCAAAAAAGGTATACGGAGTGGAAATAGTACCGGAGGCCATAGAAAATGCCATTGAAAACGCAAAGGAAAATGGTATTGATAATGTAGAATTCCGAGTAGGAAAGTCAGAGGAAATCATCCCTCAAATGATAGAAGAAGGGATTAAAGCAGATGTGGTGGTGGTAGACCCACCAAGAAAGGGCTGCGAAAAATCTTTGCTTGAAGCTATAGCAGATATGGCGCCTCAAAGGATAGTATATGTATCCTGCGATCCTTCAACCCTTGCGAGGGATTTAGCAATATTGAAGGAAATGGGCTATGAGACTATAAAGGTACAGCCGGTGGATATGTTTCCGCAGACGGGGCATGTTGAGGTGGTAACTTTGCTCGTCAAGGAACGGTAGTGACGAAGAGGAGCATTTAGTGCCACCCCATGTAAAGGACGTCTAAGAGAACAGTAGTTAGTTCGATTGGAAACGGCCTACTGCTGAGAACTTAACTTTACTTGTCAAGAACCCATAGGGACGAAGAGAAATAATTAGTACGTTCTATGCAAGGCTTACTCAAGAGAAAGAGCGTTAGTTAAGGCTGATTGGAGATAAGCTCCTGCAGAGTATGTAAATACAAGAGAATACTGAATTGAATATTTTATAGAGTAAAGAGTGTTGATTCAAATCAATACTCTTTTTCTTTTGGATACCTGACATAGGATATAAAAACTTATGTTCTTATATCCGTTTTTACAAAAGGAGCAGATAATAATAATTTTTTAAGAGATAGCTTTGACATTGTATAATACAGGTTATATAATTATCATTATATAATGAGTATTATATAATGAACTATGGAAAGTAGGAAGTACAATGCCACCAAAAGTAAAAATCAGTAAGGAAGATATTATTAATAAAGCTGTGGAATTAATTAATAATGAAAAAGTATTGACAGCATCTTCATTAAGTAAGGCTCTTAATTGTTCTACTCAACCAATATTCTGGTCTTTCGATAGTATGGATGATGTTAAGAAACAAGCTTTTGATCAGGCACATAAACAGTTCAGTGACTTTTTAAGGTTGCCTATAGAGAATGTAGGGCCATATAAAGCTACAGGAATTCGGTATATTCAATTTGCTCGGAATAATAGAGGTCTTTTTAAATTCCTTTTCATGAGTGAAAGGGCTAAGGAAGAAAATATTTTAGTCAATGATTCAAATTTACCATTTTTGGTAAGATTAATAATGAATAAAGAACCTATGGATGAGGATAATGCAAAGGAAATATGTAAAATTATGTGGCTGTTTTGTCATGGAATTGCAACAATGATTGCTATGAATACAGTGGATATAAATGAAACTGAAGTTGATAAAATGCTTGATAGGGTTTGTTTGGGACTGTTAGGAGGAAAAGGAAATGAGACTATTATTAACTGATAAACCTTTAAAAATTAAATTTGCAGAGAATAATGAGAATAAGTATATTGATCTATCAAATCTTAAAATTTCTAATTGTGTAGGATGCTTTAGTTGTTGGACTAAAACTCCAGGTAAATGTGTAATTCGTGATGATGCTACTAAAGTTTATCCAATTATTGCAAAAAGTGATAATGTATTATATGTAAGTAAGATTAAATATGGGTGTTATGGTTCAATAATGAAAACAATGCTTGAACGTGCTATTCCTATACAACAGGCATTTATTCGTCTTTTAAATGGGGAGGTACATCATGTTCAACGTGATGTTTCTATGAAAAAGGCTGTTATTATTGCTTATGGTGATATATCAAAAGATGAACAAGAGATATTTAAACGTTTGGTAGAGCATAATGCACATAATATGAATTTTAAAGAGTTTAAGATTATATTCACAAGGGAAGAAAACTTAGAAGAAGTAGTTTCTAAGGAGGTTATAAAATGGGGAGAGTAATTATTATAAATGGGAGTCCTAGAGCGCCAAAATCCAATTCTAAAGCATATAGTGAAATCTTTAGAAGATATTATGAAGGTAATATTGATATTTTTAATATTACTAAAAATAATCATAAGGATATTTGTCTTAAGTTGGAAGAGTATACAGATATTTTATTTGTATTCCCCTTATACGCTGATGGACTTCCAGTTACATTGCTTAATTTCTTAAAATACCTTGAGACAAATCCGCCAAAAAATAAACCCATTATAAATGTAATTATAAACTGTGGGTTTATTGAACCTGAACAAAATACTGTTTGTATAGATATGATTAAATTGTTTTGTAAAGAAAATGAATATATTTTTGGCTCGGTATTATCAATTGGAAGTGGAGAAGCAATTTTAAATACACCTTTTAAGGTCATGATAAGATGGAAGATGAAGAAATTAGCTAAAGCTATTCAGAATCATAAAAATGAAAAATTAAGTGTTACAATGCCTTTAACAAAGAAGATGTTTATTAGAGCATCTACAAGCTGTTGGATAAATTATGGCAAAAGGAACGGTATTACGAAAGAAGAAATGGCAAGTATGAAAATTGAACAGTAGTATAATTTATAAATTTTGATTTATAAATTATATAAATTCGGAAATGGAACCTCTCTGAAGGTTCCTTACAATTAATCAAGATTCAAAGAGAAAAAGGGGTTGCTAATAGTAGCAATCCCTTTACTTTTATCGCATTTTTTGTTGATTTAAGTGTTGAACAATTGTATTGGTTTGTTAAAAAGAATAGCTTGCAGCCTCCCCATGCAGTTTCTGCATCCGGAGGCTTTTTATTTTTGGTATTCAAATAGTAACACTATATAGAATAAAAATAATAATTTGAAGTGATAAAAAAATAACAATATTACAGGAAAAAACATTGACATGAATCATAACGGTAGCCTATAATACTCTTAATTATTAAAATATTTTAAGTCAACTGAAAATATTTGAAATCATTATTTTAAGGAGATGTCGTCAAGTGAAAGAAATTATTGCAACTAAAAAAGCACCTGCTGCAATAGGACCCTATTCGCAGGCAACAAAATTTAATGGATTGGTTTTTGTATCAGGACAGCTGCCTATAGATCCTGAAACCGGTAACTTAAGCACTGGCAGCATTGGAGAACAAACTACTCTTGTTATGAACAATGTTGCTAATATTATTGCTGAAGCTGGAAGCAGCATGGATAAGGTACTGAAAACTACTATTCTGCTTAAGGATATCAATGATTTTGCAGAGGTTAATGAAGCTTATGGCAAGTTCTTTACAAGCAATCCACCAGCAAGAGCATGTTTTCAAGTTGCAGCATTACCTAAAGGAGCCAGCATAGAAATAGAAGTAATCTGTGCTTGCTAAAGGAGGAAAATATATGAATTACTTTGATGATAGTGCGGTACGCCTTGATATTCTGAAGAAACGTGCTTTTAATTACAGATGGGCTGAAGTTGAGGAAGGAGTGCTGCCATTGACTGCAGCAGATCCTGATTTTCCTGTTGCACCACAAATAATTGGAGCAATGAAGGTATATCTGGACGGAGGGTACTTATCCTACACACCTAAGATGGGACTTCCTGAATTTAGAGAGGCTATTGCAAAAAGCATAAACAGCCGAAAAAATGAAAATGTAAAGACGGAGCTTGTACTTCCAATTGACAGTGCAGCTCGTGGTATGTATGTAATAGCGTCTACGGTACTTAAACCGGGAGATGAAATGATAGTATTTGATCCTGTAGATTATCTATTTAAGGAATCCTGTCTAGCAGCTGGTGCTGTTCCAGTATTATTTCCTGCAGTATTGAAGGATGGACATATTGATTTAAGTAACCTGGAAAGCTACATAACACCAAAGACTAAAATGATAGGACTATGCAATCCTCACAATCCATGGGGAACAGTCTATACTAAGGAAGATCTTGACCATATATTAAATCTTGCGGAAAAATATGATTTATGGATCATGAATGATGAAATATGGTCAGATATAGTATATCCTGAAAAGCCATTTATAAGCATTAATTCCCTTGGAACAGAGAGAAATAAAAAGACTCTTTCTGTATATGGATTCTCTAAAAGCTTCGGGGTTGCCGGCTTAAGAATAGGATGTATTTACTGCAATGACGAAAAGGTATTTGAAGATATTGTGAAAACATCAGCTGTTATGACTACAGCAGGAGGAATAGCTTCAATTTCTCAGATAGCAGGTATTGCATGTCTTGAAAAAGGATTCCCTTGGGTTGAAGAATTCCTTAAGCATCTTCGTGGTAATCGTGATTATGCTGTTGAAAGGCTTAATAAAATGCCTGGTATTAAATGCCACATGCCACAGGCAACTTACTTGGCTTTCCCAGATATATCCGGAACAGGACTGGGAAGTGGAGCTTTTGCTGAATTTATGGAGAAAAATGCAAAGCTGGCAGTTGTGCCTGGAACTGAAAAATTCTTTGGCGCTGGAGCAGAAGGTCATATACGTATATGTTTTGCAACAAGCAGAGCAATACTTACTCAAGGTCTAGACAGAATGGAAAAGGGGCTTGCGCTTTTAAACAAGTAAAAGCGTAATTGCTTGTACTTTATATCAATTTCCTATAGGGGATTAGATTATTTCGTGTAAAGCACGATTTAATAAAAAAACAAAAAAGGGGGACAAAAAATGAAAAAGATATTTGCTTTAGTACTTACTGCAATTATGACAGTATCAGTGCTAAGTGGTTGTGGAAAAGCGGGTTCTGGACAATCTAAGAAAGACACAATAGTTGTAGCAACATCATCTGAACCTAAGAGTCTTGATGCACATGGACCAAATGATAGTGACTCAACATTACTGCATCACCAAATATATGATACTTTAGTTAAGCAGAAGGAGGATAACACCATAGCTCCTGGACTTGCTGAAAAGTGGGAGTATAAGGATGATACTACCCTTACTTTACATATAAGAAAGGGTGTAAAATTCCATAATGGAGAAGCTCTTGATGCCAGTGATATCATCTATACTATAAAACGTGCTCATGGCAGCAGTTTCTCAAACTGGATAGTATCTGATGTGGATCTTGAAAAGACAAAAGCTATTGATGAGAATACAGTTGAAATTAAGCTTTTAAAACCTAGTGGAGCTTTTCTTTCACAGCTTTGCTTCCTTTATGTAGTTGATGAAAAAACTGTTACAGAAGCTGGAGAAAGTTATGAAGAAGAACCTGTAGGTACTGGACCATTTAAATTTGTACAATGGCATCGCGGTGACCGTATTGAATTTGAAACTAACAAAGAGTACTGGGGAACTGTGCCTGAATTTGATAAATTAACAATGCGTTTTATAGCTGAGTCCTCCAGCCGTGCAATGGAAATTGAATCTGGCGGTGTTGATGCTGCATTAAGGATAGCAGCAAATGATATTGAGGGCTTAGAAGCGGATAAAAATGTTACTATGATTCGTTCTTTAGGTTATGGTAACACATTTGTAGGCTTCAACTGTGCAAAAGAGCCATTTAATAATAAGCTCCTTCGTCAGGCTATAAGCTATGCTTTAGATAAGGAAGCAATTGTTCAGGCTGTATATAACGGTATTGGTTCTGTGGCAGAGGGTCCTCTATCACCATCCATCTGGGGTTATAACCCTAATCTAAAGGGATATAAACAAAATATTGAGAAGGCAAAAGAACTTCTTGCAAAGGCAGGTTATCCTAATGGATTAGAAATTACCTTAACTATCAGCGATTCACAGGAAAGAGTTGACATAGCTGAAATGATTCAAAACCAGCTGAAGCAGATAAATGTTACTGTTAACGTAGAAAGCATGGAAAATGCTACTTACCTTGACAAGATTATCAATGGTGAATTCCAAATGTATATATTAGGCTGGTCAACAAATACTGGTGATGCTGACTATGGTTTATATGAACCTTTCTATACTGGCCGTCCTGCTTGGTCTAATACTGCACGCTACAGCAACAAAGAGGTAGATAAACTGCTTGATTTAGGAAGAGCCAGCACTGAGGAAAAAGTAAGACTTGATGCTTATTACAAAGCACAGGAACTTATAGTAGATGATGCACCATGGGTATTCCTTTACAACAAAGAGGAAACTGCCGCTATAAACAGTAATTTAGAAGGCCTTAAATCATCACCTTCAGGCAGATATGAATTCTGCGAAATTAAATTCAAAAATTAATAAATAACTATATAAGTTAAATGGAAGTGTAGGTAAGGGTGTTTATAAAAAACATCCTTTCCTATCCATTAAAATGAACTTTTAATATTCCAGATATTGAGTATGACATAAGGAAAAAGAGGTGAATAAGCTTGGTAAAGTATATCTTTAAACGACTGTTACAAATGATTCCGGTACTTTTGGGCGTAACTCTTATTGTATTCACGTTAATGTACATAACTCCAGGTAATCCTGCAAAAATGATCCTTGGAGATAATGCAACACAGGAAGCAGTGGAAGAATTAACTGAAGAAATGGGATTAAATGATCCTTTTGTAGTACAGTTCGGTCGTTATGTAACTGGAATTGTAACCCGTTTTGACTTCGGAACATCATATGTAACAAGGCAGCCTATCGTTAATGAGCTGCTGGATCGCTTTCCTAAGACAGCTTTATTGGCGGCGCTAAGCGTGTCGTTATCGGTAATAATTGGTGTAACCTGCGGAATTATAGCCGCAACGAAGCAATATTCTATTTTTGACAATCTTGCCACCACTGTATCCCTTGTTGGAGTTTCAATGCCTTCCTTCTGGCTAGCATTGATGCTTTGCCTGATGTTTGCAGTAAACCTCCAATGGTTTCCGGTATCGGGATCTTATGGGTGGCAGTACTGGGTGCTGCCAACAATTACATTAGGTACAGGCGGAGCCGCAAATATAATGAGAATGACACGTTCCAGCATGCTTGAAGTTATAAGAATGGACTATATAAGAACAGCTAGAGCAAAGGGACAATCAGAACGATTAGTTATAATAAAACATGCACTTAAAAATGCGTTAATTCCTATTGTAACAGTAATTGGAATTCAATTTGGAAATCTGCTAGGTGGTTCAGTTTTGGTTGAGTCTGTATTTGCTATTTCAGGATTAGGTAAATATGGTGTAGATGCTATACAACAGCGTGACCTTCCAGCGGTTTTAGGCAGTGTATTATTTTTAGCTATTACATTCAGTTTTGTTAATTTACTTATTGATATTCTTTATAATTTTATAGATCCTAGAATTCATGCACAATTAGGAATGTCAAAAAGACGTAAACTCAAAGTTAAGGAGGCTGTGGCAAATGGCTAAGAATAAAAAAATGCCTAAACAGCAGGGACCTGTGATGGAAATCCTTGAAAGATTTACACGTAACAAGCTTGCTATGCTTGGATTGATAATATTGATTTTATTGATATTGTCAGCAGTTTTTGCTGATGTATTAGCACCATATGGATATGATGATCAGCTTGTAAGCCGTGCGCTGCAAGGTCCTTCTTCCCAACATTGGTTCGGTACGGATAAGTTTGGACGAGACCAGTTCAGCCGTGTGCTATATGGCGGACGTATATCATTAAGAGTTGGTATAATTTCTGTGTCAGTGTCTCTTGTATTCGGAGGGCTGCTTGGAGCTATAGCCGGATTCTATGGAGGTAAAATAGACAGCATCATAATGCGTATAATGGACGTGTTTATGGCTGTACCAGGAATGCTTCTAGCGGTAGCTATTGCAGCATCTCTTGGAGCTGGTTTGGGTAATATGATGATTGCTATAGGTATAGGAAATGTACCAGGCTATGCCAGGATAACCAGAGCGGCTGTTATATCTGTTAAAGAAAATGAATTTATTGAGGCTGCTACAGCCATAGGAGCAAATAACTTTAGAAAAATATTTAAACATATTTTACCTAATGCTGTGGCTCCAATAATAGTTCAGGCAACTCTTGGGGTGGCCAGTTCAATAACTGCATGTGCCATGCTTTCATTCCTGGGTTTAGGAGCTCCTCCTCCAGTACCAGAATGGGGCGGAATGCTTTCAACTGCAAGAAGCTACTTAAGAACTCATCCATATATGGCTATTTTCCCAGGTCTGTTTATCATGATTACTGTATTCTCACTTAACGTTATGGGTGACGGCCTTCGTGATGCTATAGACCCACGCTTGAAAGATTAAAGGAGGCTATAATATGAGTGAAAAAGTGCTTGAGATTAAAAATCTAGTTATAGAATATCATACAAGAAAAAGTAATGTGCAAGCTGTAAATGGTATAAGCCTTTCACTAGAAAAGGGAACTACACTGGGACTGGTTGGAGAAACCGGTGCAGGTAAAACTACCACAGCTTTAGGAATAATGGGTCTTATTCCAGATCCTCCAGGAAAGGTTATTGATGGGGAGATTATATTCGAAGGTGAAGACCTTCTTAAAAAGAATAAAAATGAATTAATAAAAATCCGTGGAAATAAGATATCCATGATATTTCAGGATCCAATGACTGCACTTAATCCTATTATTACAGTAGGGGATCAGATAAGCGAGGTTATAAGGCTTCACGAAAAAATGCCAGCTTATGAAGCTGCAGCTAAGGCTAAGGAAATGCTTGAAATGGTAGGTATTCCCGGAGAGCGTTATGGTGAATATCCTCATCAGTTTTCCGGTGGAATGAAGCAGAGAGTTGTTATAGCTATGGCTCTTGCCTGCAACCCTGTACTTATGATAGCAGACGAGCCTACTACTGCTCTGGACGTTACCATACAGGCTCAGGTTCTTGATATGATGAACAAGCTGAAAAAAGAGTTTAATACATCAATGATACTTATAACCCATGACCTTGGCGTAGTTGCAGAAACCTGTGAAAATGTAGCAATAATGTATGCAGGTGAAATTGTTGAGGCAGGAACCCTTAAGGATATTTATGAAAATGGATGCCATCCATATACCAAGGGACTATTTGGAAGCATTCCAGATCTTGATGAAGATAAAGATCGTCTGCAGCCTATAATGGGACTTATGCCTGACCCTAGCAATCTGCCTGCAGGCTGTAACTTTGCAGAACGCTGCCCATATAGTACACCGGAATGCGAAAAGCAGCCAACAGCTAATTATAAGCTTTCAGATACACATTTTGTGCGCTGTGGAAGGTTTAAAGATAAGGCAATATCTGTAGAGGAGGCAAGGAAAAAATGAAAACTCTCCTAGAAGTTAAGGATTTAAAAAAGTATTTTAAAACACCTCATGGAATGCTTCATGCAGTTGATGGAGTTAATTTTTCAATTGAAGAAGGCAAAACTCTTGGTGTTGTTGGAGAATCAGGATGCGGTAAGTCTACCTTAGGGCGTGTTATACTTCACCTCCTTGAACGTTCAGATGGCCAGATCATATTTGACGGAGAGGATATATCTTCTCCAAGTAAAAGCAGGTTAAAAGAGCTTCGTAAGGACATGCAGATTATATTCCAGGATCCATATTCATCTATCGATCCTAGGATGAAGGTTTCAGATATAATAGGCGAGCCAATGAAAATATACAAAACCTGCAAAAGCAATGATGAATATAATAAAAAGGTTTCAGAACTTATGGACACAGTTGGACTTGCACAGCGTGTTGCAAATTCCTATCCTCATGAACTTGATGGCGGCCGTCGTCAAAGAATCGGTATAGCAAGAGCTCTTGCTCTTGACCCTCGCTTTATAGTGTGTGATGAGCCTGTGTCAGCGTTGGACGTATCAATCCAGGCACAGATACTCAATCTTATGCAGGACCTACAGGATCAACGTGGACTAACATACATTTTTATTACTCATAACCTTAGTGTTGTTAAGCATATATCAGATGATATTTGTGTTATGTATCTTGGTAAGCTTGTAGAAAAATGTGACGCAAAAGAGCTCTTTAAAAATCAGCTCCATCCTTATACTAAAGCGTTGCTGTCTGCAATTCCAAGACATAAGTTGAATGCCAAGCATGAGCGTATAATATTGAAGGGAGAGCTGACAAGTCCTATAAATCCAAAACCAGGATGTCGTTTTGCTCCCAGATGTTTATATGCTGAGGAAAAATGCTTCCAATGCGATCCTCAGTTAACAGAGGTTAAAAGCAATCATTTTGTTGCCTGCCATTGTGTTAACAAATTAAACAATATATAGCATTTATTATGCCAGCTAATGTGTAATCAATAGCTGGCAACATTATAATAAAGGAGAAAAGACGAAATGAACAAGCAGCAGTTTTGGGATATTGCTGGAAATTACCTGATAAAAAACTCAGAGCAGTCAGAATGGCAGAATATGAGGGAAGACAGGAGAAGGGTAAAGCTAAGGATATATGGAGAAAAAGATCCTGATGCTAATCCATATTATTCTAGAAATCATATATTACACCGATGCATAATGGCTGTAGAAAAAATAATAAGTCTGTCGGGTCCATGCAAATTCGATGATAAAGTTTTAAATATATTGGATCAGTTATATACAAGTGAGTATAGTGAAAAAGCTGATCCTGCCCAAATGGCTGATAAACTTATGCAGAATGAGCTACCCCTAGTAAGAGATTTTGTATACTTTATTTCACACAATATTATAACCATTGACCGTATAGCAGGAGGGCATCGAGGAAAAATCAAAAATGATACTGAAATAGATATTTCTATACTATTAATGCCTGAAGGAAAAGAAGAAGAGCTTTTAAAAGATGTGGCAAATATATGTTCAGAATTTGAAGTAAAATGTCTGCAACTATTTGATTAAGCAAAGAAAGGTGATTTGTATGTTCGATAAATATACTGTTCCAAGAGAAAAAGTTAAACAATTGGAAGAGCTTCTTAAGGAAAATGATATTGATGCGTTAATGAGCGTTTCTCGTGAAGGCTCCGATGGAATCCTGCCTTTTCTTATAGGTGACGATACTGTACATTTGGGAGTGGCTATCTTTACAAAGGAAGGAAAGCATATAATGCTGACCAGCAAATCCGATGAAAAGAAATTTATGCAATCAGGGATTTTTAACAAGGTAGTGGCTTATGAAAAAAGCTTAAGTGAAGTGCTTATAAAGACAATTGATGAAATAAATCCTAAAAAGCTTGCCCTTAATACATCCTTGTCAGATGCCACCTCAGATGGCTTAACCTGTGGACTTTATATGATGCTTCAGGATATGCTTGGCAAGGAAAGATTGTCTAAGATTGAGGTCTCAAGTGAAAATGTAATAAGGGAATTGAGAAGTGTTAAATCTGATACAGAGGTAGAGTACCTTCGCAAAAGTATTCAGATAACAAATGATATATATGATGAAGTTTTTACACGTGTTAAATGTGGTATGAGTGAAAAAGAAATAGGTGATATTTTCATTGATTGTATGAGGAAGCGTGATGTATGCAATGGAATAGGCAAGCCTTATGACTATCCAATCATCTGCATCGTAAGGGCTGGATTAGCTCATAGAGGTCCTGGTGATACTAAAACCATTCCTGGAGATATACTGATTATGGACTTTAGTGTTAAATATAGAGGCTATATTTCTGACATTGCAAGGACAGCTTACTTCCTGAAACCTGGAGAAACTGCTCCACCTGAGGATATTCAGCATGCATTTAACACTGCACACAATGCAATATCTGCTGCTATAGAAACTATTGGAGTAGGAAAGCGAGGCTGGGAGGTTGACACAGCTGGCAGAAGGGTTATTGAAGAAGGAGGTTATCCTACAGTAAGGCACTCTGTTGGACACCCAATTGGATGTACATGCCATGATAGTGGGACAGCGCTGGCACCCTTTAAAGGAGATGAAAATGCACCTTGTAACAGGCCAATTAAACTGAACGAAGTATATGCCATCGAGCCTACAGTAATTCAAGATGATGGACTGCCATGTATGCTTGTTGAAGAAAATGTTGTAATAAGACCTGAAGGGGCAGAAATATTAAGCCGCAGACAGCACCAGCTGTATCTTATTAGCAGTGAGGGAAAGTAAAATGCTTAACAAAAATGAAAAAGAAGAATTGCTTAAAGTTTTTACTGATTTAATAAAGTTGGACACTCAAAATCCTCCGGGAAATGAAAAGCCTGTAACGGATTATATTCAGAAGCTGTTAAAGGAAAATGGAATTGAAAGTTCTATATATTCTAAAAAAGATGGACGTACTAACCTTTATGCCAGTATTGGTAAAGGTGAAGGTGTACCTATAATACTATTATCCCATATAGACGTAGTTCCTGCTCCAGGAACCTGGAAGCATCCACCCTTTGAGGCTGTTAATGACAATGGTACTATATATGGCAGAGGAACACTGGATACAAAACATTTAACAGCAATGCAGCTAATGAGTATGATTTGGCTTGCGCGAAAAAATGAGGAACTTAACAGGCCTGTGATTTTACTGGCTACAGCAGATGAAGAAGGGGGAAGTGGCTATGGTATGGAGTTTTTGTCTTCCGAGCATCCAGAGCTTATTCCTAAAGGCTATGTAATAAGCGAGGGAGGAGGTTTTACCATTACACAGGGAAACCAGAGGTTTAGAACCTGTACCTGTGGTGAGAAGGGCAACTGTAAAATGACACTGACTGTTAAGGAAAGCGAAGCTGAATGTGCCTTTGATCCCTATGGAACCATGGCTGGAAAGCTTCTTAAATCAATTAAGAACATATGTCAGTACGATGCAAAGGAGCGCCTTACTCCTCCAACAAAAAAATTCTATAATGCTGTGAATGGAATTATTGAAGACCCAACATTGAAAAATCTATGGCAGTATTCCACAAGGAATTGTCTTGCAATTGATGGATATGACATTGATTTTAATTCAATAAATCAAGATGAAATAAAGATGGGATTAACCTATCAATATATACATGGTACTGAAAAAGAAGAGATAACGGAAATGATGGAAAAGCTTTTAGAGGGCTGTGATGCTCAGTATGAAATACAAAGCTTTTCAGATGGGTATGAATGTGACGTAAACAATCCTTTCATTGCCAAATTAGAGGAGGTATCCATGCGTTATGATTCTGAAACCCGCCTTTTGCCTATGATTGCTTTAGGGCGCACAGATGGTCGGTTTATTAAAAACAATGTGTATGGATACTCACCTATGCTAGATGATGTACCATTCTCCCAAGTGCTCAAAAAAATACATCAGGAAGATGAGTGCATAACAGAAGAGTCGTTGTTCTATGGTACATCAGTACTCTATGAAACTATCAAAGAAATAGCATCATCAGATATTAATTTTTAAGGAGGCTATAACTGATGAATACGATATTAAAGCAAAAGCTTGATCAGGCAATAGGATACTTAAACGAGTATAATGTGGATCTTTGGCTTACTTATGCAAGTGAAGGAAGCGATCCTGCTGTAAGTCTTCTTTTTGGAGTAAAAACAGTGGGGAAAACCTTTTTCCTGCTTACTAAGAGCGGTAAAAAGTACTCCATTTGCTCAATAATAGATGCACAGGAAATAGAAAACACCGGCTTATTTGATGAAGTTATTAAATATCAGGGAGATCCGGCAGAAAATCTGAAGGAGCTTGTTTATACTCTTAATCCTAATAAAATTGCCTTAAATTACTCTAAATTAGATAATCTTTGTGATGGGCTTACCATTGGACGCTACCGCTATTTAGAAAAAGCCTTGGGAGAGGATTATTGCAGAAGATTTATCTCATCTGAGCCTATGCTTCAGATGGTAAGAAGCATAAAGTCATCTGAAGAAATCCGTACAATACAAAAGGCTATAGACATTACCCTGAAAATATATGACGAGGTTTTTGAAGAAATTCATGCAGGAATGACTGAATATCAGGTTGGAGAGCTTTTTGTAAAGGGAATGGTTAAGTATGGCGTTACCCATGCAGTAAACAAAGACCTTTCAATGCCAATAGTAATGAAGGAGCGCATATCTCATAGGGAGCCTGGTATGGCTGTAATTGAACCTGGTGATTTTCTGATTATGGACTTTGGAGTAGACTATAATGGATATTGCAGTGACATATCCCGTACTATATACTTCTTAAAAGAAGGAGAAACAGATGCCCCTGAGCGCTTCAAGGATATATTTGATGCTGCATATAATGCCATTTCAGCGGCTTTTGATGCGGCTAAACCTGGAGTTGAGGGATGGACAGTGGATGCTGCTGCCAGATCATATCTCCTTTCAAGAGGCATGCCTGAAATTACACATGCTACCGGTCACCAAATTGGACAGTATGAGCATGATGGCGGTGCAATGTTTGCGCCAAAATGGGAACGCTATGGTGATGCGGCATATGGAAAAATACAAGCAGGAATGACTTTAACACTTGAGCCTACAATTCTTAATCCTGATGGAGATTTCAGCGTTTTATGTGAAGAGGACATATTAATTACTGAGACTGGAGCAGAATTTTTAAGCACTAGACAAAATTCTTTATTTTTAGTACCATTTAGAGGGAGAAAATAATTCCAATGCTTGCAGAAGAAGTAAGATAAGTCTCCTAAAAGCATAAGAATTTTTAAGGAGTATATTTTATGGAGAAAAACAATTTCGAGAAGTATATAGACTTATTTAAGCCTGTTATGAAGGCTATGCACTCCCTTTTAGGAGAAAAATCAGAATTTATTCTTCATGATTTGAGTACGACTCAAAGCTCAGTAGCTGTTGTAGTAGGCAATATTACCAACAGACCTATTGGTGCTCCATCTACTAACCTTGTAATTGATGCTTTGAAAAAGTACGGAGACAAGGCAGAGGATATGCTGAATTATGCTTCCTATACAAAGGATGGACGCCAACTAAAGTCTTCAACTATATTTATACGGGAAAATGACAAAATCGTTGGTTGTCTATGTTATAATGTAGACTTAACTGAATTCAAAACGTTTGGAAAGATTTTAGATAATTTCTGCCAGATTAACACTGGCGACGAAAAAGAGCAGAAGCCTGAAGTATTTGCTCAGGAAGTCAGTGATGTTGTTGAAGATATAATTCAATATGAAATTGAAAAGGCTGATAAGCCAGTGCCTCATATGTCTCGGGGAGATAAGCTAAGCCTTGTTGCTACATTGGAAGCAAAAGGTGTTTTTGATGTAAAGGGTTCTGCTGAAACTGTTGCACGTTTTTTAGGAGTATCAGTATTTACAATCTACAACTATATAAAAGATGTACGCAGCGGACTCAATAATTGATAGGCAGGATAATATGATAGAAAAAGTTGAAAAAATAGCATCAAAGTTGAAAGCCTTTGGCATAGATGCAATAGTTCTGCATTCTGCAGAAAACCGCCGATATATTACTGGCTTGAAAACCTCATCCGGAGCTGTTTTAATTACTGCTGAAGGCAAATGTGCATGTATTACAGACTTTAGATACATTGAGGTATTAAGTAAGAAAGCTTATGACAATATATGTAGTGTGTATGAAGTTCCTCAGGGAATGGAAGATGAGTTTATAGGTGAGCTTCTGAAAAGATATCATTGTAAAAGTGTTTATATTGAACACTTTCGTATAAGTGCACAACATTATAATATCCTAAAAAGTACATGGAAAGCAGAATTAGTTGAAAGCAATGGAATGATTGAGTCAATGAGAGCTATAAAGGATGCCAGGGAATTAGAGTATATACGAGTCTCACAGCAGATAGCAGAGCATTCCCTTGACCAGACATTTAAAGATGTTCAAGTTGGAATGACTGAAAAAGAGGTAGAAGCATTACTTACTTGGAATCTGCTTAAAAATGGATCGGAAAATGGAATTTTTGGCATAGTAGTGGCCTCAGGACCTAACTCTTCTATGCCTCATGCCTTACCCTCCGGCAGAAGAATAGATAAGGGAGATTTTCTGCTTATTGATTTTGGAGCAATATATAATGGCTATTATTCAGATATTACACGGACAGCTGCAGTGGGCTATGCTACAGAGGAAATGAAAAAGGTATATGATGTAGTACATAAGGCCAATTGTGAGGCTATAGCTGCTCTTGGTAAGGGCTGTTGTGGCAGTGAAATGGACAGGGCTGCCCGCGATATTATTACACAATCAGGATACGGTGAGTATTTTGGACACGGTCTTGGACATGGGGTGGGTCTGGAAATACATGAATCCCCACGTCTATCCAAAGGATCAAAGGAAATAATACAAGCAGGAAATGTGATAACTGTAGAGCCAGGTATATATCTGCCTGGAAAATTTGGAGTCAGGATTGAAGACCTTATTTATATTGGAGAGGATGGTATTGAAAACCTCACATCCATGACAAAGGAATTGACTATAATCTAATAATAAAAGGAAGCACCTCTTTAGTAAAACCGCTGAGTTTTTACTAAAGAGGTGCTTTTTGTTTGTAAAATAGAATAATTTAACAGAATAAAGTAGAAGTATTTGTAATGGCCTGAGTTTTATTATTATTTCTGAGTCAGCTTTAAACTTATATTATTAATTATTTTTAACTCTAAGTGAATCGTTTTCATAAAATCTAAAGATATCAATAATTTCTTTTTTTGTTTTTGCTTTTATGAGTCTTTCTACAGCTTCAGGATTACAAAGTGTATCCATAGTGGTGAAAAGCATATTAAGATTTTTCTTGGTATCTGTAACAGAGAGCATTATTACTATTGTTATAGGATCGTTAGTCTTGTGTCCAAACTCTACTGGTGATTTTAACCTTATAAATGAGGCTCCTAGTTGTTTTGCTCCATCCTGAGGTGCTGCATGAGCGAGGGCGATGCCTGGAGTAAAAACAAAATAAGGTCCACGATCTAAAACATTATTAACTACTGCTCTTAAATAATTGGATGTAATAACATCATTCCAAAGGAGAGGTTCTCCAGAAAGAATAATAGCTTCTTTCCAGTTTTCTACCTTTTTATCTAAGATTATTACTTCTTCGCTTAGAAGAGATGAAAATTGAGTATCTCCGTATTGATGTATGGGCATATTTATACTTTCATTATTACCAAGAGTAAACCTATTTACCATAGATTGATTGCTTACTTCTTTACTTTCGAAGGAAGTATCTGTTTTGAATTTGTCGAAAGTATCAGATATCACTCTGTTAACATGTACTAGGTCTTCTTCTGATAGGATAGGATTTACTTGAATCCACGGAGTAGATATACCCACTAAGGGAATGGTACTTATTATAAAATCACAATTCAGTCTTTCTTTTTCTGCATATTCCTTTAACTTATGTGTAGAAATTATCTCTAGTATATGTATTTTAAAATGCTTCGATAGCTTTTCTGCTAGAAAGTGAGAAGTTCCAAAACCAGCATGACAAACTATTATTACATTAGGCGTAATCAGATTTTGTCTTATTTTTTCAAGAGAGGCTTCTATGTGCATTAAGATATAAGATATTTCATCTTCATTTATCTTTATGTTTAGATTCTCCTCTAAGTAATAAATATTATTCTTAAGTATATTATAGTCTTCAGGGTAAGCAGTTAAAAGCTGAGCTTTATATGGATTAATTAATGTATCTCCTTCCTTTATTCTGTGGAAGACTCTAGCTATATGAGCTGTTAAGAACTCCTGAAGTTTATAATCTTTATGGATGCTTACATCATAATCATAAGATAGGTTGTGAAGAAATCCTTTTACTATTATATAATAATTCAGGAGTTCTTGATTAGCTGGAGTATTATCCGTATAGGTTATCTTATAGCTAAGCTTATCTGCGATATATAGAATATCACTTGTAGTAAAGTTGCTGTCACCTATAATAAGCTTTAAAGCATATTCAGCTATTTCACAGAAAAAATTATCAGGGGGATTATCAATTGCATACGTTTCCTCTATGTGCTTTCTTTTATCTAATCTATAGCAAGTGATACAAATCAATATTAGTATTTCGTTAAAATCCACATCAGTCATTTCTAAATGAAAGTGATGCTCAAGAATACAAAGAGCGTTTTCAACTCGAGAGTGGTAAAAATCATAATTAATCTGATTTTTTATGAAACTAAGGCATATGTTTCCAGAGCTATTATTTAAAGAAATTCTATTGGTGCGATTCTTTTCTTTTATGAAGTAATAAAGAACGTTTCTTCTGATACTTTCATTTATAGATAAGGTATATCCTTTTCTCTTACTTTCGGAAAAAACTACACCATATTTATTTAATAGGTTACTGGTAAGTGCTATATCTTTTTTTACTGTGCTTCTACTAGCAAAAAGAGTATCTTCGAAATCTGAAATTGTTATAGGTTTATCAGCCAGTAACAGCATAATAGATATAATTGTTTGCCTTTCTTCAGAAGAAAGTCTATAGTCATAAAAGTCACTCATAGTAGCTGATTTTAATATTTCATTCACTTCACTACTACCTCCTATAAAAGATACTTTGCTGCCGTTCTTTAATAAAATATTTTGTAAGCTATTGTCTAATAAAAAATCTTCTATTATAGATATATAATTTCTTATGGTGCGAACATTTACATTAAAAAGATCTCCTAGTTCAGATAAATGAAATGTTGAATCCTTGTGACTAATCAAAAACAATAATAATTCATAAACTTTCTTGTTCATGCAGATCTCCTTTCAAAACGGCAACTAATGAGTTAACTTTATTATATTACAATTAATGATGTTAAAGAATGTATAAAGTGGTCATATCTTGGGTTAAAGTCCTTCATATTTTTTTGAAAAATTATATTATATTAAAAATAATTAATTTGTTTCATGAAAATTAGTAATTTATTTAACCTTTTATGCAGAATATTCAGAAGATACAATTAAGTTATCGACAGAGATAGTTATCACTGAATAAATATGAAAAGTACACAGTGGTGACAACAATTCATTAGTAAGGGAGATTATTATGATTGAAAAAAAGATATTAATAAAAAACAAAACAGGCATTCATTCTCGTCCAGCTAATCAGTTGGTTAAATTATGTTCAAAATTTAAATCTAACGTAAATATCATTAGTGATGGAGATGAAATCAACGCTAAAAGCATAATAGCTCTTTTATCTGCAGGTATATGCCAGGGAGCAAATATTACGCTTAAAGTTGAAGGAGAAGATGAGGCTGAAGCTATTAACACCATATATAGTTTTATTGATGGTTTAATAGAATAATAAGATTTATTGTGAAGGGGGAGGATGTTTTGAGTAAAGACATTTGTAAAGATAAGGTTTCCTGTCTTTATTGCGGTAAAAAAACTGATATAAAAAGATTTATCATAAATCCTAAAGCTAGAGAAGAGCTCCTGTGCTGCAGTGGGGAATGTTTATCTAATGTCAGAAAATTTATAGATTATGATAGTAAGAATAGAATGAAGCTTTATATATTACTATTTATATTAATTGTTATAAATTTATTTTTCATTGGATTTGATATAAATTCGAGATGGAGGTATCTACCATTATTGCTTATCGCTTTATCTGTTTATTCATATCCACTGGTCTTTACTCGCTATATAATGTATCAGAGATTTGGAATTATTAAGACTCTTAGGATTGTAAAAGTATTCTGTGTTTTTATTGCAGCATTCAGCGTACTGTTAATAATTAGTTATTAATTATAAAGATATATAGTAAAAAGAAAGGTGTGGAAGAAAACATATGGGATTGCTAAATAAAGATTTAATTGTTCTAGAAGCTGACGTGTCCTCTGCTGAAGAATGTATTAGATTAGCAGCGGATTTATTTGAGAAATACGGATATGTAAAGGAAGGGTATGGAGATGCTGTAGTTGAAAGGGAAAAAATTTATCCTACTGGTTTGCCAGGTAAAGGGATTAATATAGCTATTCCACATACAAACAACAAGCTTGTAAATAAGCCTGGTATAGCGGTAATTTTACCAAAGAATTCCGTTGGGTTTACTATGATGGGAACAGATGACAAGGTTTTAGACTGTGAAATTATTATTCCTTTAGTGATTTATGATTCACATATGCAAATCGAAGTGTTGAAGAAGATGACTAAAATAATTAAAGACGGTGAAGTTTTGAAGAAAATTCGAGACTCTAAGAGTAAAAAGGAAATATTAAACTGTTTATGCTCTCTAGAAGAGAATTAAAATATAAAAATATTGAAAGGAGAATTCAAATGAGACCTGTAAAAATTTTATCTGTTTGTGGTTCTGGTACTGTTAGTTCTGCAATGCTTTCAGCGAAACTAGAAGATGTTTTGGAGGAAAATGGGTATTCTTTGGAATCAACAGAAGTAGCTCCTGGAGGTGTACCTCTTGCAATGCAATCAGGAAATTACGACTTAATAGCCTATACTAGCCCAGTAGAAGGGGATTACGGTGTACCAATATTAAATGCTACACAATTTTTAGTGGGAATTGGCGAGGATGAGTTTACTGAAGAATTATTGGAAATATTAAAGCATTTAAATTTATAAAACTATAGTTTATTTGGGGGTATATGATGTCAATATTTGATTTTTTAAAAACTTTTTTTGATACTTTTGGAAATTATATAACAGTTCCGATAATCATTTTTTTAATTTGTTTATGTTTTAAAACTCCAGTAAAGAAAGCTTTTGCTTCAGCGGTATTAATTGGCGTTGGATTAAAAGGCATGACTTTTATCACTAGTGCTTTTGGTAGTGTACTTTCAGTATTGGTTAAACAAATAATAGAATATACCGGATTGAATCTTCCTGCGCTTGATATAGGATGGCAAGCCGTAGCATCAGTTGCATACTCAACTGATATAGGGATGATGTTTATTGGAGTGGGGTTAATTTTTCAAATAGTTTTATGGCTTATAAAATGGACTGATATATTTATGCCATCAGATTTATGGAATAACTATTCTATTATTGTCTGGGGGTCTATGCTATTCCAACTCAAGGATAATTTAATGCTGGCCTTTGCATTAATGCTTTTTATAAACTTAGTAACTCTTTTGATTTCAGAAGTAGTTCAAAAGCGTTGGTCTGTTTACTATAAATACCCTGGTTGTGCAATGACGGCACCTCACCATATAGGGGATGCACCTATGTATCTTGCGTTAAATATTTTGCTAAGTAAATTAGGTATGGATAAAATAAAGGTTAATCCTGATACTATCCGTAAGAAAATAGGCTTTTTAGGAGAACCGATGTACATAGGAATAATTGTTGGTCTTATTTTAGGTATAGTAGGTAATATGGCGAATTTAACTTCTATGACAGCTTGGGGACAGATTGCTAATGTAACTATTACATGTGCTGCAGTAATGGCTATATTTCCTAAAATAGCGGGTATCTTTGCATCTGGATTCACTGCTTTAACAGAGTATTCAAGAAAGACACTCAAGAAAAGTAAATACGGGAAAAATAGAGAGTTTATAATATCTGTGAATGATGCTTTAGGATATGGAGAAACGGCTACTTTAACTACTGGATTATTAGTTATACCTTTTGCTGTACTGATAGCTTTCTTAATACCAGGTAATATAGTTATCCCAGTTATGGTTCTTCCTTCGTTACCATATATGGTAGAAATCCCTGTTTGCCTGTCAAATGGAAATATTGTGAAGTCTTGGGTGATGGCCTGTATAGTATTCACAGCAAAGATTCTTATGGCTTCCTATTGGGCAGAATTATTTACCCAGGTTGCTGCTAATGCAGGCTTTGAATCTGCTATAACTGCCTTAGCTGGAGGAACATTAATTATTGGGTTCATTATGTCAAACTGTACAGCAGGACTTATTACTATGGCATTCCTAACAATGAATCCTTTAGTAATAGGGGCCGTAGTAGTAGTTTATCTTGTATTATATGTTCTCTTTAAGAAGAATAAAACATCTGTTCAAGATTACCTAGAAAACTTAGCACTAGGGAAAATTACTTCTGAACAGGCAGTAACGAATTAAATTAAATATTATATATAAATAAGATACTGTTTGTTACGGCAAACAGTATCTTAAGAATTAAATAAACAAGCATACAATTAAAGGAGAATTTTTAATGAAAATATTAGTTATAGGCGATCGTATTGTCAGCTGTGACCTTCTAGTTGAAGCGGCGAAAACACTTTTAATTAATGAAAAAGTTACTATAAAACAACTTTTTTGGACAAGTGAGAGTAGGCAGGACTTTCAAAAAAAAGCTCTTAATATTGAAAAAAATGGACCTGAAGCAGAAGAAATCCCGGAAGAAGCATATAAGGAAATAGAAGATACAGACATATTGTTAACACATTTCTGTCCGGTACCAAAGAATTTAATTGAGAAAGCCAACCAATTAAAGCTTATTGGCACTTGTCGTGGAGGGATGGAACATATAGATGTTGAATCCGCAACTTTAAAAAAAATACATGTAATCCATTGTATTCGCAATGCTGAGGCTACTTCCGATTTTACTGTTGGACTTATGTTTTCAGAAACTAGGAATATAGCTAGAGCACATGCAGCGATAAAGGCTGGCAATTGGAGAAAGGATTATGTTAATAATAATTATACTACATCAATGAGAGATATGACCGTAGGTATAGTGGGATTAGGGCACATAGGAAAACTAGTAGCTGAGAAATGTGTTGGAATAGGAATGAAAGTCATAGCTTATGATCCTTTTGTAAATCAGAAAAAGGTGGATAGTTCAGGATTAAAGGTTAAAATGCTTTCCTGTGAAGAGGTGTTTAAATCCTCTGATATTATATCTTTACATTTAAGGGTTACCCCTGCAACAAAGAACTTTGTAAATGAAGATTTAATTAAATTAATGAAGCCTACAGCTTATTTAATAAATACTTCAAGAGCAGGAGTACTAGATAAAGGTGCATTAGTTAACGCCCTAGAAAATAAAACCATAGGGGGAGCTGCTTTGGATGTATTCTGGGAGGAACCTCTACCTCTGGGAGATCCCCTGTTATCACTGGATAATATTACTCTTACTCCACATAATGCAGGAAATGTTGTAGATGCATTGCCGAAGTCACCATTATTACTAGCTAGAACCATTAATGATTTTTGGAATACAGGTAAAAGTGATATGGTAGTTAATTTAAACAAATTAAATAAATTGAACTAGAAAGGAAGTTATATTTATGTTAATGGAAAAGGAAAGAATAGAAGTTGTAGAATATGGAAAACGTATGAGCTCCTCTGGACTTAGTAAGGGTACAAGTGGAAATATAAGTGTGTATAATCCAGAAACCGGTTATATGGCTATCAGCCCTTCCGGTATAGGATATTTTGACACAAAACCTGAAGATGTTGTGATTATGGACTTAGAAGGAAACATTATAGACGGCACTAAAAAACCATCAAGCGAGCATGGCTTGCACAGCATATTTTATAAGGAAAAGCCTGAAGCAAGGGCAGTTGTACATACTCATTCTACATATTGTACTACCTTTGCTTGTTTAAATCAGCCTTTAAAGGCAGTTCACTATGTTATTGCAGGGGCTGGTGTGTCTAAAGTACCTTGTGCTGAGTATGCTACCTTTGGTTCTTCAGAACTTGCACATAATGTTATTACCGCCTGTGATAAGGGAAAGGCAGTATTATTGGCAAATCATGGACTTGTAACTTGTGGTCCTAGTCTTCAAAAGGCCTTTGGATTAGCGGTTAATATGGAATTTGTGGCAGAAATGCAATGGCGTGGAATGGCTGTTGGTACACCTGTTGTTTTAGATGATAAGGAAATGGATAACGTTATGGAGTGTTTTAAGTCCTATGGACAGCCAGCAAAAACCACTGAAGAAAAAAAAGATGGGAATTGTTATTAAAATAGGGTGATGATATGTTACGTGCAGTTTTATATAAAGAAGAAGATCTTAGTATTGAAGAGTGCCCTATACCTGAGATAGGTCCTAATGATGTTTTAATAAAAAATAAAATTTCTACTACCTGTGGTACTGATGTGAAAATATTCAAGCGAGGTTACCCTCTTCTAAAACCTCCTCATCCATTCGGACACGAATTTTCAGGAGTCATAACTGCTGTTGGAAAGGCTGTAAAAGGATTTAAAGAAGGAGATAGGGTTGCAGTTCATAATACTGCTCCCTGTAACCAATGCTATTTCTGTAAAAAGGGATTACTATCCATGTGTGAAGATATGTTATTTAATAGAGGTTCTTATTCAGAATACGTTAAAGTTCCTGAAAGAATAGTTAAACAGAATATGTTTCTTCTAGACAATTCTATTTCTCATAAAACAGCATCTCTGATGGAACCCTTCTCATGTGCTGTTTACGGAATAGAAAATTGTCCTATCCATCCTGGTGATGCAGTAGTAGTAAATGGAGCAGGACCTATAGGGCTTATGTTTGTTAGACTAGCTGTAATATCAGGTGCGAAGGTGATAGTAACAGATATGGTTGACAGCAGGCTTCAGCTAGCTATAAAACTTGGGGCATGGAAAACTGTTAATGTTGGAGACACAGAAAATAGTGTACAAGTGATAAGAGAACTTACTGATGGCAACAGAGGTGCTGATATAGTTATTGAAGCTACCGGCATTATTGATGTATGGGAAACTAGTGTTAAGATGGCTCGTAAAGGAGGTTTTGTATTACTTTTTGGTGGAACTAAGTCAAACAGCATTCTTCGTGTAGACTCAACATTGCTACATTACTCCCAAATAACAATAAAAGGAGTTTTCCACACAACACCGCTTCACGTTATGACTGCTTTAGAACTTCTTAAAATGGGGGTTATCTCAAGTGATGATTTTATTCAAAATGAATATAAGCTACAAGATTTAGAAATTGCCATTAGAGAGCATGCATCAGGAAAGGTTATAAAGAACTGTATTGTATATCCTTAAATCATAATTTAGTTGTAAGGTAAGTTTGTAACATGATTATAAAGAAATGTATCGTATATCCATAGATAAGGTGAGGAGATAAGAAATGTATTCTATAAAACTTGGTTGTGAAAAAATGTTTTGTGGCGAAAATGCTATTGAGGGGTTGAAGAATTTACAGTCACAGTGTAAAAAAGCATATATTGTTATGAGCGGTACTATTTTAAAAGATATAGGCTCTCTAAAAATTGTTACGGATGTCTTAGAAGAGTCTGGATTTCAATGGAGATCTTATACTGATATAGAACCTGAGCCCAGTTTTCAAAGTATTATTCGTGGTGCTGAGGATATGAAGGAATTTGGCCCAGATTGGATTATAGGGTTTGGAGGCGGTTCCGCCATGGATGCAGCAAAAGCTATGTGGGTTTTCTATGAAAACCCTGAATATACGCAAATTGAAGATGTATTACCTCCTAATGAAATAAGGAATCTTAAAGTAAAAGCTAGAATAGCATGTATTCCTACCTCTGCCGGAACTGGAAGTGAGGCTACAAGAGCTGCTTTAATCAGGGATCCTATAAAGAAGAAAAAATATTCCATTCGCTGTATGAATGGAAGAATGATTCCAGATGTTGCTATCCTTGATCCTATATTCACTGTATCAATGCCAAAAAGTCTTACAGCGGCTTCTGGCATGGATGCTATTACTCATTCGATAGAGTCCTATGTAACTCCATTAGCTAATCCTTATTCCGATGCTATGGCTGTAGCTTCATTCATTAATGGCTATGAAAATATAGCTGAGTGTTACGAAAATGGTAGTAATATGGAGGCAAGAACTAAAATGCTTGTAGCTTCTTGCATGGGAGGTATTGCCTTTTCAAACTGTGCATTAGGTCTTGTTCACAGTATAGCCCATACTTTTGGAGCAGAATATAATATCCCCCATGGCCTAGCTAATGCAATTGTTCTACCTTACGTTATAGAATTTAATTCTAGAAATAAGGCTACTAAGGATCGTTATGAGCAATTAGCTCATTATGCAGGAATTCCTTCTCTCCTTCAGGGAATCCTAGATTTAAGGAAGAGAATTGAAATTCCTTCTGCAATGAAGGATGTAGTTCCTAACGATAAGGATGTTTTAGATAGAATAGATCTATTAGTAGAAAAATCATTAGGGGATGTTTGTACACCTTCAACACCTGTAAAACCAACTGAAGAAGAACTGAGATCTTTAATTCTGAAGGTTTACTTCGGAGAATAGTAAAAGAATAATTTATATTTATAAAATGAGCTGTGACTTAGAGTTAAAAATTTGAGGCACAGCCATTTTGTCAAAAATCAAAGTTATGCATAAACATACTATCAAAGAGAGGGAAAGTTATCAACATTTTGTGATGGAATAAAATCATTACATTACTGTTTCGGATATTTGTAAATAGCTTAATATTAAAGAGTTAGAGAATCTAACTCTTTTTTTTGTTGATTGGGATATAATCTAATCACTATTTAACGTTTTCTCTAAGTATAATAATGAGATAGTAATTTAGCTTATCAAAGCTAGTACACCAGAAAAAATGCTGCTGGGTGGTTGTAAAGTATATCTCCAAAATCGAATACACTATTGTATTTAAATGTTTTAGAAGAAGCTCTGTGTTTTGGATGGCTTGACGGTGTTAAGAAGAAAAAATTCAAGAATTAACTTGTTTAGAGATTATCCAAGAGCCAGAAAAGTTCATGGACGGAATTAAATAAAGAGCGTGTACTCCAGCTTGAAAAGCTCGGACTTATGACTCAAGAAAGAAGAAAAGTATTTCCGAATCTAGATGACAATTCATTTAATTTCTAACAGAAATCCAAACTTCACTTGGAAATATTGTCCAAGTATAGGCCTCAACGAGAGCTTTTTCTAATAGTCTGTTTACTTGGTTTTTGGCGGTTATATGTTATATAAAGACTTATTTATTAAAAAATGAAAAACAAGTTATAATTATGTCAACATTAATTAATTACCTGGAGGAAAGAATGAAAATAGTTAAACTTGTTATTCTCATATGTTGGACTCTAATAAATATAGTATATAGTATAAGAATTTCTGTAGACTTCAGTGCATTTTATTCTTATAGGGACATAGCAAATTATACTATTAATGAACTTACATATTTGTATTTTAATTATAAATATATAAATACAATAAGTAAGTTCATTAATATGATTTACTTATCATTTATAATAATTTTCATATGGTCATGGTCATTTTATTTAAAAAATATTATCACAGATAAAAGTATAAGCAATTATGATATTATAGGTTAAATAATTTTATTTTTAACTTTAATGAGTGTAATAATTTATTCTGTTTATGTGATGTTTGGTAAAGATAAAAAATAAATTCTATTATAAATTCTTAAATGCAGATTTAAAGCAATTGACATTAGGTGATATCTAAATGGTTAAACAGACTTACTTTTAAGGGGAAGTCTATTTTTATTATTACATCCTCTAAGTTTAGCTTAGGGGATATTTTTACGATGGAGTATCCAATAAGAGAAAGAAGAACTATTACTTGGAAAGGTGAAGGAGTGATTATGGTTTTAAATTATCTATAAGAAAGTCTTATAGATATCATGATAAATATATATTTCACATATTGATTATAAGTTGATAAACTTATTCCTGTAAAGGAGAGATACATATGAAAGAAAATAGATTATGGAAACTTTTCATTTCAACATTCACCTTAAGTGCATGTACCTTTGGCGGTGGCTTTGTTATTGTTTCTTTATATAAGAAAAAATTTGTTGAAGAATTAAATTGGCTGGATGAAGATGAGATGCTGGATATTACAGCTATTGCACAATCAAGTCCTGGTCCTATTCCTGTGAATGCAAGTGTTATTTTAGGATATCGAATCCATGGTGTTTTAGGAAGTATAGTTGCTATATTAGGTACGATAATTCCACCCTTTGTTATCATTTCGCTTATTTCAATTTTTTATAATGAATTTAAGAACAATCAGGTAGTTGCAGTGGCATTACAGGTAATGAGAGCCGGAGTGGCTGCAGTTATTTTAGATGTGGTTGTTAATTTAGGAAAGAATATAGTTAATACAAAGAATATGCTTTATATCACTGTTATGGCAGCTGCTTTTATAGCCACTTATTTCTTCAATCTAGGGGCTATATATATTATATTTGCTTGCCTGGGAATTGGATTGTTTAAAGTGCTTTTGGACTGTAGAAAGGAGAAAATTAATGGTACTTCTATGGACTCTATTCATTAGTTTTATTCAAGTAGGTTTATTCAGCGTTGGCGGCGGGTACGCAGCTATTCCGTTGATTCAGGATCAGATAGTGAACAATCACCATTTATTAACCATGGCAGAATTTACAGATTTAATTACCATTGCTGAAATGACTCCGGGACCAATCTCAATCAATTCTGCAACCTTTGTTGGACAAAGGGTATATGGTCCTTTAGGGGCAGTGGTATGTACCCTGGGATGTATTCTTCCGGCATTTATAATCTGTTTAAGCCTTGCTTATTTTTACTATAAATACAAAAATTTTGCGGGAGTTCAAACTGTATTAGCAGCTCTTAGACCCGCAGTTGTAGCCTTAATTGCCAGTGCAGGGGCTTCAATTTTAGTTCTTGCATTATTTAATACTGATTTAAATAATATAGTCCTTAGAGATTTTAGATGGCTGGAATTTGGACTATTTGCAGGTGGATTTATCCTTCTTAGAAAATATAAATTAAGTGCAATAAAGATAATCTTAGGTACAGGTGTGGTAGGTACTGCACTACAATTTATTATTAATGCAATCTAAAGTTTGAGATATAATTGGATCTTTATCATGATTTTTATAATAAATAAATCTTATTGAACGTGGACAGCTATAATCAGCAAAGTTTAATTTTTTTAAGCTTTGCTTTTTTATTGCTTCTTCAGCAGCTATTTTAGAAACTATAGCAAAACCATAGTTGTTTTCAACAGCCTGTATTATGGTTTCTAAATTTGTTGCCCTAAATACAACCTGAGGATAAATCCTTCTTTCACTCATGTCGGCCTCAAATTGATTCCTGTGATGACTTCCTTCTTCCCTGGAAATCCAGGGTAATAATTCTAAATCTGATAGCTTTTTTATATTATCATTAAGAGGATAATTACTGCCAATCACAGCTATTAATTCATCCTTTAAAATCTCAACCTGAACTATATTTTTTGAATTGATTTTACCTTCAACAATAGCAATATCAATTCTATTGCTCAATATCAGCTTTTCGATTTCTGCTGTATTGTCAATAATCACTTCAAACTGTACATTCTCCATGAAGGCTTTCAGCTTTTTAAGATAATCATTTAATAAATACTGCCCAACGGTGACACTGCTTCCAATACGGATTATCCTGTTTTGGTTAAACATTGCTCTGTTCATTTCTTTAAAATCAGAGATTACCTTTCGTGCATATTTTTCTAATTTTATCCCTTCAGGAGTTAAATAGAGCTTTTTGGAAACACGATTAAATAGTTTTGTGGAATAGTAATCTTCTAAATCCTTAATCATTAAGGATATATTTGGTTGTGTAGTGAAAAGACTATCAGCTGCAGCAGACATAGTTTTATAATCAATAACAGCTAAAAAAGCTTCTAACAATTTAATATTCATGATTCAGCCTCCACAGGTAAGTTTAAATGCTACACCTATTTTATCATAAGTGAGCACAAAAGTTTATACATTCATGGTAATAAATGGTATAATAATATGGTTAAAAGATATTATATGGGGGAGAATACCATGAAAAATGTCGTGATTACTGGCAGTACACGAGGATTAGGGTTTGCTATGGCTAAAGAGTTTTTAAAGTCAGGGTGCAATGTTACTATATCCGGATCAAGACCTGATTCCTTTTTCAGGGAAGAAGAAGTTAGAGTATTTGAAAATCAGTTTATTTTTGTTCCCTGTAATGTAAAGGATATATCTGATATCAGGAACTTATGGGCTATATCAATAGAAAAATGGGGCAGCATAGATATTTGGATTAATAATGCTGGACAGAATTGTCCTCATGAATTTATCTGGGATACTGATGAGGAATATATAGACTCTGTTGTGGATACCAACATAAAGGGTGTTATTTATGGTTCAAAAGTAGCTGTAGAAAATATGCTTAAGCAAGGCTATGGTCAGGTTTGGAATATGGAAGGTTTAGGCTCAAACAATAGGATTATTGAGAAAACAATTTTGTATGGTACTTCAAAGCATGCTCTTACCTATTTTACAAAAGGAATTGGGAAAGAATTAAAGAATTCCTCAGTAAAAATAGGTAGATTGTCACCAGGAATGATGCTTACTGAATTTATTACTAAATCCCCTGCAGGGGAGCTGTCCTCAGTTATAGAAGATGACCAATTTTAAAAAATCTTCAACATCCTAGCTGACAGGCCTGAAACCGTTGCTAAGTTTTTTATTCCTAAGATACTGGAGAATACAAAACAGGATGCACACATACAATGGCTTACTAATATAAAAACTTTTCAAAGGTTTATGCTGTCACCTTTTAGAAAGAGAAATTTATTGTAGCTTTGAAGATCTTGTAATTCATTCTGATAAAATCAGCAGAGGAATGATTAATAAGTTAGCTATAGAGTATGGTCATACCATTGTGAAATTTGAAGAGATAATGTATTTATTGAGTTATTTGAATCCAGATACATTAGAACATTTATGTTTGCAAAATAGTGATAAAATAAGTAAGAATGATAATCTTACTGAGATTTCGAACTATATTAGCTCTGATACAATACAAGTATTATTGGAAAAGCAAAACGAAAATTAACAAGTACAGATTTAAACAAGTAAAGGTTTAAATTATTTAGGAGGAGTATAATGAATTTTTGTTGGAGTACATTAAGCGTTAAGAACATGGAGGAGTCACTAAGGTTTTATGAAGAAATAGTTGGCCTTAAAGTTTATAAAAAATATAAAGCTGGCCCGGATATAGAAATTGCATTTTTAGGAGATGGGGAAACAAAGGTAGAGCTTATATATAATAAGAATAATAACAATGTAAATATAGGCAGGGATATTTCATTGGGTTTTGAAGTGAAATCCGTTGATGAGATGATAAAATTTATAAAGGAAAAAGGTATAGCTATTGAGAGTGGTCCTTTTAAACCAAACCCAACTATGAAGTTTTTCTTTATAATGGATCCTAATGGATTAAGGATTCAATTTGTAGAAAATCCTTAAAATATGTTTTATATTCCCTCAGACTGATGGTTTGGGGGGGTTTTATATATGGAGATACAAGGAGTTTTAGTTATGTGCTATAATCAAAATTATAATTAAGGAAACTAAGTAATAAAATGTTAAATAAAACTATATAGTTCATCTGGATTTATTAAAATAAACAGGAAATTGAGGTGAAATTCTATGGAAAAATATACAAGAGAAGAATTGATAGAAGCACTGAGGGTTGTATCCTCAACTATAAGTAAATGTGAAAAAATCCAGCCTAAATTTACAGAAGGTACCTCTCAGCACACACTCCTTAAGAACAGGATAAAAGCAATGTACATTTCAAAAGCTCTAATAACAGATGAAAATGTTATAGACACATATACAAAAGAAGAATTAACTGAAGCGCTGCGTCCTGTATCCTCAATTATAAGCAAATGTGAAAAAGGACAGCTTAAATTTGAAAAAGGTACATCTCATTACAACCGATTTGAGGACATAATAAAAGCAATGTATACCTCAAAATCCTTGATATCCGATGAAATTAGCAAAAGAGGTTAATTTCCTTCCTATAAAATAAACCCCTTCCACCTTAATTATAACATATAAAAAATTGTAAATGTAGTCTATTTATTCCTATTTGTCAGTGCTATAATGCAATAACAAATAGGAATAAATTTTAAAATAAGGGGGTAAACATATGAGTTCATATGTGATCAGCTTTCAGGACATCGATAAAACAAAGCTAATGGCTGTGGGTGGTAAAGGCACAAATCTGGGGGAGCTTTCAAAAATTGAAGGTATATCTGTACCGGAGGGCTTTTGCATTTCCACTGAAGCTTTTAAAAGAATCCTTGAACAAAGGACCTCCATTAAGGAATTGCTTGATAAATTATCCCTTATAAAGGTAGAAGACCGGGAAAAAATCATGGAAATCAGCGGTGAGATCCGTAAGGCAATAGAAGAGACAGCTATCCCGTCAGACATTAATGATGAGATTACCAGTCTTCTCTCTAAGCTTGGAGAAAAAGATGCCTATGCAATACGGTCCAGCGCAACTGCAGAGGATTTACCCACCGCCTCCTTTGCCGGACAGCAGGATACCTATTTAAACATTATAGGAAAAGAGTCAATCCTAAAGCATATCAGCAGGTGTTGGGCATCGCTTTTTACCGAGAGGGCAGTAACCTACCGTGTTCAAAAGGGGTTTGACCACCGTAAAGTCCAGTTGTCTGTAGTTGTTCAGAAGATGGTATTTTCCCAGGCATCGGGAATAATTTTTACTGCGGATCCTGTTACTTCTAATAGGAAGGTTTTATCCATTGATGCAGGCTTCGGACTTGGGGAGGCTTTGGTCTCCGGTATGGTGAATGCCGATATCTATAAAGTACGTAAGGGCGAGATTATTGATAAGAAGATATCCATCAAGAAGCTGGCTGTTTATGCCTTAAGAAATGGCGGTACGAAAGAACAGGAGATAGATTCTAAGCGGCAAAACAGGCAGGTGCTGATGGATGAGCAGATTTTGAAGTTGGAAGTCATGGGAAGAAAGATTGAAGAGCATTTTGGCTGTCCTCAGGACATCGAATGGTGTTTGTCGGATGATAACTTATATATTGTACAGAGCCGTCCCATTACTACTTTATACCCCGTACCTGAAGGTAAGGATGAAGAAAAACATGTCTATGTATCTGTAGGTCATCAACAGATGATGACATATCCCTTGAAACCCTTGGGGATATCATTGTTCCGGTTGACATCCTTTGGACACAGATTTGAAGCCGGTGGGAGGTTATTTATTGATGTTATGCCTATGTTGGCTTCGCCGGACAGCAGAGATATTTTATTAGATACCATGGGACAACACGATCCACTGATAAAAGATTCCCTAATTATCATAATAGAGCGGGGAGATTTCATAAAATCCTTACCAAGTGATAAGAAAGAACAGAGTGCTGTTAAAAGCAATAAAGGCATGTCATGGGATTCTCTATTACAATTTGAAAAGGATTCCTCAATGGTTTCTGATTTGATTAAGAGCAATGAAAGCTCTATTGAAGAGTTAAAGGAGAATCTCAAAAGGAAATCAGGATCAGATTTATTAAATTTCATTCTGGAAGATATCCAGGAATTAAAGAAGCTTTTATTTCACCCAAAGAGTTTCGATGTGATTAATACTGCTATATATGCTTCCTCATGGATAAATGAAAAGATGGAGGAGTGGCTGGGTGAAAAGAACGCAGCAGATATACTTTCTCAATCTGCACCAAACAATATCACTTCACAAATGGGGCTGGAGCTTATGGACGTGGCAGATGTTATTCGCCCCTATCCGGAAATAATCCACTATTTACAAAAGGTAAAAGATGATAACTTTTTAGAGGAAGTGGTTAAGTTTAATGGCGGTGAGGAAGTCCGTGACGCTATCTATAGTTTTTTAAGGAAATACGGAATGAGATGCAGCGGAGAAATTGATATTACTAAAACCCGTTGGAGTGAAAAACCAACCACACTTATCCCAATGCTCCTCAGTAACATCAAGAACTTTAAACCTAATGCAGGTAGGGAGAAATTTGAGAAAGGGAGACAGGAAGCATTTAAAAAAGAACAGGAGCTATTAGAAAGATTGAAGCATTTACCAGAGGGTGAAGAAAAGGTTAAAGAAACAAAGCTAATGATAACCCTTCTCAGGAAATTTATCGGTTATCGTGAATATCCAAAATACGGCATGATTAACCGCTACTTCCTTTATAAGCTTGCTTTACTGAAGGAAGCGGAAGCCCTGGTACAAGGCTATGTAATTAAAGAAAAAGAAGATATATACTATCTTACCTTTGAAGAGCTTGGCGAGGTCCTACGGACAAATAAATTGGATTACGGTATCATTGAAAACCAAAAGGAAAAGTATAAGTTTTATGAAAAACTAACTCCACCACGTGTTATAACCTCTGATGGAGAGATTATTTCAGGTAAGTACAAAGGAGAAAATTTCCCGAAGGAAGCTATATTAGGACTGGCTGTTTCCTCCGGAGTTATAGAAGGACGGGCACGTGTAATATTGAACATGGAGGATGCCGACTTAGAAGATGGAGATATATTAGTTACCCCCTTTACTGATCCCAGTTGGACACCACTCTTTGTATCAATAAAAGGATTAGTCACGGAAGTTGGCGGTCTGATGACCCATGGAGCAGTTATTGCACGGGAATATGGATTACCGGCAGTAATTGGAGTGGAAAACGCTGCTAAAGTGATCAAAGACGGACAGAGAATCCGGGTAAATGGAACAGAAGGGTATGTAGAAATCTTATAAGGTGTTTTTCTTACTCATGAGCAGCTGAATAAAGGATGAAGGCTGGGGAGGCGGCCAATCAGTGCAGCCTTCCCAAAAGTAAGAAGGTTTAACATATGCCTTAATATTATAAGAAGGGGTTGATAATTTTATGAAAGGACCAGACAAGCATAAGCTATATCCAAATGAAAGCATTAAGACAGTATGCTATATAAGTAATTTGCCTAAAAGACCTAATGTTGAAATCGGAGATTATACCTATTATAGTGATAATAAAAAATCTCCGGAGAAATTTTATGATAACATAGAGCATCACTATGAATTCTTAGGAGATAAACTCATGATAGGTAAGTTCTGTGCAATTGCAGAGGGGGTTAAATTTATAATGAATGGAGCAAATCACAGAATGGATGGTATTACAACGTATCCTTTCAATATATTTGGAGGAGGCTGGGAAAAAGTTACTCCCACAGTAGAACAGCTGCCTTTTAAGGGAGATACGGTTATTGGTAATGATGTATGGATTGGTGAAAATGTAACTATCATGCCGGGAATTAAAGTAGGAGATGGCAGCATCATTGCTTCCAATTCCACTGTGGTAAAAAATATTGAACCTTATACAATCTATGGAGGCAATCCGGCAAAATTAATTAAGAAGCGCTTCAGAGATGAAAAAGTTCAATTTTTACTAAAGCTTCAGTGGTGGAATTGGGAAGAAGACAAGATATTTAATAATCTTGAAAAGTTAACATCAGAAGCTGGTTTGAACCAATTAATGAAAGAGCTGTAATTAAATAAATGGCATTTACATAATTAGAATGTGGACTTAACTTGCATGGTAATCAGAATACTAAAAGTTTTAAGTATATGAGGAGGTTTTAGTATGAAAGATGAAAAAAGGAAGTTGTCACCTGAGCAAGGTGAAGAAATACTCAGGATATTGAAAGTCCGTTTTGAGAAAAATATGAATCGTCATAAAGGAATTGAGTGGTCTGAAGTACAAAGAAAGCTGGAAATTAATAGGGAAAAATTGTTGTGCCTTAATGAAATGGAAAGAACTGGTGGTGAACCGGATATCATTGCTTATGATAAAAACACTGGGGAATACATTTTTTATGATTGTTCTGAGGAAAGTCCAAAGGGTCGCAGAAGTATATGCTATGACGGTGAAGCGCTGGAGTCAAGGAAAAACCACAAACCTGAAAACACCGCTATTGATATGGCAGCTGACATGGGTATTGAGCTTTTAACTGAAGAACAATACCGTGAGCTTCAGAAGCTTGGAGCTTTTGATATGAAAACATCCAGCTGGGTGAAAACACCTGATAATATCAGAAAACTCGGTGGAGCTCTTTTTTGCGATCTACGCTACGATAAAGTCTTTGTATACCACAATGGAGCGGAATCCTATTATTCTTCCAGGGGATTCCGTGGACTTCTGAGAGTTTAAGTTTCTCAGTGAAAGTCAATCTAAGGATAAATAGACTGATCCACCACTATGACATTGCTTCAGTTTTATGTACAGTAAGATTTCCTATAATCAATAAGGTATTGCTTTGATTCTTATTAATAAAAAACCGCTCCTCTTGGAGTGGTTTTTATTAATAAGAATCAAAGCATTACATTTTGCAACTATTTAAGCACAGGATACTTATTAACATTATTTGTTATTAACCTTATAAAACTTTCAGGGGAAACAATTTTTATATTTGGATTCTGATTTAATCTGCTTATTACACTTTCAACATTGCTTACACCCTTGCTCCATACGTGAACATAAACAAAGGTATAAGCCTCAGGCTTATGAATATTTACTTGTCCTGAAGCTACTCTAGCATTAATTTTATTTACTAGCTCATCTTCATTTTGAATATTACTCCAGAGTAAATCTCTACATGACACTAAGGGTTTGTTATTAGACCATAAAATTTCTCCCTGGTACTTATCATGTCTATGATAATCAAGATAAAATAAACCTTGTATATTAGGCATAGCAGTGAATTTATTCCAAAGCTCAATAGCTCTAAATGCAGAAACATCTATTATTGATACATACTTTTCATCTACCCTTTCCATATAACTATTTAACTGGATGATATATGAATCTAATTTATTTTTATCAAATTTACTTGGATATATATACCCATTTCCGGAAGGTGAAACAATAAAATTATTATTTCCTTTCTCAAGGGTAATACTCTCATAATACAAATTAAAAACTGTAGGAGCCAGATAATATAGTGACGGGCTCATAGTCCAGCCTAGATTTAACTTATCTCTATCAGGAGCACCAAACCATTTAAAAGAGCAGTAGTTAGTTCCAAGATTCCACTGCTGATTATCACCATCAGACATAATAAAGGTTACATAATGGACACGGTCTTCCTTAGGAATATTTAATAAAGTCTGCTTTTTAACCGGTAGTGAGGGAAAAGCACTTAGCACAGATAAATTATATGACCAATCTGCAGCAACTACACTCACGCCGTATTTAGAAGCTGTACTTACATTAATAAACTCATCCGGTCCCCAACCTAAACAAATCCCTCCATCTTTTACAGAGGAGAATATCTTATCTCTTAAAATTACTTTATCTTTACTGTCTTCATAAAATACTAAGGATTTAGTCATTATAGCATAATCTCTTAAGGAAGCAGCTTTGTCCGGAGATAATTGTATTACAGTGGATTGGTTTAAACCCTTATTCCATAAATTATTAAAAGCCCAGCTTTCATCTGTGTTCCTGCAATCTCCTTTAATTTTTATTATGCCGCCTTGCCTTACTTTGGATTCTATGTCTTCATTAACAACTACAGCATTATTTAAAGAAGCAAGAGAACATGCATTATTTATTGATGGGTCCTTTGGTGTTTTATTGCTGTAAAGTACATATCCTTCTATGTAATCTTTATAAATGGCTAACAATTGCCAGGGGTCTGAAAGTATTTCATAGGAAATCTTGTATTTATTTTTTAAATCCTCCAACCATATTTTATAACAAGGCTGAGAAGAATTAAGGGTATATATTTGGGTGGAGCAGCGACTGTTAACCAATCCCTGTAGACTTGCTATCAGAGTTTTTTCACTAGAGGTCATTGAGTCCAGAGAAACAATATATAAAGATTTAGTCTTTTCAGAGTTCTTTATAAAGCTATAACTTTTATCTTTAATGCTGGTGAGTTTATTAGCGGTATAAGAGCTTTGAGAAACAGCATCTTCCCTTACAAGAAAAAAGGATAAAGCTGCTATTAACAGTATTAAATAGATAGAAACAGATAATCTCCTCATATTATGCAGTTGGGATTCCTCCCTTCCTATAAATTAAATATAGTATATGGGAGCGCAGTCATTTATATACAGGTTGTTAACAGCGGCAGGTATACTGCAGTAACCGCAGCTTTTTTCTTTAATTTTTTTGATTTCTTGCTCCCCACTCACATAATTCTTCCAAAACAGGTAAGAGAGTTTCTGCTTTATCTGTAAGACTGTACTCTACTTTAGGGGGAATTTGGGGATATTCTTTCCGTTTCACAAGGCCGTCAGCTTCTAATTCCTTTAGCTGTGAACTTAACATTTTAAAAGTAATAGTTCCTATTTGTCTTTTGAGATCATTAAAGCGAACAGGCTGGTTTTCTGCCAGGAGGTAAATTATAACCATTTTCCATTTACCGCCTATAACTGATATTGTATAACCAAAAGGTGTATCTTGAATATTTTTTACTTTACCTTTATATTCAGCCATGCCCATATTTTCACTATCCTTTCAGGTAGTACCGCACAAAAAAGTGCGTACTATTTTTTATTTTTAATCAGTGTATACTAAACTTAATTTAAAGTAAAGGAGAGAAAATAATGAGTAATGTTAAAACCTATAATCACGGTGTAGCGTGGGAAGAAGCTTACGGACTTTCCCAAGGCTACAGCGTCAACGGTACTATATATATTTCTGGTCAATTTTCCCACGATATGAAAGGTGAGTTCGTGGGAGAAGGAGATTTTGAAACACAGACACGGAAAACGCTGGAGAACCTAGATAGGGTGCTGGAGGGATTTGGTGTCACCAGGTCAAATATCGCTGAAATGGAAATTTTTCTTACAAATCCTAAGGAGCATTTCCAGAGATGTGTGGAGTTATTCAAGGAGTATGTGGGAGACCATCGTCCTGCAGGAACCCTTATAGGGGTGTCCGGTCTGGCATTCCCTCACCAACTCATTGAAATCCGTGCTGTGGCACATACCGATTAACTTCGTAGACACGTAGTCTCAGCCTCAGCAAGTATAAATGATCCCCATCTGATTATCAGGTGGGGACTTATTATGTTTAAGATTTTTAATTTTTTGTAAAAAGCATTGCACTATCCCAGATCGCATTATAAATGTATGGTTCAACCATAGCTATTTGATCAAGGTAAACTCTAAAGACTATACGGGCATCCTAATTATTATCAACTTCATATGCTTTTCCTTGAGGGAAAATTTATACGGCGGAATCCGGATATTGAACGGTACCTGAAGGCTCCGGTAACCCCATTAAGAAGCTCTGCACCGTAAAAGCTGGCATTGGATATAATTCTTTCCTTCCACAAACTTTACAACATAATATGCTGAGATTTTAGAGGTTGTGCTTTCACTTTTACTCGAAGTTTTTTTCGAAATCAGAACATTAAAGCAAGTATCTAAAGTAAAAGGAAAATACAGTTATAGTAAAAGATAGATGGCTTGTACTTAGTGTGGTAACAATTTACAATAGGTATATACTTGTCTGAACTATGACAAGGTTATTCCTTTTATATTTAAGGAGGATGAGGTTAATGGAAGTTAAAGTAGTATTGGCAAGTGAGATTGGAGATAAAGTTAGAAATGAAATGGGGTATATTTTCACAGAGGGATTTTATCAATGGATAAAATACTTCTCTAAAGATAAAGGTAAATTAGCTGCTGCATTTAAGCATATGTTTTTATTAAATCAATTTTATGTTTCCTTAGATGAAGATAAAGCAATTGGATTTGCCGGAGTTAATAAAATGAATCACCCTACGGTAAAATTAATATCACAGGAACTAAGGAGGAATTTAGGCTTAATAAAGGGTACTATAGCTTATATGGTATTAAGAAAGGAGTTTGAGAATAAAGTATATCCCTTAGAATTAAATGATAATTGCGGAGCGATAGAATTTGTTGCCATAGCAAAGGATTATCGTGGGAAAGGGATTGGCAAAACAATTATTAATCATATTTTTGCATTAGAAGAATTTAATGAATATGTTTTAGAAGTAGCGGATTCTAATTTACCTGCCCTTGCTTTATACAGTAAGCTTGGTTTTAAAGAAATAAAAAGAATTCCTACGGAACACGGCGATAAAAGCGGGGTTAACTACTATATTTATATGAAATATAATAAATGATATTTGAGGGGTAATAAAAGAAACTCAAGGAGAAGGTTATGAATAAACTTAAACCCATTGCAATTTTAATTAAAAAGATGCTTGAAGACAGATTTGGCATTGAAGCTAATTATACCTTTGAAGGGAGAAGTCCATGGCTTTTGAATATACCAAGCAGGATTATGTATGGCGAAATCTGGGATGAGCTTTCAAAGGTCTATGGATTACTTCTTGATAATACCTATAATTTGGAAGAAAGAATAACCTTGGCTGATGAAAAGAGTATTAAAAGATTAGCCAGGATGGATATTTGGTTTGGTGAGCCCTATAATTTTATATGTGAATTTGATGAAAATCAGCATTTCAATCAGTACAGGAGGCTTACTCTAGAAAACAGCTATGAGTATTTTAAATTTTCCTTTAATAAGGAGGATTATTTGGAAATATGCACAAGTAGAATCATTAACCCCGGTACCAGCGGCTTTCATAAATTAAAGTCAAAGGACTGCTTATTCCCCGCTATGTATGAAGGTGAGAAACAGGATAACAGGCTTAGACAAAGGGCTTTCAGAGACTTTTTGAAGGATATAGTTCCTATTTATTTAGGATATAATCCCACAATGCGTATTAACTATAAAGTTACTAATGGGAAAATAAAAGGCTTTGATGAAGATGATCTTAACTGTGTTAAGAATTATATATTAAAGGGAAATTACCTTGAAAACATATTAAATAACAGGATTAAATTATTAGAGGTGAAATTATGCTAGATAAAGCGATTTTAATAGCTGCAAAAGCACATCATGGACAAACGGACAAAGGCGGTGAACCTTATATACTTCATCCTTTAAGAGTAATGTCTTCAGTAAAAAGTGAGCGGGAAAGAATATGTGCTGTGCTTCATGATGTTATAGAGGATACTGACATAACCTTAGAATATTTAAGAGGTGAAGGTTTTTCTGAAGAGATAATAGCTGCTTTGGAGGCTTTAACAAGAGGGCAAAATGAAACCTATGATGAATTTATAGATAGAATTATTAAGAATAAAACTGCCTGTCATGTAAAACTGGCTGATTTAAAGGATAATATGAATTTATCAAGGATTAAAAATCCCACGGAAAAGGATTATGATAGGATAGAAAAATATCGTAAAGCAGAAGCCAGGATACTGAAAGCTCTTTAAATATAGGAGTACAATCCTCCTGCAAAAAAAGATGTGAAAGTGTGACTGGGTTACAGTAGACCTCTTTTTAATAAGCTATACTTAAAGCATAAATATTAGAAAGAGGTGCAAAATGAAAACACAAAAATGGACATTATCAGCACTTATTCTCGGTGCGGTATTTTTTATAGCTGTTTGGGCAATAAAACCAATAGGTGTATCTACACAGTTTTCTGTTTTATCCGGTATAATTCATAGTGCTATTAATCCTAATGTTATAACAGAAGATGCCGAAAGAGAAAGCGGCTACAAAAGCGTAAATGCTTATTATGATAAAAGCAAAGGAGATATGGCAAAAAACATTAAAAATCCATGGAATTATGATTTTGTTTTTGTACTGTCAATTCCCTTAGGTGCTTACATTGGATATTTAGTAAAGAAAAAAGATAAAAAAGCTAAATCTGCGGATATTAGAGAAACAATAAAGCTTCCGGAGGAGAAAGAGAATTTCTGGAGATTTTATTTACCAAGCTTCATAGGTGGATTCCTACTTCTTTATGGTGCAAGAATGGCTGATGGATGTACAAGTGGACATATGATGAGCGGCATGATGCAGGGCGCTGTCAGCGGGTATATATTTGCAGCAGCAGTATTTGCTGTAGCAATACCAACGGCAATTATAAGAGGCAGAATATTAAGAGGAGGTAGATAATCCATGAAAATAATACTTGCAATTGTTTTAGGTTCTTTGTTTGGTTTTGCTTTGTATTTTGCAGGAGCATCAAATTCAAAAAAGCTGCTTTCCATGCTGAGACTTGAAGATATTTCCCTTATGAAAATAATATTGTTTGCTATCGGGTTTTCCAGTGTTCTCTTATTTTTTGCAAATTTCATAGGAATTTTTGATATTTCACATTTGAGTGTTAAAGCTTCTAATGTAGGAGTAATACTGGGAGGGCTGATTTTTGGTCTTGGATTTGGTGCTGTGGGTACCTGCCCGGGAACCTGTGTAGCTGCTTCCAGCAGCGGTGATTTAAAGAAAGCTATTGCTGCTGTATTAGGTGGATTGGCTGGTGCCTTTGCCTTTTCAATGACTTATGGAATGTGGAAGAATATTGGACTGTTCAGTGCAATGGATTTAGGTAAATTAACTCTGTTCAATATATCAGAGAAGTATCCCTCTGTCGTCAATATAGGTTTTTCCGGCTTGTTAATAACAGGGATAATCTTTATGGCAGCAGCCTTACTCCTTCCTCAAAGAATTAGAAGAGAAAGTGAAATATTTTAAATAAATAATAAAAATGAGGGAAGTTTTCTTCCCTCATTTTTTTATTTAAATATTAGTTTTTATAAGTTCCTTAAGTCTCCCTTTATCAATTAACCTGATAGTACCTCGATTTAATTCTACTATACCTTCTTTGGCAAAGTAATTAAGCATTCGGGAAACAACCTCCCTTGCGCTGCCCATATATTTTGCAATCTGCTCATGGGTAAGCTTTAATATATCCCTTTTATTTTTGTAAGCTTCATCAAGAAGGAAGATTGCAAGACGTTGATCAAAGCTCTTAAAAAGTATCTGCTCCATTGTCCACATCACATCGGAAAATTTATCTGCGGTAATCCCTAAGGAAAAGTTTTCAACATGAGGATTTTCACTGCTTAGCTTTGATAAAGCTAAAGAATCAATCAATAATACCTCGCTGTCTTTTTCAGCATCAATGTGTACATCAAAGGTTATATTTTTAAGCAGGCAGGAAGCTGAAAGTATACAGACCTCACCGTCATTGAGACGATATAAAGTCACTTCTCTTCCTTCTTCAGAGAGAATATAGGTGCGCAATTCTCCGCTTTTTATGAGAAGCATACCAGAACATTCATTATCTGCACTATATATTTTTGCGCCTTTTTTATATTTAACCGGTACAGTATTTTTTACCAGCAAATCCTGTTCTTTTTCCGTAAGATGATTCCAAAAGGTTAATGCTTCTTTTAAATAGGATAGGTTTTCTTTTATCATTGTATAATTCCTTAAAATTATTATTTTTATATTTATTTTAACAGCAGCTATATTTTACCATGAAAAAGCAGAATGGTAAAATCATCATTATATATTTCCTTGAAATACAACATCATAATCTCTGCAGAGGTATTGTGCTGCCTGCCGTCCGGTAATAAGTGCTACAGGCATACCTCCGGGCGGCTGAAGCCTCTGACCTGCAAAATAAAGTCCTTCTATATTTTCCGGCTTACATGGGTAGGATACCAATTTATTTCCCGGAGGCATCAGAGTCATCCAGGAGCCATGGTAAGTACCACAGTATCTTTCGTAGGTTAGCGGTGTGGCAATGTCCCATACCACAAACTTACCTTTGGCAGCTGGGATTTTTTCCTCCAGCCGTGCAATCACTTGTTCTGCCAGCTCCTGTTTTTTTTGCTTATAAGAACCATCGGAGGAAGCTGCTTTCCAGAAATCATATTCTCCCTCTAAAATCATGGTAAGGGCAGTACAGTCTTCCGGAGCATAGCCTTCATAATCTGCATAATTATTAATGCTGATAGAATTCAGTTGCTTCCCAGCGAAGGTGATTGGTTTATCCAGGGGGTAGATTACCGTGGAAGGGATATGGGATAAATCTGCTTCTACACCTAAACCAACAAAGGTGCAGTTTACAGGTTTAGTGTTCTTTCTCATATCTTCAGCCCAGGGTTCACCTATAGGTGTTTCAAATAAAGTATCAATGGCAGAAAGGGTGTCTGAAGCTATTATCACAGCATCAGCTGTTATAAATGAACCATCAGCAAAGACACCTGAAGCTCTTCCTTTATCTGTTACAACCTTTTCAGCCTTTACACCATATCGGATATTTCCGCCCAGTTCCTCAAAACGTTTCGCCATGTTCCGAGCCATTTTCAGGGAACCTCCCTCCAGATAACCTCCGTCTCCGGAAGCGAAACAAGCCATGGTAAAGAAAAGAGCAATGGCGGAATATTTATCGTTAGTTACCTGTGAAAACAGTAATCGGATAGCAGGATGTGAAAACTGACGGAGATATTCGCCCACAGACACTTTTCCCATAGAACCTATCCGTAAAAGCATTGGAAGCATTTTGGACAGTGCTCTTAAGGTGGAAGCAGCTTTTTCCTTTTTCTTCAGCTTCAATCCTGGAATATTATTAATGGGCACATTCATAGAAGTAAATGACTTAACATCTTTACAAAAGCGCAGGATATGTGGAGTATCCTTTGGAGAAATATCACAAAGATGTGCCTTTAGCTTTTCCAGATTCCTATATAGACAAGCAGTCTGACCTTTGTACTGGCAAGAGATGAAAGGATCCCGGTAATAGATAGGGGAATCCTTACTCAATGCTCCTACCTCCTGCCAAAACCTGTTAATAGGATTTTTTTCATCTGAGCCTGTGAGCCAATGCATACTTCCTTCAAAAAGATATCCCTTTCGTCTCCAGCTTGTGCAGATTCCTCCCGGTATGGTGTGCTGCTCCAGTAAGGTCACATGGAAGCCGCTTTGCAATGCATATATACCTGCAGCCATTCCGGAAATGCCTGCGCCAACAACGATAACTTTTGTCATTGCTGTTTCCTCCTTATAATATTTACCATATATATTGCCTAATAGATTATATGTAAGAATCTGTTTCTAAAGTCATAGTTGTATTGATTTTTAAATTTCAGTAGTATCTTGGATCCCTTTCAGGTAAGAGGGGCTATTATTAGTATTGAAGGTTTATCATATGAAGAAAGCGCTAGAAGAGCTGCTCAATAGGCCAAAGGATTTACTTAATTATAAGTTTGAAGCTATATCAAAAAGAGAAAATAAAATTGTGAAATAATGTAAAAAGGTATTGCTCCTAAGGGCAATACCTAATCTACATAATAACACCGGTTAAAGAAAAAGTCTATACTTTTTTATTCTTTCCTATATACTTAATTTGTTATCAATTAAGAAATTTGGAAGGAGATAAATATATGTTTAAAACAGCAGAAAGGGATGAAAAAAAGTATTTAAAAGAAGTATTGCATAAGCTTAATGCTTCCTTTGACAGTATAGAGCAAAGAATAACTAATTATTTCACAGGAATATTGGAAACAAAAAGATATATATATGAAAACCTGGCGCAGCTTGATTCTGCAGAAAAAGCCGCAAACAGGATAGATGTGCATCATAATATACAATTAGGTGAGGAGGCTGTTAAGGAGAAGGAAAAGCTTCAAAAACTCATTAAGTCTCCATATTTCGGGAGGATAGATTTTGTCCCTGATGAAAAATCAAAAGAACAGGCAGTATATATAGGGACTCACGGATTTTTCGATGTTCACTCCGGCGGGAACATAATTTTTGATTGGAGAGCTCCTATATCCAGCATGTTTTATGATTTTGAATTAGGAAATGCCAATTATACAGCACCTTCAGGAAAAATTAAGGGAACCATAAAGCTTAAGAGACAGTATAGAATCAGAGAAAGTGAATTTGAATATATGATTGAAAGCTCTCTGAATATTGGAGATGAGATTTTACAAAAAGAATTAAGTCAGAACTCTGATGATAAGATGAAGAATATTGTTGCAACCATACAAAGAGAGCAGAATGTAATTATTAGAAATGAAGATGCAAAGGTGCTCCTTATACAGGGAGCTGCTGGTTCCGGAAAAACATCTATAGCACTGCACCGGATTGCATTCCTGCTATATAGATATAAAAATATCCTCAAATCCAATAATGTTTTAATTATTTCTCCAAGCAAGGTGTTCAGTAATTATATCTCTAATGTGCTGCCGGAATTGGGTGAGGAAAACATATTGGAAATGAGCTTCGAAGATATCGCAGAAGAGATGATAGAAAAGAAATATAAATATCAGACCTTTTCACAGCAGATAGAAATCTTACTTGGTATTGAAAAAGAGGATATGATTTTAAGAATTGAGTTTAAATCATCAAATAATTTTGTAAATGACCTACAAGCATATTTAGAATATGCCGATGAGAATTATTTCAATCCTGAGGAGCTTGATTTTGGTGTTTTTTCTATTTCTAAAGAGGAGCTCCTTTCACGATATTCATCCCTTAAAAGGCTGGCTATTAAGAAGAGACTGAAGAAAATAGCAGAGAATATAATTGAAAAATATAAGAGCGATACCGGTGAAAAGCTGGATGGAAAAACCTCCAGGCAAATTAAATCTGAAATTCTTAAATTATTTAAATTTAGAGACTCGGCATCATTATACCAAAATTTCTACAAGCATATAAATCAAGAGAATTTGTTTAGATTCATAGGGAAAAATACCTTTGAGTTTTCCGATGTTTTTCCTTTTATATATGTGAAAATGTATTTTGATGGAGTAGAGCATGATTATAAGTCTATAAAACATTTACTGGTAGATGAAATGCAGGATTATACTCCCATTCAGTATGAAGTTTTAGCAAAGTTATTTTCCTGTAAAATGACTGTTTTAGGGGATGGAAACCAAAGTGTTAATCCTTACAGTTCATCTACATTGGAAAAAATACGGAGAGTTTTTAATGACTGCGAAACTGTAGAACTATGCAGGAGTTATCGTTCAACCATTGAAATAAGCAATTTTTGTCAAAGGATTCTGGAGAATAAAAAGCTGATTCCAATAGAAAGGCATGGTGAGAAACCTAATATAATTCTATGCAGTACGGAAAGGGAAGAAATTGCAAAACTGCAGAAACAGATAAAGGAATTCAGAAAATCACCATATGCCTCTTTGGGAATTATCTGTAAATCTCAAAAATCAGCAAAGGAATTATATAAGAAAATATATACTGTAGATAGAGATGTGAAGCTCTTGGATTTTAATAGCAGTGAATTTAAAGAAGGGGTTGTAATTACTTCTGTCCACATGGCTAAGGGTCTTGAATTTGATCAGGTAATAGTTACTGATGCTTCAGAGCAGGAGTATAAAACCCAGATAGACAGGAGTTTATTGTATATTGCCTGCACAAGAGCGATGCATAAATTAGATTTGATATGTCATGGCAATAAAACAAAGCTCATAGATGTTTAGCTTATTTAATTACTAAGAGGGATTTAATTAAGTATATTAATTGGTTATATTATAATTATATATATCCTTAGAGTAGTAATAATAAGGGTTTTCTATTTTTAATAAATACAGTTTACTTATATAGATACACATGGTACATCTTAGGATAACCATGTGATTTTTTTTTCATGCTGTGAAATATTAATCAAAATAAGGCTAAAAAATTAGAATGCCTTAGAAATATTGTATGCAGATTTTTAAGGTGTTATTATAATTTCAGTCAAGTAATTAATTAAACCTAATAGATTGGAAAAGAAAAAAATAGGTCTTAAAAGAGGGGGGAGGTAATTTAAATTATCTAATCTCTATTTCCAAGGGCTGTAGTTTAAAAATCAGTAAGGAATTATTAATTTAAGCATAATGTAATCGTTAAAACTGATTTTTTGATAGCTGGATTGGGAAAGGTTATAAATTCATAAGAATTTAAAACTTTATTTAACAAATAGGAGGAACAGTATGAGAACTAAAATACAAAAACTTGGTAAAACATTAATGGGACCATTATCAATAATTGTTGCATCAGGATTGCTTTTAGGTATTGTATCTATATTACAAAATCCAAATATTGTTGGTGATGCTGTTTCCAATGCTTATTATGTGAAAAATTTCATAGGTGGCGTGCAGGCAATTGTTTCTATGATGTTTGGTTTATTACCTATTTTATTTGCTATTTCAGTAGCAACAGGAATGGCAAAAGAGGACAAGGAGATAGCTGGATTTGCTGTAGTTATCGCTTTTGTAATTTTTCATGTAGTTATTAGCTATCTGCTTAAATTAGGCAATATTACAGCTGAAACTACTTCAGTGGAATATTTAATGAATCAGGGAAGAACCCAGCTTGAGGCTTTCCAGATATCCTCTGCTTATGAAACTTTATTAGGTATTTTTACATATCGTATGGGTATTTTTGGAGGTATTTTAGTAGGATTATGGACTGCATTTATCCACAACAGATACCATACACAACAGCTTCCTACAATCTTTAGTTTCTTCAGCGGTAATCGTTTTGTACCAATTATGATTATTGTTACAATACCTTTTGTATCAATTGCGTCTTATTTTATATGGCCTTATTTTAGTAATATAATTAATGGATTAGGCGGAGTAATTGCTAACACAGGAGCATTTGGAACTTTTATATATGGTTTTACAGAAAGACTGCTTATTCCAACAGGATTACACCACATATTAAATCAGTTAATCCGTTTTACACCAATTGGAGGTACTGCAGTAATTAATGGTGAAACCCTTACAGGAGCATTAACAATCTTTAATGCTGAATTAGCATTAAACCAGCCTAACTTAGAAGTTTTAAGACAATCAACTCGTTTCTTAACACAAGGAACTCATGCATTTATGGTTTTTGGACTACCTGCTGCATGTTATGCTATGTATAAAACAGCTCATCCTGAGAAGCGTAAAAAAGTTAAAGGAATGCTTCTTGCAGCTGCGCTGACTTCCTTTGCTACAGGTATAACTGAACCTATAGAATTTGCATTCATATTTATATCTCCAGTTCTTTGGCTGTTCCATGCATTTATGGCAGGACTATCATTTATGTTGATGACATTATTTAAGGTAGCTGTTGGAAATGCCGGCGGAGGAATGATCGATTTAACAATATTTGGAATCCTGCAAGGATCTTATACTAAATGGTATTTAGTTGTTGCACTTGGTGTTGCTTATGCTGTAATTTACTATTTCGTATTTAAATATGTTATTGTAAAATTTGATGTTAAAACACCTGGAAGAGATTTGGAAATTGATTTAGATGAAAATGAGGATAATTTAAAATTAGATACCTATGGATTAGGAAGCAAAATTCTTAAAGCATTAGGCGGAATAGAGAATATTGTAGAAATTGATAATTGTATATCCAGATTAAGATTAGTATTGAAGGATACATCTATAGTAAATGAATCCTTATTAAAAGAAACCGGATCAATGGGAATTGTTAGAATCGATAATAGTAATATTCAGGTTGTATATGGCTCAAAAGTAGAAAAAGCAACACAAGCATTAAAAAAGGAAGTAAAATGCCAAAACAGCAAGAATACTTCAAATTAAAAGAGAGCTAAAGGCTGATAAATAAAAACAAGCAAATCCCTGCTTCTTTTGAGGTGGGGATTTGCTGACTTTTACTGTGATTTAATCTTTAACTTTCCGTAGCATTTACTCCTAAATAATTATTAAAACCTTCGTATAGTAAACTTAAAACCAAATTTAATGTACAAAAAGAGGAGTTATTTAAATTGTTTATCTTGTTTAAATAAGAAACCTGATAATAAATATTGAAGGTTGCTAAATTAGCTAAATCATTTCTGGAAAATGAAGTTACAGATATGATTGGTACCTGTTTAACTATAATATTTTTAACTATATGATCGAAACTATCTATATTTCCTGATAATGAAGCTACTATTAATAGATCTTTAGAGGTTATTGAATGAGAAATTAGTTCAAGCTCCGTTTTTCTTGGGATGATTTTCAAATGAATATTATTATTTAGCAAGCATCTTGAAAATTCCTGAAGCATCAAATTTTGACCGTATCCTGTTCCGTAAGCAAAGATATTATTTGCTTCTGACAATAGCTTATATATTTTTTCTAAGCTTTTATCTTCTTCAAAGAACTTGATAGTCTGGGTAACATCTCTAAGCAAAACTGAACTTTCAAATTGTTGATTTTTAGGAGTTTTATTTTGCTTTACTTTGTCAGCTTCTTTTTTTAGAAAATAGCGGAATTCACTATATCCGGCAAAATTTAATTTCTTAGTCGTTCTAACTACAGTAGAAGGAGAAACATTGCATAGCTTAGCTATTTCTAAAACGGTTTTATCCTTACACAATTCCAGATTTTGCTGAATAAAATTCAAAACATGTATATCATTTTCGCTTAAGGAATCAAAATATTTATTAATCAACGTTTCCATTTTTGTAATTAGTACCTCCTGCATTTCATGAATTATATTGCAAAGCTTATTATATCATAAAAGCACCATGCTTACAGCAGTGATAATAAAAGGAGGCTTACATATTATTACCTGATTTTTTTTTCACGCTGCGAAATTATAACCTAAATAAGACTGCAAAATTTAAATCCCTTATAGACATTGTTTATGACTTTCATGGGTGCTACTATTACTTTAGATTGCAGAATACAATACATTTCGAAAGGATGGCGATAATTGTGAAGATTAATTTAGATAGGGTTATTAAGGATATTGAAACATTAGCTACTTTTACTGCCACTCCCGGTAATGGAGTTACAAGGCTTTCATATACTAAGGAGGACAGGGCAGCCAGAGAATATTTAATAAGCGAGATGAAAAAAATTGGATTAAAGGTATGGGAGGACGGATTTTCAAATTTATTTGGCCGCAGAGAAGGAAAAAATCCTGAAGCACCGGTTATTTTGATTGGCTCTCACTATGATTCAGTAACTAATGGAGGAGCTTTTGACGGAGTAGCTGGAGTAGTAGCAGCTTTGGAAGTTCTAAGAGTTTTTGAAGAAAATAATATTGAAAACTATTATCCAATAGAAATAATCGCAATGAATGCTGAAGAAGGACACAGATTTGGAGTTGGTACAGGAGTTGCAAATTCCCGTGCACTTATAGGTCGTTTTGTAGAAGAAGAATTAGATCTTGCTAAGGACAAAAATGGAATTAGCAAAAGACAGGCTATGATAGAATACGGTTTTACTCCTGATTTGGAAAGTGCTAAGAGACCGGAAGGTTCTATAAAAACTTTTATAGAGCTTCATGTGGAACAAGGTCCTATACTTGATAACAATAAAAAAGAAATAGGATTAGTAGAGGATTTCCCTGGAATAGGAAGATATAAGGTGAAGTTTCAGGGAGAATTAAAGGCTACTACTGCACCTATGGATATTAGAAAGGATGCTTTAGTTGCTGCTTCAAAGTTTGTATTAGCAGTTAACAAAATACTGAAAGAGATAGGGGGAGGAATCACAGGAAACGTTGGAGAGTTGACTATATCTCCTAATTCTCATCAATTTGTTCCTGAATTTGCAGAGGCATCAGTAGAGGTTAGAGTTTTTGATGACAAGGTATTAAGTGAAGTAAATCTATATGAAGAATTTAAAAAGGAAATAGAGGCTATAGAGGAAGAGACAAAAGTAAAAATAGAATTAAGTGAAGTTGCTCGAAGAGGTTACAGCAACCCTACACCTCCCAGCCATATGTCAGCAAAGAACAATGAAATTGCAAAGAAAATTTGTGATGAACTAGGATATAGCTGTATGGTATTAAAAGAGGGTACCGGTCATGATGCAATGATGATGTCAGAGTTTATCCCTACAAATATGATTTTTGTACCAAGCAAAAGAGGCGGCATAACACATCATCCAGATGAATGGACTGAATATGAAGATTTGAAAAAGGGAATCGACGTATTGCTGTATTCGGTAAAAGAGCTAAGCAGCAGTGAAGAAATGCAGCAGGATTAATATTATTGCTTCTATTATAATGACTTTGAATTAAAAGGAAGGATAATTATGTTTAAAAAATTGTTTGGCAAAAAAGAGAAGTTAACTAAAACCATGGAACTAAAGGCACATGCATCTGGTGATATAGTAAAGCTTGAGGATGTCCCAGATGCTGTATTTGCAGATAAAATGATGGGAGACGGTATAGCCATTATGCCTGCTGAAGGGAAAATAGTATCTCCTGTTGACGGTGAAATAATACAAATTTTCCCTACAAAGCATGCCCTAGGTATCAGAACAGAAAATGGTGTTGAAATCTTAATTCATATTGGTTTGGATACTGTTTCTATGAAGGGGGAAGGCTTTACGGCATACGTTGAAGAGGGAAAAAAAGTTAAAGCCGGAGATGTTCTTGTAACTGTTGACCTGGAATTAATAAAGAAAAAAGCAAAAAGTGCTGTAATACCAATGGTTATTACTAATGGTGATGTAATAGAAAAAATTGAAAAGCCAATTTTATCAGGAAAGGTTACTTCATTTAATGAAACAATTCTAAAGGTAACAGTAAAATAGTTGAGTGGAGGAAGTTAAATGATAACTAAGTATGATTATAAAAATGCAGGACTAAGGGAAATGGAAGCTCCAAATCCTGACTGCAGCGGAATACCTGTATTAATTGATGATGAAACTATGCAACTTAGAGCTAAAAAGGTATTAGAGCAAATGAAGCTTGCTGAATTGGATGTTTTATTAGTTTATGCAGATGTTGAGCATGGCAGCAATTTTGAATATCTTGTGGGCTTTATTCCACGATTTGAGGAAGCTCTTTTAGTTCTTCATTCTGATGGAAATGCTTTTCTTCTTTTAGGAAATGAAAATTACAATAAAGCTCAATATTCAAGGATTCCTGTTAAGGGAATACACTGTCCTCACTTTTCTTTACCAAATCAGCCTATGGAGCCCCATAAATCTTTTGACAGTTTCTTAATAGAAGCTGGAATTAAAAAAGGAATGAAGGCCGGATTAGTGGGTTGGAAGCATTTTACCAGTAGAGTAGAAGAAAACAGAAATATATTTGATGTTCCATATTTCATCGTAAATTCTATAAAGAAACTTCTTGGAGAGGATGGCTGCATTACTAATAGGGCGGATATATTCATCTCCGGAAATGATGGAGCACGCAGAGTTAATAATGCTAACGAAATAGCACATTATGAGTTTGGTGCATCTCTAGCTTCAGATTGTATGTTAAGAGCAATGGATAAGCTTGATGTTGGTGTTACCGAAATGGAATTAGGAAGTATGCTTAATGCTTTTGGTCAGAGAAATAGCGTGGTAACTATAGCAGCTGCAGGAAAAAGGTTCGAGAAAGGTAACTTATATCCTACAGATAAAAAAGTGATGTTAGGAGATGCAATATCTCTAACCGTGGGATATAAAGGAGGTTTATCCAGCAGAGCAGGATATGCAGTGATGAGTAATTCTGATCTTCCAGAACAGAAAAAACACTATGCCGAAGAGGTGGCAGCACCATATTTTACTGCCATTACAGCTTGGCTTGAGAATATACAAATTGGTATGAGAGGCAAAGATATGTATAATCTTATAGAATCTGTTATTCCTAAAGAAAAATATAATTGGTCTCTATGCCCAGGACACTTAACAGCTGATGAAGAGTGGATGTCCTCTCCTATATATGATGGTTCTGAGGAACTAATTAAAAGCGGAATGATTTTTCAAACTGACATTATTCCTCGTGTTCCAGGATATGATGGAGTATCTGCTGAAAGCACCATTGCACTTGCTGATGATGAGTTAAAGGAAGAAATTAGAGATAAGTATCCAGAGTTATGGAATAGGATTATAAAACGTAAAGAATATATGAAAAATATCCTTGGAATTAATTTAAGTGAAGATGTTCTTCCTTTATGCAGTACAGTTGCATATTTACGTCCGTTTCTTTTAAATAAAAAACTTTCATTTTGCTATAAGCATATATAATGATAAAGATCCTCTTAGGCTATTGGTCTGAGGGGATTTTTCTGTTTGTTTAAATTATGAAGGGATTTTAAGAAAGTTTATGCTTAGACCTTTTGAGATGTTTTCTTATATTTACCATTTAAGAAATTGCAAGGTAAATTTAGTTGTTCTATAATTAATTAAAGAAAGCTCTTAGCATCGGCTCTAAAGCAGCTTGAACTATAATGAAACGGAAGAAAAGAGGTGCACCATAAATGAGCCATAACCATAATCACAACCATGAAGCTCAAGAAAATATAAGAACAGCCTTCTTATTAAATTTTACTTTTACCATATTAGAAATTATAGGAGGACTTTGGACTAATAGTATGGCTATATTATCCGATGCACTCCATGACCTTGGTGATTCACTTTCCTTAGGGATTGCATGGTATTTAGAAAGATACGCAGAAAAAGGCCCTGATGAGAAGTTTTCCTTTGGATATGCCAGGTTTTCCCTGCTGGGAGCATTAGTTAACAGTCTGATACTGATAAGCGGTTCTACAGTTATTTTAATGAGGTCAATTCCAAGAATTTTTAAACCGGAAAGGGTAAATCCTACTGGAATGCTTATCTTCGCGGTTTTAGGCATACTTATTAACGGTGTAGCAGTCTTAAGATTAAAGAAAGGGACTTCCTTAAACGAAAGGGTTGTTTCCTGGCACCTCATGGAAGACGTCTTAGGATGGGCCGTGATTTTTATTGTCAGTATTGTACTTATGTTTATAGATTTACCAATACTTGACCCTATTTTATCTGTTTTGATTACTATATATGTACTATATAATGTGATGAAAAATTTAAAAGAAATTTTAAATGTTTTTCTCCAGGGAGTTCCTAAAAATTTATCCATCAGTGCAGTGCAGCAGGAAATTATAAATAAAACTAAAGTTAAGTCAGTGCATCATACTCATATTTGGTCATTAGAGGGGGAAAAGAATCTCTTAAGTACACATATAGTTGTAGGTAAAGAGATTGAACGTAAGGATGTTATTAAGATAAAGCATAAAATTAGAGAGCTGATGAAGGAAAAAGGAATAGACCATGTGACTATTGAGATAGACTTTGAAGGGGAAGAATGTGAAGAGGAAAACTGCTATTAGTTTATCTATGTATAAATAAATACACTACTTTTGCTATTTCCTCAGGGGATTCCTTCATTCCCCCTTCAATCCATTTTACATAAGTATTGCTTAAGGCACCGGCATAATAAAACAACTCGTATCTTGAATAAGAGGAATCAGGCAGAACATATACCTCCATATACTGGTTTAGGGCATTTATTAAAATAGAGTAAAGATTAGCCTTCATAAGAGTGCTTACAAAGGTATGATATTTCTGAAAGAATTGAAAACAGTGGCATATATGAGCATAATCATTAAAGCCGCCTATATCTGTTCTGGTTCTTGTTTCCTTGATATATTCAGCAACTATTTCCTGAAGGTATTTAGATAAAACCTCTGCTTTGGACTTAAAGTAATTATAATAGGTTCTGCGGGACACACCGGCTCTCTTAATTATATCCGTTACAGTTATGCTTTCTATATTGTGAGTATCCATTAATTCTATTAGTGCTTCAGCTATACACATCCTTGTGAATTTATTTCTTTCTGTAGGGTTGGATTCTGGGTATATGCTTTCCATAACTGCCTCCATAATTAAAAGTTTACATTTCATAGGTTTTTGTAAATTGTATCATAAAAGAATTTAGTATACAATAACAGCTAGTAGTGAAAACAATATCGGAGGTAAAACATGAAATTTGGAATTGTAGTTGACTCAGGCTGTGATATAACTAATATAGAAATGGTATCCAATGAGAAAATTGAATTTAACAGAGCAGCATTAAAGCTGCAGGTTGGAGATAAAGAATTTATAGATGATTTTAATCTCAATGTAAAAGAATTTATGAAGGAAATGACTGAATATAAAGGTAAAACCGGAAGTGCAGCACCAAGCCCCGGGGATTGGTACAAATTTTATGAGCAATCAGATAATGTGTTTGCAGTGACAATTACCGGAGCTCTTTCAGGAAGCTATGCCAGTGCTCAGGTAGCTAAAAATATGCTCCTTGAAAAACATCCCGAAAAAAATATTCATCTTATAGATTCAAAATCCGCAGGACCTGAAATAACATTAATTGTATACAAATTAGTGAATCTTATTGCACAAGGATTGGAATTTGAAGAGATAGTAGAAGAAATTGAAAAATACCGAAAGCACACCAATCTGTTATTTGTTCTTGAATCTTTGGACAACCTTGTAAAAAATGGCCGTGTAAGCAAAGTTCAGGGGGCAATGGCTGGTCTTCTTGGAATAAAGATTATGGGCTGTGCCAGTGAAGAGGGAATGCTGGAGGTACTTAAAAAATCCAGAGGAAAACTCTCTGCTTACGATAAGGCTGTAGAAGAAATGATATCAAGAGGTTATAAGGGAGCAAAAGTAATAATAAGTCATTGTTTTAACGACGAAAGAGCAGAATATTTAAAGTCTATAATTAAAGACAAATACCCTAAGGCTGAAATTAAAATTATGGCTACAAGCGGTTTATGCAGCTATTATGCTGAAAAGGGCGGAATTTTAATAGGTTTTGAGGATTTCGAATAGAAAATATTAATATATTTATGGAGCTTGAAAAAGCTCCTATTTTTGTTGTTTTCCAAATATTATAGGATATTTTTATACATTGGTTAGAATAGTTGTTAAAGAGTTAAAATAGTTCATTTAACAGAAGTCTATATTGAGTTATAATCCATCATAGAGGAGGGATAATATGAATATTCTTGCAATAGGTAATAGCTTTTCTGAAGATGCAACTAAATATCTCCATCAAATTGCAGAAGCTGATGATGTGGATATAAACGTAGTAAATCTCTATATAGGGGGATGTTCACTGGAGACTCACTGGAATAATATACTACAGGATGAAAAGGCCTATGAGTATAGCTTAAACGGAAGCTTTGAAGGTAGAATGGCATCAATAAAAGAAGTGGTTTTAGAACATGAATGGGATTTTATTACTCTTCAGCAGGCCAGTGGCTTGTCTGGAATAAAAGAAAGCTTTTATCCCTATATTAGGGATATATCAAATTATTTAATAGAAACAGCACCAAATGCAAAACAGATAATTCACCAAACCTGGGCTTATGAAATAGACAGCACGCACCCAAGCTTTTTAAATTACAATAACAGCCAGGAAAATATGTATGAAAAACTTAAAGAGGCATATTATTCAGTGGCGGAGGATTTAAATCTGACTTTAATTCCCTGCGGTGATGTTGTACAAGCTGCTCGAAGGAATAAATGCTTTAATTACGGAAAGGGAGGAATATCCTTGTGCCGTGACGGATATCATATGGACTTTATTTATGGAAGATATCTAACCGCAGCGGTATGGTACAGGTTTTTTACCGGAAGATCTATTGTTAAAAATACCTTCCGCTTTGACTCTAGATCTGGAGCGGATGAAGTTTTAATAAAGGCTATAAAGTTGATAGTTGATGAAAAGTTGGAGGGTTTAAAGAACAGTAAATAAGAAAGAAATGTCCATTATGTGGACATTTCTGTTTTTTTGAAAAGATAATCCTATATAAATTCTCATTATCTATCTTACAATGAGTTTACTCCCAGTTTCTTATAGCTTCTGAATAATACTGAATTAATGCTGGTTTAGATAATGAGTTAATTTCCACTTTCTCTTTGGGCATTTCGTCCTTTCCAAAAATAAAAAGTGAGTGTATGTTATCCTGAGTAAGATATTTCGTATCAACCTGGAGTGCTGTTTCCTCCTTTAACGGCTTTTTAGAGGCTAAATTAAATCCCCAATCGCCAAAGGAGGGTACTTGCAAATGATATGGATGAACCAAAAAGCCTTCACTTTCCAAGGTGTCATTGATACACCAAAAGGCTTTGGAAGAATAATAAGGACTTGTTGACTGCACTGTCATAACCCCTTCCTCCGTCATAGCCTGATAACATAAACGATAAAAAGTATTTGTATAAAGCTTATTCAAAGACTCATTGTTAGGATCCGGCAAATCAACAATAATCACATCAAAATTTTCCTTTGTTTCTTTTAAAAATTGATAGGCATCCTGATTGACAATAGTTAATCTATCACTTTTCAAAGAATCCTTGTTTAAAGCTGTAATATTGGGGTTTTCCATACAAATAGAAACCATTTGTTCGTCCAAATCAACCAGTGTGATCTCTGTACCCTCATACTTTAATAACTCACGGACTGCAAGACCATCGCCTCCTCCAAGAACCAGAACCTTATCCTTTTGCTCTGCTTTTGCCATTGGAATATGGACTAATGCCTCATGATAACGATATTCGTCTAAAGAACAAAACTGTACATTGCCATCAATATACAGCCTTAAATCGTCCTTATGCTTTGTCATAACGATATGCTGATATTGGGTGTGCTCCGACAATATAACTCTGTCCCGGTATAAACCGTTTTCCACATGCTTTGAAATACTATCAGAAAAAAGCATTCCCATTGCCATTAAAATAAAAAGAACTACTACAGAAAATTTGTAAATGCGAACCTGTCGTATACGTCCAGCGTATTTAAATATAATAAGTGCAGCTGCAGCAGCATTCATACATCCTATAAAAAAGGCTGTTGCAAAATATCCCAGCTGTGGTAGCAACAGAAGGGGAAAAGCAATGGAACCCACAAGCCCTCCTATATAATCAAAACTGAAAATAGAGGATAGAGTAATTCTAAGATTATCATTATCATTTTCTATAATTCGAGTTAACAATGGAATTTCAGCTCCAACAAAGGTACCTATAATAATAATTTCCAAGTACATGACAATCTGATAAGTTTCCAAATACAAGTTGGCATAAAACAAAAGAAGCGCACTGGTTCCGCCAACAATAGCTACACCTATCTCGATGAAAACAAACCAATTAAATAAGTTATCTTTCATATACTTGGAAACATACGAACCAAGGCCCATTGCTGACATGTAAAGTCCAATGGTAATTGAGTAATGAAGCGTACTGTCTCCAAGTAAATACGAACTTACCGCACTGATAATCAGCTCATAACAAATAGAACAGCCGGAAATAATCAGAGTGGTAAGCATAAGCAGTCTATATTTTTTCATCAGCAGATAACTCCGCTAATTACAAGTGCCAGGCCTACAAAAATGCCAAAAACCATAATACCTGCTGCATTATTTCCGCTGCCAATCTCTTCATTCAAGTTATAACGCCTATTTAAGAAATATACTACTACATAACCAAGACTAAAAAATAAAATTCCTAGAACAAAGTATAGTACACTATTTAGAATTCCTGAAAGTAAACTTTCCTTTATAGCTTGTGATGCAGGCGACATAATAGCTGTACGCAAAATAATGCCGATTCCAATAAAAGAACCTGCACTTATCCATCCAACAGCCTGATTTCCTTTTTTAATCTCCGTTGGAAAATGACATGGCACAACTAAATCAATAAGGAAATTTCCTAATACCATAAGCACAATACCTAGCGCTGAATATATAGCTACATACATAATTTCTATCAATAATTCCATATTACCCATCTCCTTTTTTTATTATTTTCCACTGCTAAGACCTCCCCCGGAAGAAGGGCGGCTGTTTACACTGGATTGTCTTATACTTGAAGAATATACACTGTACGGATCGGAAGTGTTTACATTAACTTTTTCCCCATTGTAATTTTTGTAAGGGGAATCATATCTCCCAAAAGAATTAGAATCATTAGAGTATCCTCTGGAATAATAGTAGCGTCTATAATACACATAGGTCCCTCTGTGAGCGTGATAGGGGGACTTGTCTGTTGAATATGCATACTTGCGGCTTGAAATCTGCACAAGTACCTCCTGATCATTAGAAAGATATACAAGACAGTACTCTTCACTAGTTAAAATGGCCACGCTTTTATCGCCGTCTTCGGTATTTTGCTGCACATCCTCAACATTGCCTTTCACTGCCTGAATAATCTGCTTCACCGTGGTATCCAAATCAAATATAGATTGGTATACATCCGCTTTTTCATTATTATTCCCTGTAATGGAGGTTACATAGGTGTAGGACGACGGATTATCCTTCAAATATTTTGCAATAACATTTTTTTTGGAAAATATAGTATTAGCAAAAAAAGCTATGCCAATCAGTAGAATTAAAATAATAATAAAGGGTTTAAAGCTTCTTTTTCCCTTTAATTTCGAAGAGGAATTTTTATGTTTCTGTTCTCTTTGTAGATTCTGCTCTAAGCTTATCTCGTTGTAATCAAGGTAATATCCAAGAGAAAATTCCTTTTCATCATCCCATTGCTCCACAGATATAATATTTTCTTCAGAATCATCTTCATATTCAAAGAAAGACGCACGATCACCCACACTAACGTCTACTTCACCCCATATTCCAATAACCTCTTCAGTTCCCTGATCCACCTGATGAAATCCCTCTAATGGAGCTTGTATTACCCCATGTGATAAGGAGTATTCATCATAAATATCATCATAACTTAGCCACTGTTCAGTTCCTGTATTTTGCTGCTTAAGTCTATACTCAAACCAACGGCAATTGTCCTCCTGATTTTTGTATTGTATTTTTCCAATAATTCTATAAAGCTTTCCATCTACCCGAAGGGTATCTCCTACTTCATATTCCACATTCCATCTCCCCTTTAAGGTCACTTTCAAACTGACTGATATTATCTTTTTTACCCCAATTTATTTCACTTATTGTTAATATTTTAATATAATTCTAAAGACATTGTCTATAAAATATTGCAAGTATTACTATAAATACGGGACTTCCGCTATTATCCCTGATAAAATAAATGATTAATATTTAAAATATTTTCTTATTTTATGAACCACAAGCGTTGATGATGTGACTTCAGATTTCTATGAGGAGTATAAGAGGTATACCAGTGGTTTACTATGTGTAAATAATGGTAAAATGATAACTTTTACAAATTATTGTGATAAGAATTTTATCGTGAATGTTTTTAAAAAAAATTTGGAGATATAGTAAATTTAGTGATAACAATGGCATGGAATCATGCTTTGTATTAAATCAGTTAAAATAAATTTTTTTAAAAAACTATGTTTACCACTTGTAAATACCAATGGTTTATGATAACCTTTACTTAAGGTGGTTGTATTAATAAATAATTAACAATCAAAGAATATGGTTAATTTTTAGTGAAAAAATCACAGTTACTTTACAAAAAGGGGGATGAAAAATGATATTTCAAGCTTTATTAATTGCAATACTTGCAAACTTAGCCTGTGGTAGAGTATGGAGTCCAATAACTTGGCCATTTTGTTATCCACTGGTAACCGGTACTTTAGTTGGAATAATTTTAGGTGAACCTCAATTAGGGTTAGTTGCCGGAGCTACCATCAATCTTGCTTATTTAGGATGGATATCTGCAGGAGGAGCTATGCCTGGGAATATTGGTGTAGCGGGAGTTTATGGTACAGCTATAACCATCCTTGCTAAGGCGTCTCCAGAGTTAGCTTTAACTTTTGCTATACCTCTAGGACTTTTAGGTGTGTTATTATGGCAGCTTCAGATGACACTTAATATTTTCTGGGTACATAGATGTGATGCCAATGCTGAAAAAGGCGAAATCAATAAGATATGGCTCAATGCTGCTTTATTTCCACAGCTTACTTCTCTTTTAGTTAACGGACTTCCAGCGTTTTTATTGGTAATGTTCGGAGGAGATTTCATGATGAATCTCGTGGATAAAATTCCTCAAAGTTTAGTTAATGCACTTGGGGTTACCAGTGGTTTAATTCCTGCACTGGGAGTTGGAATGCTTTTAAACTTTTTAGCAAACAAACAGATGATAATATTTTTTATAATAGGTTTCTTTGCAAGCACTTATCTTAAATTAGGAATAATGCCATTAGCTATATTAGGTGCGTGTCTGGCTGTTTATAAATACTTTTCTGCAACATCTGATTCAGAAGGTTTACTTGATTCTAACCTTGATGAAAATGCGGATAGCGCTTCAGAAGTAAAGAATTACAGTGTAAAACTTAAAAAATCAGATCTTATAAAGCATTGGTTAATTGGACTAGGTGCGGAAATAGGATATAACTATGAAAGAATGCAGGCTTCAGGAAATGTTTTGGCAATGGTTCCTATTATTAAAAGATTATACAAAAATCCAGAGGATATCAGCGCTGCATTAAAGAGATATCTGGTTTTCTTTAATACAGAGCCTTCCTTCGTAGGTACTGTAATTCCTGGAATATGTGCTTCTATTGAAGAGGAAAAAGCAAATGGAGCAGATATTTCTGATGAAATGATTAATGGGTTAAGAACAGGTTTAATGGGACCAATGGCAGGTATTGGTGACAGCTTAGCAGGAGGAATTATATACCCAATCACTATTTCAATTGGATGTTCACTTGCACTTCAGGGAAATATGGCAGGTCCAGTGTTATTCTTCGTAATCTTTACAGGAATTATGTTGATTCTTGGATATAACTTATACATGATAGGATTCAGACAGGGTAGATCTGCAATCATGAAGATAATTGGAAATAGTAATTCATTAACAAATCTTACCAGTGCCTTTGCGATTCTAGGATTAATTGTTGTTGGAGCAATGGGGGCAGAAAGAGTGTTTTTAACTACACCTCTTCAGGTGACCATTGGGGAAACAAGCGTTGTTCTTCAGGAAGTTTTAGATGGATTGGTTAAAAACTTATTACCTTTTGGTGTGATAATGGGAACATGGGGGCTTTTAAAGAAAAAGATATCTCCTGTATACATCATACTAATTTTAATGGCAGTAGGAATTGTTGGATATTATCTTGGAATATTTGCCTACGTAGGATAAAGGTTACATACAACCACCGTAAAAGATAAGTTTATTATAAATTTATAATATTATTGCAGTTTATCTCATATTAGGAGGTGGAATATTGATAGGATTTGTAATTGCAACACATGGTGCATTAGGAAGTGGATTAAAAAGTGCTGTGGAGTTAATAGCAGGTGATGATTATAAAATTAAAGCAGTAGAATTAGTTCATGGAGAGGGCCCGGAAGAATATGAAAAAAGATTTAGGGAAGCTCTTGTAGAAATGGATGAAGGAGACGGCGTTTTCGTTTTTGTGGATTTCTACGGAGGTACGCCATGTAATACTGCTATGAGGTGTCTTAGAAACAGCGATATACCATGTATAATAGGCGTAAATTTACCTATGCTGCTGGAGGCTGTTACTCAAAGTGAATGTTCTAATATCAAGGAGCTAGAGGGGAATATATTAGAAATTGGTAAAGCTGGGATAACAACATTATCTGAGCAGATTAAGATTTTATCAAATAATATGGAAAAT
>NZ_CCXI01000110.1 GCF_000820705.1 Clostridium polynesiense | reverse complement strand
TGGGATAACAACATTATCTGAGCAGATTAAGATTTTATCAAATAATATGGAAAATGATTTTTAGTTATTGAGGAGATGATATATTGAAGCAGATAGTACTTACAAGGATTGACGACAGACTGATTCATGGGCAGGTAATGACCTCTTGGCTGAAGTATACCGGAGCAAATAAAATCATGGTTATTGATGATGTTGTAAGCAAAGATCAATTTATGAAAGCAGTATTAAAATCCTGCGTTCCAGCTAATGTTATGCTGTCAGTTTTCAGCGCAAGTGAAGCTGTTGAAAGGATAAAGTCTGGATTTAATGAAAATGATAAAATAATAATACTGGTGAAGTATCCAAAAACATTATATGACATGATGCAGCAAGGAATAGATTTTGAGAAAATTAATATAGGCGGTATGGCAATAAATGCAGGAAGGAAAAAGTTCCATAAAAATATCGCAGCTTCGGAAGAAGAAAAAGCTATGCTTAAAGAAATGATAAACAAAGGCACAAAGGTATCTATTCAAATTATTGCAAATGATTCCGAAATAGATGTTTCAAAACTTTTATAAGTAAAGAAATTTATTCTACAAACTTCTTATAGGCGTTAAGTGTTATCGAAAGATATGGTAAAATGAATATGATCTCCATTGAGTTTTGACGCTTATTCAGAATTGACTGGCATAGTCCTCGTGGATAGATTAAAAATTAATGGAATTGAGGTTGAGAAATGTCAAAGCAAAATGAAAAATCCCGTTATATAACACTAACTGGGGAACTTTTAGAAGCTTTTTCTGCTCTGCCATATTACTCCCCATTGCCTGGAGAAAGAGAGCTGGGTGAGGTTTTCGGAGTTAGCAGACCTACGATACGAAAAGCTCTTAAAATTCTGGAGGATGAACGCAAAGTTATTAGGATTCAAGGAAGAGGATCATTTTACCTGGGAAATAAACGATTAGTAGATTCAGATAAGTCAAGTAATATCATTTTATATGATGAGGGATTTGAACAAGATGCGTACAGCAAAGCTAAAATAATAACTCAGAATATTGAAAAGGCAAATGAAGAAATTGCTGATAAGCTTAAGATTAAAGAGGGTGATGAAGTTTTTCATCTAGAGAGGCTTTTATATATGAAGGATAATTTTAATATTTTATCTGATGCATATGTTCCTTATAAGTTATGTCCCAGTCTCATAGATATAGACTTTCATAATACATCTCTTTATATAAAGTTACTTGAAAATTCTATTGTTCCCTACAGGATTGAACAAACTCTCACTACGGTTTCATGTAATGAATATGAAATGAGACATTTGGGGATATCTTTAAATGATCCTATTTCTTTTCTTCAGATTGTTACATTAGGAGAAAGCGGAACAGTAATTGAGTATTCAACCAATCGTGCCCCTGCTTATAAGACTAAATATGAAATGGCTTATATTATACCAAAGGCGGAAAATATAGAAGGTGCTGCTTCAAAGGAAGCAGACCAAAAGAAGTAAGTGTATTTTCTCCATGGTAAGCTGAATAAAGGAGGTAGCGAATTGAATAAAGAAGGTAGCGAATTGAATAAAGATGATAAATTTTATAAATCTTTCTCACAGGAAGAGTATAATTTACATATTACAAAGCTTCAAAATCAGATGAAAGCGGATAATATCGATGCTTTATTATTATCAATGCCGGAAAATGTTTATTATGCTACAGGATATAAAACATGGTACTCTTCAAGTTTATTCAGACCTGTTTTCTGTGTTTTAGGACAGACAGGTGAACCTTATATAATATTGAGAGTTCTTGAAAAAACCACAGTACAGCTATACAGCTGGACAAAAAATATACTTTGTTGGGGAACTCCTACAAGAAAGCTTGGAGAACTTCAAGCTGAGACAGTTATTGATGCCCTTAGAATAGTATTTAAGGAACACTTAAATGGAGTTAAAAATGTAGGTCTTGAAGCAGGAGACGGACTTCATTATTATTCCTCATTAACTCTTCTTAAGGATATAATTGATGAATTTAACGATATTGATTTTATTGACGGTTCATTAACTATTCAAAAGGCAAGAATGGTAAAGACAAAGTGGGAATTAGACAGGATTCGTGAAGCCTGCAAAGCCACAGAAGATGCTATAGTGGAAACAGGTATGGAAATAGTTGCAGGTGTAACTACAGAAAAAGATGTATCAAGAGGCATTGCAAAGCGTATGGCTGAAAAGGGAATAGATAAATTTTCTTACCTTACAGTTATAAGCGGAAATCCTAAATACAGCACCTTCAACGCATATTCTACCGATAGAGTTATCCAAAAGGACGACGTGGTATTAGTAGATATCAGCGGTCATATAGATGGCTATGCATCAGATTTAACCAGGGTGTTTTATATAGGTAAGCCTTCAGAAGAAATTATAAATATGGCTCAGGTATCCTTTGATTCGGTTTTAAGCGGAGCAAAAGCCTTAAAGCCAGGTGTTACCGTTGGCGAGATTAACAAGGTGTGTGAAGATTACATTAAAAATACTAAATACAAAGATTATGTAGTTCACTCAAGCGGACACGGAATTGGCTTAAATGTAGTAGAACATCCAATGATACAGGATGGAGGAGAAACTCCTCTTGAAGAAGGAATGGTATTTGCTATAGAGCAAGGGGTTTATCCATATGATCCTTCTGTGGGAGCAGAGTCTATAAATCTATGTATAAGATATGAAGATCAGATTGCAGTGACAAAGGATGGTTATGAATATATTTCAGGACCTGGCAAACCACTGTATATCGTAGAAGGTAAATAGATTTAATGAATTTGTCAGGTGCCAGGCACCTGACAAATTCATTTCATTAATCTTCTAATATATTATTTGTTTTCCAATTCTTCTATTAAAGCTTTCATTTCTTTTATTTCTCTTTCCTGTGCTTCAATTATTTCCTTTGCCAATTCTTTAGCACGAGGGTCTGAAAGCTCTGCCCTTTCACTGGTTAATAAAGCTATAGAATGGTGAGGGATCATAGCTTTCATCCAATCAGCATCATTAACGGTACTTTGGCTTCTTACCATATATAAAGAACCGGAAAATAAAAGGATACTTAATGCAAAGATAGCTGCATTGGCTTTTTTGTTTGTATACATTTTAAGCATAAAAGCAAGCATTACAACTGCCATAACAGCACCCATCATTATTGACATAAATAATCTTGTCTTACTGAAAAGCACGTGATCAAATTCATATACATTCAAAAACATTAGAAAATACATTATTATGGTAGAGGTTAAAATCATGACACCGAATTTTACGTATTTTTTCATAGATAAGCTCCTTCCCCTTAATAATATTATGTAACTTTTTGTTTTACATTTAAGTATAATGACTCCTTCAACTATATTCAAGGAATAGAAGGAAATCCTCTGTGAATATAAAATGAATTTCATAGAGAATTCAAGTTATTATGATAAATTTTGATTAGATTCTTATATAAGTCTTGCAGTTAAATTGTGTATTAACCTAAGATAATAAGCAGTTTTCAATGAAGCACAAATAAAAGGATATAGACAAAAATCAGCATTCTATAAAGTATATTTTTTGATAGAAAGTTTACAAAAATACTTTTATGATTTTTTTATAAAATTATCTTTATCAGGTATATATAAATAAACCCATGAAGCCAGTTAAAATCATGATTAAAAAAGGATTAAGTTTATATTTTCTAAGTAAAAATAATGCTATAATAAATATAATCTTAGCTGCAGCATTTAAATTAACGCCGCTTACAGCAATGTCAACAGATCCAAAAAAAGATATTAAAATAATAGTAGAGGCTGAAGAAATGATAAGGCCTACAGAGGTGGAACATGAAGGACATACCAGGATATATAACCTTTATAAAAATACAGCCTATTGATTTTGGAATCTGTAGCGGGGGAGCAGAGGTATATACTCTGTTAAGCTGGGTAGAAGGAAATGATTGTGAAATAGTATTACCTAAGCTTAGAAAAAATCAACAGTATGATCTTGGTATTGAGGCTGGAAGGATACTTAAAAAAATACATACTATTCCTGCTCCCAAAGCTCAGGAGTCATGGGAATCACAGTTTAGTAGAATAATAGATAATAAAATTAATTCATGCAAGGATTGTCCAATCAAATTTTCAGGGGATGAAGTATTAATAGATTATATTAATGAAAACAGGTGCCTTTTAAAGGATCGTCCTCAGTATTTTCACCATAGTGATTATCATGTTGGAAATATGATCTTATCTGATGAAGGCAGGCTTTCTGTGATAGATTTCAATCGTTTCAATTATGGCGATCCCTGGGAAGAGTTTAATCGCATAGTATGGTGCTATAGCTGCAGCAGAGAATTTGCTGCAGGACGAGTGGGTGGATATCTCAATAGTGATGTACCTTTAGATTTTTGGAAGCTTCTTGCTCTTTTTATTTCCAGCAATACTCTTTCCTCCATCTATTGGGCAATCCCTTTTGGAAGCTCGGAAGTTGAGGTTATGCTGAAGCAGGCTGAAGGTGTTTTGCTGCAATACAATAATATGGCAAATGTAATACCAAAATGGTATAGGAAGGTAATATTATGAGTAAGAATATAACAATAGAAAAGCTTACTACAGAAGACAAGACCTCAGCTTATAAGCTCTTTGAAAAAACCATTCCCCATACCTTTAATAAAGAAGGGTTGGCTTCTTTAAAGGAAGATATTAAAAATGAAATTGCATATAAGAAGTGGATGATAGACAATTCATTGGAACTTGAGAATTCAAATATAGATTTTTTAATTGCAAAGCTTAATGGAAATACCGTAGGTACTGTTTCCTTCGGACCCTGCGGCAGTGATATTAAAAGGTGTATTGATGAAGAGTTTCATCATATTGGAGAATTAGGAAGTCTTTTTGTGCTGCCTGATTATCAAAACAAAGGCATAGGATCGGAATTAATTAATGCAATGCTCACAGAACTTCATAAGAAAGGTGTCAGAGAATTTTCTTTAGACAGCGGTTATAAAAGTGCTCAAAAAATTTGGAGGAGAAAGTTTGGAGAACCCTTTAAAATAGTAAAGGATTACTGGGGAACAGGCTCTGACCATATGATTTGGCTTTGTAAAATTGAAGACTTTATATAATTCTATATTCTATAAATTATGTAACCTTTTAAAGACTATTTCATAATATGAAATTGAAGGGGGACAAACATGAATACAGAATGAACAGAACTTTTATTTAATATACCTGTATTTTTGAGCCATCCAAATAAATTAAATGTAGTACAGCAGCAGTTTATAGAGGAATTGATTAAAGAAATAAGAAAGTCATTGCTTTTTCCCCGTAGCCTTCCCTTAAGTGAACAATATCCGGAACCGCCTTTGGCAAATATACGGAGAATTATTTTATCCAGCTATGGAATGATATCGGTAAATTTAAAGCAGAGAAAAGTAAGACTTTTAGAAAATAATATTAATGAACAGAAAGAAGGAAACGCATGGGAAGGAAGTCCTTTTGCTCAAATTGAAACAGCAATGGCTTATCAATATGGGATTCCTCTTTTGCTGATAAGAGAAACAGATGTGGAAAAAATAGGCGTTTGGTCCTTAGGAATTGGTCCTTTTGTAATATTGGAGTGGAGTTCTGAAGCAGAAAATCCAGTTGAAGAGTTTTTTCAAAGAAACCATTGGAATTCGATTTTTCAAAGCTGGATAGGTCATGTACGGACTGGATATTATATTAAAACACAGCCGGAATATCAATATTCCTGTTTTAACAGAAGCGAGAATATGCAAATTTAAAATATAAACTATGCCCTTAGGTATTAACTTAAGGGCAGTTTTTTTTATAAAGCTATTTATATTTCATAACTAACAGAAAATTGGTTCCTGCCACCATCCGAAGCCTGCTTTACCTTCAGCAGCTACATCTGGTGTTTCAGGATTAGATAAAAAAATCATAAAAGAGCCTCCGGGAGGGAATATGAATTTTCCCTGTTCATCATCTACTAATGTGGTTTCAGGCTGGCCTCTTCTTGCAAAAGCTTTTATGCCACCTGTTGGGTTTCCTGTAACATTAGAAGCATATTGAAGCTTTATCCTAGGAGAAACAGGTGGACATAGTGCAAGGTTAGCTGGAGTTACAAGAGGAGAATCCTGAGGTGTTCCCGGGGAAGTTGCATTAAACCATATTTGAGCTCTGAAAGGGGACTCTGAAATATCGCTTACAGTCCATACCGTTACATGAAGATTTACCCCTGAGTTTGGAGGATTATAAAGTCTTGCCCAAGCGCTTGTGCCTTTGCCAAAGGTAAGATTATCTGCATATCCTACAAAATATTTTCCTTCCAAAGATTTAGCAAGGTTTATGGGGATATCTGCCACATAATTAAATTGCGGCTTATATATTTCAGGGGGAGGGAATGGACAGGGAATATAATACCTACAGCTTTGGTTATAAAATCCTGAAGGGTTAAAGCTCCCGTTAAATGGGGAAAATGAATATTGTCCTGATAAATTATCGCTACGACAGTTATCCATAAAATATTGCTCCTTTATTAAAAATTCTAGTATATTCTATGTTTTTAAACAATGCAACGTGATTTCTTATACTAATAAATTCTGATTTTAACTTTTCTGTTATAGGAAGGCTATATAAAAAAATAATTATTATTTTTTGAAAATGATTATTGACAAAATATTCTGATAATGGTATTTTAAACTTATTATTACAAATATGGAATATAAATTATATTATCCTGATGGGAATTGTAATTTATATAGGGAGGGAGTTTTATGAACAATCCAGTGTTTATAAACATAATGGTTAAGGATTTAAACAGCTCCATGGAGTTTTTTAAAAAGATAGGTTTTGATTTTGACTTGCGTTTTACTGATGAAAATGTTGCCTGCATGATAATCAGTGAAAATGTATATGCAATGCTTCAAGTAAGGGAGTTTTTTAAGAAATTCACAAAAAAAGATATTTGTGATGCGTATAAATCTACAGAGGCTATTTTTTCTATAGGCTTAGGAAGCAAGGAGGAAGTGGATAAAATTGTAAACAAGGCATTCGATATTGGCGGAAAGTATTTTAAGGATCCCATAGATTATGGCTACATGTATGAATGGGGTTTCGAAGATTTGGATGGACATCTATGGGAGATGTTTCATATGAAGGCTATGGAAGAGTTTCCAGATCAATAAATATGTAAGAAGGTATAAATATCCGGAAAGAAATAATTAAAAATAAGAATTCATTAGTATGCCATTGCGATTTTATAAATAAATTTAGAATATCTGGATATATGATTTGCTTAAACAATAAAAGGAGTTTGACTGTTTTAGTCAGGCTCCTTTTATTGTTGTGTTTAATAGCTTTTAGATGTGTTTATACCTTAAAAGAATATGTTTAAGATAAATTAAACACATTTTTTAAGGGTTGAAAGCTAGTGAATTCAAGGCTTCAGGGGATATAAGTGATTTTGGCACAGCTCTTGCTTTATTATAATTCTGAAAACGTTATCTAAGGATGAAAGAAAGGAAGTGGTTAACATGTCCATCTTAAAACAACAAAGAGTAGATAGTTTATTTGCTAAGGATGGAAAGGCAGTGTATGTTCCTGTAGATCATGGAATCGGAGGAATTAAAAAGGGGCTTGAAGACCCTGTAAAGGTTATTGAGAAACTGGTGGAGTACGGAGCTGACGGAACTCTGCTTCAACTAGGGATGGCAAAGCAGACTATGGATATTTTCAACAGTGCGGAAAATCCTCCTGCTAAAATAATAGCTTTGGATTACCGTCATTATTGGAAGATACCCGGTCATAATGAAGGAGTGCTCTCATGCTTTCAGAGCTCTACAGTTGAGCAGGCTATGCAATATGGATGCTCTGCAGTTAAAGTAATGATTCCTTATGGAGGAGATGAAAAGGTAACCATAGACCATGTAAAGATTCTTACTAATGTAATTAGAGAAGCGGACAGGCTTGATGTTCCAGTAATGGTAGAGCCAATGCCTGGTGGAAAATGTCCTCCTGAATATGCGAAGGATCATGATGTTATTGCTAATGCCTCCAGGATAGCAATTGAACTTGGAGCTGATGTACTAAAAATTCCATATTCAGGAGACAAGGAAAGATTCACTGAACTTGTTCAAGTTTCAAGAATTCCGGTAACAGTTTTAGGTGGAAGTCCTAAGGATATTAAAACTGTTCTTGAAGCGGCAAAGGATATCACGGAATGCGGTGCTAAAGCTGTAGTATTCGGACGAAACGTATGGGGACATCATGATATGAAAGGCGTAATAAATGCATTAAAAGATATTATTCATGATGGTGCTGAGGTTTCAAAAACCGTTGAAAAGTACAATTTAAGCGGAAGCGCAGTGACAGAACACAATTACACAATATAAGGTTAAACATGGTGAAGAGTATGGAAAGGAAAATTATTTTAGCTACCCATGGTCATTTCAGCGAAGCTATTAAGGAGAGTTGTGAATTAATCATGGGAAAGCAGGAAAAAATCAGTACTTTATCAGTGGTTACAGGTATGGGAGCTGATGAAATGTATGAATTTTTCTGCAATGAGATTGAAGATTCCCTGCAAAAGGATGGGTGCCTTCCTCTCATCATGGTAGACATAATGGGGGGGAGTCCTTATAACCAGGCAATAAGAACTTTAAGAGATTATGAGGTTTCAATTGTAACAGGTTTGAACCTTCCTATGCTGGTGGAAGTAATAGTTATGAGGAATCAGCTTGGCTATGAAGAACTGGCAGAATTAGCATCTGAAGTTGGAAGAAATGGTGTAGGAATTGCAACTCGTGAGAGTTTGCTTAAAGCAAATGTATAAATGGGAGGAGAAGTTATATGGCAAAATTAACATTATGCAGAATCGATGACAGATTAATCCACGGACAAATAATCGTTAAATGGTCAAAATCTGTACCTGTGGATAGAATACTTATTGTTGACGATAAATTTGCAAAGGATCCATTCATGGTGTCTTTATATAAAGCAACGGCACCAAAGCATTTGAAGTTTTCGATGCTAAGCTTAAGTGATACAGCTGAAAAATGGAAAGCTGGATTTTTTAAAGAAGAAAATATCCTGCTGCTTACAAGGACAGTAGATGTAATGAAGGGCTTGATAGAAGCTGATATTCCTATAGATGAGGTGAATGTTGGAGGGATAGCCTCCAAAGCCTCCAGTGTAGTAGTAGCAGGTTCTATAAGTATAACCAAGGATGATGTGGAAGGGCTTAAAGCTATAGAGGACAGGGGAAAACATGTATATTTTAAAATGACTCCTGAAGATGCTGGAATGGAGTTAAGTACCGTTATAAATAAATATTTTAAATAAATATAATAATTATAAAGGATAGGGGGAATTTAAATGACAATTTTAGCAGCATTTATACTCGCTATGTGGGTATGGCTTTATAGGTCAGGTCTTTTTTATTCAGCTTTTGGTCTTGACAGGCAGCCTTTGGTAGTAGGATTAGTGGTAGGTATAGTTTTGGGAGATGTACCAACGGCTATGGTTGCATCAGTACCTCTTCAATTAATTTATATGGGACTCCAGAACACCGGAGGAGCTATACCAACAGATACCTGTATAGGAAGTATTGTTGGTATAAGCACAGCAGTTCTAAGTGGAGTTTCTCCAGAAACTGCAGTAACAATTGCTGTTCCTGTAGGACTTGTTGCAAATCAGCTTATGAATCTTTTATATGTTGTAAATGGAACCTGGGTCCATCGTGCAGAAAAAGCTATCGATAAGTATGATTTAGGAGAATTAAGTCGATGTGCCACAATTTATCCAATGCTTACAGCCTTTATAATATATGTTCCTCTTATGACCTTTTTATTCTTTAAAGGTCCGGATACAGCACAATTGTTACTCTCAGTGATTCCAGCTGCAGTTATAAGAGGATTAGGTGCAGTTGGAGCAGTACTTCCTGCTCTAGGATTTGCTTTAATTGTTAAAACCATTGGAAGTAAAAAACTTCTTCCTTTCTTTGTAGGAGCATATTTTATTACAGTTATGCTTAAAGGATTCGGAAATATAAACGTTGCATTACTTGCAATAATAGGTGCAGTTGTAGGATACGTTTATATTCTGTTAAGAAACGGTAATAATGCAGAGGAGGTATCGGAATAATGGAAGCACGTGCAGCTAATATTGAAAAAAAGATTGCATCAAAGGATTTAAAAAGAGCATGGTGGAGATGGTGGACATTTGCAGAAGCTTCACACTCCTTTGAACGTTTAATGGGACTAGCTTTTTGCTATGCAATGATTCCTACACTTCAGAAGCTTTATACTACTAAAGAATCTCTTCAGGAAGCTTTAAAAAGGCACCTTCAGTTCTTTAACACTCAGGCAATCTGGGGTGGAGGCTTTATATTAGGTGCAACTATTGCACTGGAAGAAGAAAATGCAAACTTACCTCCGGAGGAAAGATCTTATGAGGTGGTTACAACCACAAAGGTTGGTCTAATGGGACCTTTAGCCGGCATAGGTGATTCACTTGACTGGGGAACAATTAGGCCAATGCTTTTAGCTCTTGCTATTCCATGGGCAGAGCAAGGATCATGGGTTGGTGGAGCAATGCCAATAACCATATTCATGATAATTTCTATTATTTATGGTCAGTACTTCATGCGTAAATCTTACTCCTTGGGAAGAGGCGCTGCAGTTATGTTCCTTCAAAGCAAAACCATATCAAATATAATTGAAGGAGCTTCAGTGCTAGGAATGATAATGATGGGAATTATGGCAGCAAGCTATGTTAACATTGTTCCAGCATTAAAATGGTCAATCAATGGTAAGGAATGGGCTTTGTCTACAATACTAAATAATATCCTTCCAGGACTACTTCCATTTGCAACTGTAGCATTGATTTATCTATATTTTGATAAAAAAGGATTAAAAATAACAAAATGCCTTATGTATGTTATAGTGATTTCCTTTATTTTAGGATTAATAGGAATTATATAAAACTGATCTTTTTATTAAAGCAGAAGAGTATTTTATAAGTTATATAGGGGCGCCTTAGGGCTCCCCCTTCTATAAAATGTCCTACAGGATGTGCCTTTTGAAGCATCATAAATATATTAAATTTACGGAGGAGAAAATAATGGATAAACATAAAATAAGCGTTATAACAGGACCTAGAGAAGCCAAGCTATTTGAAGTAGACATTCCTGAGATAAAGAATAATGAAGTTTTAGTAGCTAATAAAGTTTGTGCTTTATGTACCTCAGATTATCAGCTGTGGATGGGAACCAGAGACAACATACCTTACAATGTTGCCTTTGGACACGAAAATGCCGGTGTTGTTGTTAAAGTAGGAGCAGATGTAAAAAATGTTAAAGAAGGAGACAGAGTAGCCTTTGGTGTACTTGGATGCGGAGTATGCGATGATTGCAGAAAAGGTCTTAACTTAAAAAGGTGCATGAATGCTACTTCATCCCATACTGCAGGGAATGCAGACGGATACCATGGCCCTCATGGAGCATCTCAATATAAAGCAGTAGAAGGAAGAAAGCTCTTTAAAGTAAGGGATGGCGTATCTCTTAAGCATGCTGCTTTTCTTGAACCTATAGCCACAGTAGTTGAAGGAATAGAGAGAATGAGAATAAAGCCAAATGAAAATATTCTAGTTGTAGGTGCAGGAACCATGGGAAACCTTAATGCACAGGTAGCCAGAAAGTACGGTGCTACGGTTATTGTAAGCGAAGTAAGCGATAAAAAGCTTGAAACCTTAAGAAAAATGGGCTTTAAGCATCTTATAAATTCAAAAAAAGAAGATCTTAAAACCAGAGTAAATGAAATATTAGGAGGTCAGCAGCTGGATGGCATAATAGTAAGTGTAGGGGCAACTCCAGTGTATAGACAGGTTTTTGAAATGGCTCCTAAGTGCTGCAGAATATTATTATTTGCTGCAAACTATCCAGCACCAGAATGGGGGATGAATATAGATCCTAATTTAATTCATTATAATCTTTGGGAAATTATAGGTACCTACACAGCTTCTACTTTTGCATTCCAGCAGGCTATGGATTTAATTAATAAAGAGGATTTAAATTTAGATTTGCTTATCGATGGTGAATTTGACCAGGATAAGCTTCAGGAAGCGTTTGAAGCAGCAAGTACTCCGGACATGTTTAGAGTATTGCTGAATATTTAGGAGGGTAAAATGGAAGGGTTTCATCAATTTTTTATGCCTAAAGAAAGCTTATTTGGATATGGATGTTCACAAAAAATAGCACCATTTCTGGTTTCGAAAGGTGTAAGTAAAGTTCTTATAGTAACTGATAAATATCTCCATGAGAGCGGTCTTGCACAAATGGCTATAAATAATTTTAACGGATTTGATATAGAATATGCTTTCTATGATGAGGTATCTCCTAATCCTACCTTAGAAAATGTAAAGCTTGGTGCTGAGTATTATAAAAAATATAATTGCCAGGGCATAGTAGCAATTGGAGGCGGATCTCCTGAGGATTGCGCCAAAGCCATGGGAGTTTTAATTTCAATGGAGGAGAGCTTGAGGATTATATAGGACTTGAGAAGTGTACTTTAGACTCTGTTCCTTTGATTGCAGTTAACACTACTGCAGGCACAGCCAGCGAGATATCAAGAGCATGCCTTATCATAGATACCAAAGAAAATAGAAAAATTGCTATTAAAGATAAACATGCCATACCTCTTTTAGCGGTTAATGACAGTATGCTTATGCTTAAACTTCCTGCTAAATTAACAGCAGCCACAGGGATGGATGCTTTAACTCATGCAATTGAAAGCTATACGTCACAAAATGCATATGCTGTAAGTAAATGCTCTGCTTTAGAAGCGGTGGGTTTAATTTTTAAATATTTGGATAAGGCCTGCGAAGAACCTCAAAATATAGAATTTAGGGATAATATGATATATGCGGAATTTTTAGCGGGGATTTCCTTTTGCAACTCAGGATTGGGATTAGTACATGCTATGTCACATCAGCTTAGTTCTACTTATGGATTACCCCATGGCTTAAGTAATGCAGTATTACTGCCTTATGTTATGGAATTCAACGCAGAAAATATCCCTGAGCTTTATGATGAACTATACTTAAGATATCATTGGGAGGAAGACACAAAATCAATGAAGCCAGGAGAAGCCACAGAACTTTTAATTCAGGAAGTTCGAAGATTATCTGAGAAGATTGGAACTAATGTTTCATTGGAAAAGCTCAATGTAAAGAAAGAGGATTTTGAGATCATGGCTGAAAAAGCGTTAATAGATGGATGCTATGGACATACTCCTGTTAAAGCATCCAAGCCAAGTATTATTGAAATTTATAATAAAGCTTATTTAGGTTAATGAAAAATTTCAATATTATATTAGAATATCTCACAGAAATTCTGTGAGATATTTTAATGTTAAAAAAAATATTAGTACACGCGCGAATAAAGTAGAAAAATGTCTGAAAAATCAGTAAATTTGTGCTATTATATATATATAACCATAATCCTTTTCTGATTGCAGAATAATAATACCTGTTTTTATACTCTTATAACATAGCAGAAGGAGGATAACACATGATAGAACATAACTTGAAGATGATTGATAAGATATATTTATTTGTCTTACATTCTTCAACAACCTCGCCAATAAGTGCTGCGGAAACAGCAGAAAAATTTTCAATATCACGGGTCAGTGCATGCAACTACTTAAATGAACTTTATCGGCAGGGGAAAATTATAAAAAGCACAGGTAAACCTGTATTGTATAGCGCATCCAGAAGAAAGGACAAGGCATCTGAAGATAACGTATTTATTAAAACCTACGGCAGGGATCCTATTTATTTTAAAAGTATAGAGATGGCTATGGCCTCAGTACATTATCCTAATAATGGTTTGGCCATGCTTATCAATGGAGAGACAGGAGTAGGAAAAACTTTTTTTGCACAACTTACTTATAAATACGCAGTTCAGGCAGGAGTAATTGAAAAAGATAGTCCATTTATCTCGCTAAACTGTGCTGATTACTCCAATAACCCTCAGCTTATTACTTCTATTTTGTTTGGACACATTAAGGGCGCATTTACCGGAGCAGTAACAGAGCAGGAGGGCCTTGTAGAAAGTGCAGAAAATGGGTACCTTTTTCTGGATGAAGCACATAGACTTCCTGCTGAAGCACAAGAGATGCTTTTTAGCATAATTGATACAGGAACCTATAGGAGATTAGGGGAATCTTCAAACAGCTGTAAAGCTCATGTAAGAATAATATTTGCTACTACAGAAAATTTGGAAGATACTTTTTTAGGCACTTTTCTCAGAAGGATACCCGTTATAATGTCACTTCCCTCCTTTAAAGATTTCAGCTTTCAACAAAGAATGAATACCATGGAAAAAATATTGAAGGAAGAAATATCATCTATGAAGAGAAAAGTATTTATTCATAATAAGGTGATAGAGGTGCTTTTGAAATATCCCTGCAAGGGCAATATAGGTCAGCTTAAAAATGATATAAAGGTCATACTGGCACGAGCTTATATGAGAAGCATATTATCAGATGAACCTGACATGTATGTAGAAATTGAAGACATCCCATACACAATTAAGAAGAATCTGCTGTCTATATTAAAGAATGATTATAATAATGATAAAAGCAGGGACTATATTGAGATTACAGGCTCAAATATCAGTAATGTTAAAGAAAGTAATAATCTATATAATTTTATAAATGAGGAATACAACCTGCAGTCCAATAATGAAACTCTGCATGCAGAAAAGCTTAAAAAGATACTTAAAGATATTATAAGAGAGCATTTTAACAGATTTTATGAAAACGCGGATACTGATAGTGATAGTAATGGAATTAGAGGAATTAACTTCAACAAAATTTTGCAAACGATTTCTAAAGCTATTAGTTTGATAGAAAAAGCGGAAAAGCTAGATATTACCGACGAGCTCATATCAAAGTTAGCTTTATTGTTTTTAAATATTTTAGAGGAGAAAAATTGGGGAGAAGAGTCTAAGGAAAAAGTGAAATCAGAAATGGCGAATAATGATTTAAAAGCCTTATCTGGAGAAGTATATACATTAATAAAAGAAGAATTTAAACCGCTGAAAGTAAGTAATAATATTATTTATGAAATTTATGAGATTTTATCCTGGGATGAATTGAAGAAGTCGTCAGGGATTTCTATACTGCTTTTATCTGCAGAAGAGAGTTCTGCAAAAAATATAGCTCAAAAGATTAATGAAAGCTTTGGTGATTACTCAGTACATTACTACGAATATCATAAAGAGGTTAGCGAGGAACAAAATATCATACTAATTGAGCAGTATATTCATATGTTTGCAGTGGAAAAAGGAATGCTTCTCATAAGTGATAATACTATATCTGAAAGCTTAAAATCCAAACTTGAAAAAAAGCTTCTAAATATCCCTCTTAAGTTTTTGAATGATTTTAATACACCAATTATAATAGAAGCTGTAAGATTGGTAAAACAAATAGATATGACATTAGATAAATTGTATTCTCAGCTTAATACTTTAGAGAATAAGCACAAGGCGTTGTTAATGCCGGATTATAATCAGAATACAGGAACAAAAGTCTTATTAACTGTATGTCTTACCGGATATGGTGTAGCAGAAAAAATATCCGAAATGATACAGCATCAATTTGTTTTTCATAAGCATGTAAAAATTGTTGCTTTGGATTTTGAAACTTATCAACAGATGAACATGCACATTGAAGAATTTAGTTGTAATAATGATATTATCTGTGTAGTGGGGTCGCATAATCCTCTTGCTATTGATGTTCCCTTCATTTCAATAGATGATTTAGTCTTTAGAGATGGATATTTAATTCTTAGAGACCTATTGAATATATACGGAATATATCCTTTAAATGGCACAGAGGAGGACATGAGTATAGGGGGAATGTCAAGATTCCTATATTTCATAATTGAAAACTTTGTTAAGTATCTTAACTGCAGGGAGCTTTCCTGCCATGTGGGAGAAGTGATATCAATAATTGAGGAGAAGTTTTCCATTGTATTAAATAGGTCGCAGTATGTGATGCTAATGATTCATATATGCTGTATGGTGGAAAAGATGTTATTCACTACCCCAGTGTACACCGGTAAGAAGGTTGATCTTCCTGAAGAAGAAAAATTACTCCTTCAAGAGGCGTTTAAACCTATATCTGAAATTTATAAAATTAATGTAAGTGATTTTGAGCTTAATAGAATATTAGAAATTATAAATGATTTTTTACAGGAATAAAAAATAGTTCAGCAAATCCGCTGGACTATTTTTTTGTTAAATACCTTATTGAATAAAAAACCAATTATAGTAAAAATATGGTATAATTCATAATATAAAAAGCTTCAAAGCAATAGCTTGAAAGGGTATTTATAAAAGACATATCCTCTACGAGGTGAATTATTTTATGGAAAAGAAAATTTAATTTAATATAAAGGAGAGCACCTATGAATATAATTATTCCGGATAAAATAATGAGAATAGAAACTCAAAGACTAGTTTTAAGAGAAATATACAGAGATGACGATAAGGAGATATTTGAAATATTTAGTGATGATGAGGTAGCTCTTTATGACTGGTTTCGTCCTATTAAAAATCTATCTGAAGCAGATACATTTATTGAAAGGTATAATGAGGAGTTTGAAGCAGGTGAAGAGATTACTTGGGGAATTGCACTAAAGGAAACAGAAAAGCTTATTGGTATATGCTGCCTTGGAAATTTTGATAATTATGCAAGAAGGGCTGAAATAGGATATGATCTTATGAAAAGCCAGTGGGGAAGAGGGTATGGAACTGAAGCGGTTAAAGCTGTTATAACCTATGGCTTCAAGAATATGAATTTAAATAGAATTGAGGCTTTTATTACTCCTGGAAATACTGCATCCATAAGGCTTATGGAAAAGTCTGGATTTATAAAAGAAGGAATTGTAAGGGAAAGAGACTTTATTAAGGGAAAATTTGAAGATGGGGTTATAATGTCTAAGCTTAGAAGAGATGAGTAAGCTTGAAAGGTGAAAAATATTAATTTTTTGGATTCAAATTAATATAATAAAGAACTGCCTGCTAAGTGCAGTTCTTTATTATATAAAACTTTCAAATATATAATTTTCTCTGATTTAAAATTCAAATAATACTGCAGTAAAGACTACCTGTAATTGATATGCACCCTTTTTACAAAGAGCTTTATTATTTTAACTTTATAATATAAAGTGAGCATATAAAATTTGGTAGCCTTTTAAATTAAACTGCTTTTGTAAATCTTATTCTGCTTTTAATGCAGCCATGGTTATAAAGTTAAAAGGCTGATTAAAGTGTGGAAGGAAAAATATATCTAAAAGCTTTAGTTTATCTATAGTTACCTTTTCTTGAATAGCCAGTGAGAACATGTGGATTCCCATGGATATATCAGCTCTTGAAGCCATTTGAGCTCCTAATATTATACGGGTAGATTTATCATAAACTATTTTAAGTTTAACCTTTTCATTATTGTGCTCCATGAAAGCTGGTTTCTGAAGATCTTCATATTCAGTATATACTGCATTGAAATTTAAAGCCTTTGCCCTTTTAAGGGTAAGTCCTGTAGATACCATATTAAAACCAAAGATGCTTATAGCATTGGAACCCTGAACACCAACGGATTCCAACGGATTTCCGCAGGCATTATGTCCTGCAATTATAGCTGAACGCACTGCATTAGTTGCTAAAGCTATATAATTTAAATCCTGGGAAGCATTATCATAAACTGTTGCACAGTCGCCTATTGCATAAACATCCTTCATGCTGGTTTCCTGATGTTTATCCACTATATATGCACCGTTTTTAAAGAGCTTAAGGCTGTTCTTTCCTAATTCATTGTTTGGTCTGAAGCCTATTGCCATTATGACCATATCAGCATCATAGCTTCCTTTATCCGTAATTACCTTTTCTACATTTTTATCTCCCTGAAATTCTAAGACCTTTTCTCCAAAGGCAAGGTTAATCCCATGCTCTGATAGGTTTTTATCCATTAAAGACGTAAATTCGTCATCATAGTAGCTGGAAAGACTTGTTTCCATTAAGTCGATGAGTGTAACATTTTTATCCATCCTTTTAAAGGCTTCCGCAAGCTCAACTCCAATATAACCTGCTCCTACTACTACAATATTTTTAAGCTCTTTGTGCTGAAGTTTATGAATTACATCCTGAGCGTTTTGATAAAGTTTAACAAGCTGAACATTTTCTAAATCAATACCCTTAAGCTTTGGTACTATAGGAAGAGACCCTGTAGCCAAAATCAGTTTATCATATTTTTCTTCTAGTTTAGTGCCGTTTTTATCTTCAGCATATATTACCTTATTATCAAAATCAATAGAATTCACCTTAGTTTCTATGTGAATCAATGCACCTTTTTCTTCAAGCTTTTCCTTAGAAGAATAAAATAAGCCCTCTGGTCCGCTTATCTGCTTACCTATCCATAAAGCCATACCACAGCCTAAAAAGCTAATATTTGAATTTGAGTCAATGCCTACAACTTCATGTCCTGAATAGTTGTCCAGTATAGTGTTTATAGCTGCTGTACCTGCATGGTTTACACCAATAACTGCAATTTTACTCATTCTTTTCTCTCCTTTACTTTATTTTTGAGAGTACATAAGTATATTGTGTCCAGTTTTATTATCAATATTAAAACATAATGCTTTGAAAAAATAAATATGTAAAAGTGTATATAAAGTAATGTTAATAAAAATATATTATATTTATTGTAGGAAAATAATGGTATATAATAAATTAAAGAGGTGAAGTAGATGGATAAGATAATAGAGGTTAAAGGCTTAAAAAAGAGCTACGGCAGTGTAAAAGCGGTTCAGGGAATAGATTTTTATGTGGAGAGGGGAAAGCTTTTTGCTTTTTTGGGACCTAACGGAGCTGGAAAATCTACCACTATTGATATGCTCTGCACTTTGTTGAAGCCTGATGAGGGAGAAATATTGGTGGATGAATGTAGGATTGGTGTGGAGGATGATGAAATAAGAAAGGTTATAGGTGTTGTTTTTCAAGAAAGTATTCTTGACCCTCTTTTAACTGTAAGGGAAAATCTTCTTACAAGAGGAGGGTTTTACTCTTTGGAAAAATCCAAGCTTAAGGAAGCTGTAAAGAAAGCTGCAGAAGCAGCCGAAGTGCTAGATTTTTTGGACAGACCTTATGGAAATCTTTCCGGAGGTCAGAGGAGAAGAGCAGACATAGCTAGAGCTTTGATAAATACTCCTAAAATACTTTTTTTAGACGAACCTACCACAGGTTTAGATCCTCAGACTAAGGAAAGTGTTTGGAGGACCATTAGGGAGCTTCAAAGCAAAGAGGGGATGACTGTATTTTTAACTACTCACTATATGGAGGAAGCGGAGGATGCTGATTATATTATAGTTATAGACAACGGTAAGATTGCCGCTAAGGGTACACCTTACGAACTTAAACAGAAGTATAGCTCGGATTTAATTAAAATAAAGCCGATACTGCGGAAGGAGGTAATTTCTCTTTTAGATAAGAGAAACATATCCTACTGTGAAAAAGGGGAGATAATACAGGGAAAACTTGAAAATTCTACAGAAGCTATAGGTTTCCTTAAGGAAGCAGAAAATATTATTGAAAGCTTTGAGGTCATACATGGAACCATGGATGACGTGTTTATAAATATCACCGGAAGGGAGATGAGAGAGGATGCTTAACCTAGTTTTGAGAAATTTAAAAATTTTCTTTAGAGAAAAAAGCTCTGTTTTCTTTTCTCTTTTAGGAGTATTTATTATAATAGGGCTTTATGTACTATTTTTGGGAGATACCTTTGTAAGAGGTATGGAAAATGTGCCAGGGATAAGATTTTTAATGGATAGCTGGATAATGGCCGGGCTTCTCGCTGTTACTTCCATAACTACTACTATGGGAGCCTACGGTGCAATGGTGGATGATAAAACATCAAAAAGAATAAAAGATTTCAATGCAGCACCTATAAAAAGATATAAAATAGCTGGAGGATATGTTTTAAGTTCTTATATAATAGGCGTGATTATGAGCTTTTTAACCTTTATACTAGCGGAAATATATATAGTTTCAAGCGGAGGAGAGCTTCTTTCCGCAGTGGAAATGGCACAAGCGTCAGGTTTAATACTATTAAATGTTCTTTCTTCCAGCGCCATGATTTTTTTCATTGTCAGCTTTTTTAACAGTAATAGCGCATTTTCTACTGCAAGTACTGTTATAGGAACCCTTATTGGATTTCTTACAGGTATATATATTCCTATGGGCTCCCTGCCGGAATCCGTTCAAACGGTGATAAAATTATTTCCAGTATCTCATGGAGGAGTTCTCTTCAGGC
>NZ_CCXI01000109.1 GCF_000820705.1 Clostridium polynesiense | reverse complement strand
GAAGCACCAATGGCGGTAAGTTTTAAAGGAGCATCGGCAGAAGCGGTTAATGAATTTCAAGAAGCTATGGGAATGGTGTACAAATACGGTTCCTTTACCGCTGATGCTAAAAGTCATATTATAGTTTTAGCTGCTACAGCTTTTATATTTTATATTCTTGCTGTTATAAATCTTTCAAGGAAGAGGAAATAGGGGAAACTTAATTCAGAAGTAAAATATTAATGACTTTATTATATTTTTTACTGACAGCTCTAAATTTCGTATTTAGAGCTGTCAAATAACAGTTTTATAAGGCTGTGAAAGAGTTTTACCTGGGAAGGATTGTACCAATCTTCTTCAACTTCAGCCATAAGCCACATCACCTCGTCTAAGAAAACGTGTTCTAATGCTTTACTCCAGTACTGCTTCTCAAGTTCAGTTAAAAGGATATATTCATTATAGCCCATCATAAAGGTTTTCCACTGCTGTGGTGTAAATATTACCTGAGGAGCAGTAGACAACTCGTTGTGGAACAAAAGCAGCGAGAGGGCTAAATCAAATATCCTTGGAATCCAGCCGGCATTATCCGGGTCGATTAAATAAGGTTCAGGAGTATAAATCAAGTTATTTGCCTTATAATCATGAGGAGTAGTTATAAAGGGTAGAACAACATTCTTTAATTGCTCTTGTGCCTCCACCGCCTTTAAAAGTTTTCCCTTCAAAGCCACCCAATCTGTGCTGTAGTTTACCTTTTCTGCATAACTCTTCATACTCTTTATGCTGTCCTCAACCTCTTCAGGGAAAAAGTCATAAACATCATACTCATAGAGCTTATAAATATTTTCTTTTGGTGAATGATAATGTATACTTCCTAAAAGTTTTCCTGCCTCATATATCTCCTCATCCTTAGCCGAATAGGTGTAACCTTCTATGAAGGGGTATACTACATAAACATCCTCCTCAAAACTTTGTGGATTTTCTTTTCTTAGTTTAACAGGGGTAACTATGTTGATTCTTTTGGATTTAAGAAATTCTGTGTATTCCATAAGCCTTTGTGCCTTCTCTAAAGGCCTTTGAGTTTTTTTAATAATATATGAAGACTTTTCCTCAGTTATTTTGTAAACCGGAGAAAAGGGGTAGATACTAGCCGGCTCTTCCTTACAGCTGAAGCCGAAACTTTTTATTATTTCACTGCTGTTCATATGAAATCCTCCTAATTTTTATAGATATAATCCTTATAAAGCTCTGTTAGCTTTTCAATCTTTTCTTTCATAGCTGACACCAGCTTCTTTGGCTTAATTACTTTTGCATCACTCCCTAAGGTTAAAAAGTACTTAGAAAGAAATTCTATATCGTTAGTATCCATAACGGTATGTATATATCCCTCTTCGCCCGCTGTTTCGGTTATATGAGGCTGAAAAAAGGGCATGCTCCTGCATTGTCTTATTCCTTCTCTTGTAAGGAGCACATGAAGAGTTAAGGGAGTTTCAGCCATATCCCTATTGAACCAATCCTTTAAGGTCATATTAAAATCATATTTTTCTGAAGAGGCTTCTAAAGAAATAATCCTGTCCAGTCTGAAAATCTTAACCTTATTACTTTCTATATCCAATGCAGGCATGTACCATAAACCGTCATAGCCGTAGACTCCAATGGGGGTAATCCTTCTGGTTTTATCATTTTTCTCTGATTTATATTTCATAATTAAAACATCATTATTAATAGAAGCATCTATACAGTCCTTTAAAAAAGGAGCGGCTATATCACTTTTTGGATTCCAAAAGGAAAAGACCGATTCTAAAGAATCTATTTTACCTTTTACATCCTCCGGGAGAGCATAGTATAGCTTTCTTGACGCTGATTCGATATCCGCATCAAAAGGTAGAGAATTATAATACTTTAGAGATTGAAAAGAGAAAAATATGGAAAGAGCCTCATTTTCATCAAATAACACAGGAGGCAGCATTCTGTTTTTTAAAACTCTATACCCTCCTCCTCTTCCCTGTTCAGTATATAAAGGAATACCCATTTCGCTGAGCTCCATTAAATATCTGTGAGCTGTTCTTACAGAGATTTTAAATTCATAAGCAACATCCTGAGCAGTAAAGCTCTTTTTTGAGTTTACATAAAATATTAAATCAAAGAGGGTTTTAACCTTTGTCATAGTGCCTCCTATATTTTTAAAAATACTTTTTATAGATAACTATACAAAAACTGTCATGTTTATATTGTATTGTATTTAGTAATAGGAGTCAAAAAATTCTATTTACAAGAACTTCAAAATATTAATAATAGGAGGTATAAAATGAATATAATATTAGGTGCTACAGGACAAATAGGCTCGATGGTGGTTGATAATCTTTTAGAAAAGGGAGAAGCGGTGAGAGCTGTAGTCAGGGACGAATTAAAAGCACAATCTTTAAAAGAAAAAGGCGCTGAGGTTGCAGTGGCAGATTATTTTTATGGAGAGGAATTGAAGAAAGCTTTTAAAGGGGGAAGTACAGTTTTTCTATTGACTCCTGAAAATCCCTTCGGTGAGGATTTTATAGGTGACATTGAAAAAATCATAAAAAACTATAGAGAAGCGGTTATTTCTTCAGGTATTGATAAAATTGTCGGTCTGTCCTCCATGGGTGCACAAAATCCATCAGGAACGGGAAACCTGGAGGCTTCCTACCTACTTGAGCATGGATTTTCAGATATAGAAGCAGAACTAATTTTTGTCAGGTCAGCCTATTATTTCAGCAATTGGCTTGCATATTTAGAAATGGCTGAAAATCAGGGGATACTGCCCACGTTTTTCCCTCCGGATATGAAGCTGCCTATGATTGCTCCTCCTGATACAGCGAAATTCTTATCAGATATAATAGCTTCCCATTCTCCTCAGGAGAGAATTTATGAAATAGAAGGACCTTGCGCTTATACTTCCTTAGATATAGCAGAAATATTTCAAGAGGTTTTAAATAGAAAAGTCACCCTAAATCAGATCATGGCTGAAGAATGGGAGGATACCTTTATGCAGTCGGGATTTTCTAAGGATGGAACGGAAAATCTTATGCTTATGACAAAAGCGGTTATTGATGGGAAGACACATAAGGAAATGGATAATATAATTCAAATGCCTACAGATTTTAAAAGCTATTTAATAAATACATTGAAATAAAAATTAATTTAGTTGTTTTTATAGTAAAATATTGTAGAAATCTATTAAAGCTATGGTAAAATAGATTTGATTATATGACAAAAGAAGGGATGCAATTGAAGGAAAATAAAAATTATCTATTTACCAACAAAGATTTGTACAAGCTTATAATTCCTCTGATTATAGAACAATTACTGTCTATTGCTGTAGGAATGGCAGATTCCATGATGGTTGCAAGTGTTGGAGAAGCTGCGGTTTCTGCTGTATCCTTAGTAGATTCAGTAATTGTTCTTTTAGTTAATGTCTTTGCTGCATTAGCTACAGGAGGAGCAGTGGTGGCAGGCCAGTACATAGGAAGAAAAAAAGAAGAAGAAGCATGTGAAACTGCAGATCAGATTATCCTATTTACAGGGCTTTTATCCATAGCTATCATGCTTTTAATGTATATAGGAAAAAACTTTATATTGAATAATATCTTTGGTGCTATTGATGCTGATGTTAAAGCTTATGCTGAAACCTATTTAATGATCGTTTCGTTATCTATTCCTTTTATAGCGCTTTACAATGGAGGAGCAGCACTTTTCCGTACCATGGGAAACTCAAAAATCACCATGATAACCTCTTTAGTAATGAATATTATAAATATAGTAGGTAATGCAGTGCTTATTTATGGCTTAAAAATTGGTATAGCAGGAGCTGCAATACCAACGCTTATTTCCAGAACCACAGCAGCAGTGATTATTATTATATTATTGAAGAATCAAAATCTTATGGTGCATTTAACAAGACCTTTCAAATTTCACTTTAAAAAGCGTATGATTAAAAAGATATTACATATAGGAATTCCAAACGGACTTGAAAACAGCATGTTTCAATTAGGTAAAATACTGTTATTAAGTTTAGTTGCAAGTTTCGGTACAGCATCCATAGCTGCTAATGCTGTTTCTAATACCGTTGCTATGTTTCAAATTTTACCGGGATTGTCTATTGGTCTTGCGGTGTTAACAATAGTTTCCCGCTGTATAGGAGCAGGAGATTACAAACAGGCTAGACATTATACAAGAAAGCTTTTAAGTATAACTTATATTTCCATGATAGCAGTTAATATTTTACTTATGGCAGCGCTGCCTTTAATAGTAAAGATATATAACCTAACAGATGTAACAGCACAGATCACTATGAAAATACTAATATATCACGGATTTGCCTGTACTATATTGTGGCCGGCAGCATTTACACTTCCTAATACCTTGAGAGCTGCTAATGATGTAAGGTTTAGCATGTTTATATCCATAGCCTCTATGTGGATTTGGAGGATAGGCTTTGCCTTTATACTGGGAAAATATTTAAACCTTGGAGTTTTTGGAGTTTGGGTAGCTATGACCATAGATTGGTTATTCAGAGTAGTTGCCTTTGTAGTAAGGTATAGAAGTAAAAAGTGGGAAAATTTAAGGATATAGTTATAAATAAAAGCAGAGTAATGGTATCTGATTAACCATTACGCTGCTTTTTCCCTTGATGCTATCTTTACCGCCGGAAGAGCAGCAGTTAAAGCTATTACCGGAGAAATGATCAATATTAAAGCTATAGTATATGGATTTATGTGGATGTGAAAGTCTTCAATAATAAGATTGATAATATTTATAGTTAAAAGGCTTAAGGCTATTCCTATGAAGCCTCCCAGAAGTCCTAAAATTCCTCCCTCTAATAAAAAAAGCTTATTGATGTCCTTATCATTTCCTCCAAGGATCTTAAGTATTTGAATTTCTCTTTTCCGTTCCATAACAGCCATTATCATTATATTAACAACGCCTACTGAGGCTACCAGGATAATTATAAAGCCTATCCCTCCCAGTATTAAGGCCACAGTGAGTTTTATTCCGTTATAAAGTGCTGCCTCCCAATAGTTTCCCGTTACATCATAACCCTTTAAGGATAGGTCTCTAATAATAGAGGGAATATTTTTAGGATGGCTAGCTTTTAAAACTACCTTGCCATAGGCAATATCCTTATGGAGAAGCTGAAATAAGGAAGAATCATCAATAGTAATGCTGCTGTACAGTGAATCTATATATTCTGCCGGAAGATAAATCATTGAGGCATTATAATTCCATGGACTTTCTTTTTCAACCTCTGTATCATAATTAGCAGGTATGTCAAAGAGGTAATCATCATTTTCTAATATACCTTCTATTATAAATTCAGCTTTTTTTGAAGTTTTTTTACTGTTTCCCTTATGATCGGTTATGCTGTATTTTATATCAAAGGAAACAGTTTTTCCTAAAACATCTATTT
>NZ_CCXI01000108.1 GCF_000820705.1 Clostridium polynesiense | reverse complement strand
TCTTCCTTCATGGGTCTGCCTTTTGAGTAGTTTTCTGCGGTGATTATATTATTTAAAAAGCTTCTACTCACCAGAGCACCCTTTTCATTCTTAATAGTTTTAAGCCTGTTCTTTGAAACAGCCATTGTATTTGTTCTTACAATAAAATTATCTATATATCCTAAATTCCAATTCATATTATAAAGCTTATATCCATCCTCCAGGTTATTTTTATATGAATTTAAGAGCTCATTGGTACTATCTATATCCAATTCTTTTACAGCATTGCTATAGCTGCCTGTAATTGAGTCTGTCTCTTCTTTAAAATCCGAGGAATTCTTTGCGGTTAAAGGAGCTTGAATAACTATTTCCCTATATTTATCATAATCAGATGCAAGGAAATTAATCCTTTCTTTGATATTCATGGTTAAGGTCAGCATCATAAAAACTGAAAATACACCTATAGTAATAGAAATAATTATTCTTAAATTTCTTTTCTTTTTAAGCTTTATGTTTATCCAGCTTCTTTTTATTAAATCTATCCATCTCATATTAAATCCTGCCATCTTTGATATTTATTATTCTATCCCCCAGAGAAGACACTTCTTCATCATGAGTTACAATGAGCATTGAGGTATTATATTTTTTTCTTATATCCTTAAGAAGCCCTAAAATAACCCTTTCCGTTTCACTGTCCAAATTACCTGTTGGCTCGTCGGCAAGTATAATTCTAGGTCTTCTGATTAATGCTCTGGCAATGGCGGCTCTCTGCTGTTCTCCACCGGATAGCTGATAGGGATAACTATCCAGCTTGTCATATAGCTCTAAAGCTTCAAGAAGCTCCTCTGCTTTTTCCTCTCGAAGTCTTTTTCTGCAGCCGGAAAGCTCCAGTGGCATAGCTACATTATCTAAAAAGTTCATGTTATTTAAAAGGTTAAAGGATTGAAATATATAGCCTATGTTTTCTCCTCGAAAGCTTGAAAGCTTATTTTTCTTAATATTGTATATATCAGTACCTCCTATCCTTACATTTCCCTCAACAGGCTTTATAAGGCCGGCAGCGATATTGAGAAGAGTGGTTTTACCGCAGCCTGATTTACCTATAAGGCATACTATTTCGCCTTCTTTGATTTCTAGGTTTATATTACTTAATAATAAATTCTTATTTGGATATTTATAGCTCACGCTGTTAATTTTTAATGCTGCTGTCATCTTATTCCTCCTTTAATACCTGTAAATAGCTTTTTTTCATAAGATTATTAATCATGAAAAATACAGTGGAAATAATCAGTGTTAAGGATATAAGCATTCCTAAGGATAGAGCTTTGAAATCCACTAAAGAAATTTTATAGATATTGAAAAGCTCACTGATATTCAATGATAGATATAAATAATTTAATATCATGGAAATAGATAAAGACAGTATAATTCCTAAAACTGAAGAAGCAGCTCCCAAAATAATAAATTCTCCCACAAAAATTCCTGATAAGCTTTTTTCAGAGCCGCCTAATATTTTCATAATCTCAATTTCTTTAAGCCTTTCCTCTACAGAGGCAGCCAAGGTGTTGGAAATAGTTATTAGAGAAATTAAAATAGCTATAGCTCCTATGCCTGTTAAAATATATCTGACTATCTTGAATATATCCGAGAGTTTTTTATAGCCTCCTGCACCCCCACCGGGATTATATCCAAGTGATTTTAAGGAAGCTAAAATACTTTCACCGGCTGGCTCATCAGAACATTTGATCTGTAGAATAATATCTCTGACTTTTAAAAGAGATAATCCCTTAGCAGTACTATGAGGAATTATGATTACTGGTAAGTTTCCTTCTAATTTTTCATTTAAATTAACAGGTGATATTGTTTCTGTTCCATCCTCAGAGGATATGGTTAAAGGAGAAAAACCGAATTGTTTATAATACTTTTTATTTATTTCCGGTTTATCCATACCTTCACTGGAATATATAGAAAGGCTGCTTATTTTATTATTTATTTTTACATCTTTATCTGAATACAATCTGTTGTAATATTTAAAATGGATGACCTTACTTTTATTATTGTCTAGGAGCTCTTTTATCTTATTAAGGTCATTTGCTCCTTTTACAAATAAGCTGATGTTTAAAGGATCATTCTTTGTGCTGTATTGAGCCTTAAATTCCTTTTCAAGAGCGTAGCCTATGGAAAGCATTATTATAAGGGAAGTGATGCTTAAGGATATGGAGATAAGAAGGAGAAGATTTCTTGCTTTATTATTCAATATATTTTTATATGCCCTTATTAAAATATCTTTATATCTCATTGCTGATTCCTTTCATGTATCAGGCTGCAGATTAAACCTTCCAAAGTAAATGGAAGATTTAAATTTTATATTCTATATAAAGGTTAAAAATCTTTTCTAAATAAATACAAAGTATACAATTATTTGAATATAATATAATTTAATAGAGTTTACTGACAATATATATACTAAAATAAACTCTATAAATTTCCAAAATAACATTGTATACATATTAACAATGCTTTGATAAAATATAATAGGAATTTGGTTACATAACTAAAGACAAATATATATTTAATAATTTAAAAGGAGATGTATCATGAAGTATAGGAAAAGTATTATTGCATTTTTATCTTTATTTTTTATTTTATTCGCTGCAGGATGCAGTAAGAATACAGAAGAAAAACCTCAGCAGACACCTGCATTGAAAATTGGTGTTATGCCTGCAGTAGATTCAGCGCCTATATTTCTTGCTGAGGAAAAAGGGTATTTTAAAGAACTAGGTTTAGATATAGAGGTACAAGTTTATACAAATGCTATGAACAGGCAAAGCGCCCTTCAAAGTAATGAATTGGATGGAGCTATGACAGATGTAATTGCACTGGTAAACAATGTTGAAAACGGATTTGATATAAAAGTAACCACCAGTACCGATGGTGTATTTCCATTTTTAATCAATAAAAATTATGATGGGGATAAAAATGTTAAGGTCGGTATGATGGAGGTTAGTGTCTCCAACTACTTAGCAGACAGAAGCTTAGTTGGATATAATGTGGACAAGGTTTATATAAATGAAATCCCTGCAAGGCTTGAAATGGTAGGGAAGGGAAGCTTAGACATGGCTGTAATTCCTGAACCTATGGCTTCAAAGGGTGAGATGAATGGTCTTACAAAGCTTGTAATTGAAAATACCGATAAATTTTCCCCTGATGTTATGGTTTTTACGGGAAAAGCTATAAAAGAAAAGGAAGAATCCTTAAAGCTTTTCCACAAAGCATACAATAAAGCTGTGGATGAAATTAATAAAAATGATGGTGAAGCAAGAGAGATTTTGGTTAAAAAGCTTCAGCTGGCACCGGAAATTAAAGATAAAATTATACTGCCAAAGTATAATAAAGCAAGAGTTCCCAGTGAAGAGTATCTTAAGGAAATAATGAAATGGAATGAAGAGGTACTTGGGAAAAAAGTGAATCTGAAATATAGTGAATTAGTGGAAGGAAAATTTGTTAATGATTAATGTTAATAACCTTTCCGTATCTTATGGAGAGGAAAAGGTTCTCCATAATATTTCTTTAAATATTGAGAAAAATGCAACCTTTGCAATAATAGGTCCTTCAGGTTGTGGAAAACTACATTACTATACTCCTTAGCCGGTCTAGCCAGACCGGCTTCCGGCAGTATATCAATAAATGGAGAAGAGCTGAAATCGGTAAGAAAAAGTACAGGACTTATACTCCAAAATTATGGTCTTCTTCCATGGAAAAATGTATGGGATAATATTGCTTTTCCATTAAAGGCAAGAAGAGGTGATAAGGAAGAAATTAAAGAAAAGGTTTCAGGAATTTTAAGGAATCTTAATTTACTTGAGCATTCAAAAAAATTTCCTGATGAGCTCAGTGGAGGACAGAAACAGAGGGTAGCCATAGGGAGGACTTTGGCTCTTGAACCGGATATTCTATTAATGGATGAGGCCTCCTCAGCTTTGGATGCAATAACAAAGGAGCATATTCAAAATCTAATCTTAGATATTTACAGAGAAAAGCAGCTCACCTTGATAATGGTAACCCATAATATTGAAGAAGCTGTATTCCTTGGTGAAAAAATTGCCAGTTATGAAGGATGGAAAAATTAAAAGCATAATAGAAAATCCATACTTCGGAGAAAAGGACCTTAGAAACAATATAGAATTTTATAAAATATGTATGGAAGTTAGGAAGGTATTAAATGAGCAAATCTAAGTTTTCATCTGGAAGAAAAACCTTATATGGACTGTTTATAGTAACATTATTATGGTGCATACTTTATTTTGCAGTAGACTCAGCGGCAATACCATCTCCTTATAAAACCCTTATTAATTTTGTGGAAATATTTCCGGGAACCTTAAGCAGACATCTTTTTGTAAGTCTTGGAAGGATACTATGGGCAATAAGCCTTTCTTTAATTATAGGAACTGCTTTAGGGATATTTATAGGAGTAAATTCCTGGGCTGAAGAACTTATATCACCCACTATATACATACTATATCCTCTTCCTAAAATAGCCTTTCTTCCAATACTGATGATTTTGTTCGGCTTGGGAAACACACCAAAAATACTGCTTATTGTGTTTATCATAGTATTTCAGTTTATATTAGCCTCAAGAGACGGAGTTAAAGAGATCCCAAAGGAGCTTATATATTCTGTTAACTCCCTTGGATTAAGTAAACTCCAGTTTTACAGACATTTAATAATACCTGCCTTGCTTCCTAAAATAATAACTTCTTTGAGAAACAGTATAGGGATAAGCATATCAGTGTTATTTTTCAGCGAAAATTTTGCTACTACCTACGGAATTGGATATTTTATAATGAACAGCTTTGCCATGGTTAATTATGTAGAGATGTTCAGCGGAATAATGGCTTTAAGCCTATTAGGTCTTATACTTTTCAAATTAATTGATATATTAGAAATGAAGCTCTGTCCATGGATAAAAATATCCAGGGAACATATGGTTTCAGGCTCAGAAGCATAACTAATTAATAGAGACAAGAAGAAAAAGTTAATCAGTATAAAACTATTAATACGAAGGAAGATTATATTATGAAAAAAGGTTATATGATAAAGCTTATTAAAGATTTATGGATAGCGCTAAGACCTCTCTCTCTTACTCTGGCACTGGCGTCTACCACCTTAGGGATGCTTATGGCAAACAGAGAAGGATTACTTTTTACATCTAACAGAACCTTAGATATATTCAAAATAGTACTTGTTACCATAGGAGGCATGAGCATATTAGGCTGTGCCAATTTAATTAATGATTTTTACGAGGGGTCTTTTAAATATCACAGACCGGGAGAGAAAACCTACAAGTTCTTAAAATATGAAAGGACCGCCTTTGATCTTTTAGTATTTGCCTTCAGTATGGTGTGTATAGGAATAACCGCATTAATTGGGGTTATACTTATGTATATAAGCACTACAAAGCTTATTTATGTAGGAATTGCAGGAATAATAGGAGCCTATGCTTATACCGGAGAGCCTTTTGTTTATAAAAAAAGAGGTCTTGGAGCTATATTGTCTCTTATATTGGTAGGTTCCTTAATGGTCCTTGGAAGCTATATGGTGTTTGCCGGGGAGTTTTCCTTTGAACCGGTACTTTATACCCTTCCTGCAGGTTTAATGATACCTCTTATGATGATGTCCAATGAGATCAGGGATTATGAAAGAGATAAAGATTTGGGAATAAAGACCCTTACGGTAATTTTAGGAGTTAAAGCAGGTAAGATGATTTATTTAGCCCTTATAGTTGCAGCATATCTTCTTACGGTGATTTTTGTATTTATAGGTAAACTGCCTCCATTAGCATTGGCTGTGTTTTTAACCCTTCCTATTGCGATAAAATCCTACAAAAAGGTTTCTATACCTAAAACCAGTGCAATAAGAATCACTAATTGGCTTCATATATCCTTTAATTTAATAACTATAATTGCACTTATGGTTTCATAAGTACTTAATAAGTACATTAGAACAAGCCTCAGAAATGTCAGGTGCCAGTCACCTGACATTTCTGAGGCTTGTTCTATTTTTTTAAATATCCCTTAAATGCTTATTGAATATTTGAGTAACAAAAAGTAAAATTATAAAAACACCGCAGGCTGCATACAAAAATAAAATAGAGGTGAAGGGAGCTATAGATGCGATTATCATAGATGCTACAGGTGTAGCACACATGGCAAGGGAGTTAAATAAGCCTGCAACCCTTCCTATATATTCTTTATTAACCTTTGTCATGAAAGCTACATTAACAATCATCATAAAGATACTTGCAACAACTCCTGCGGTGAAGCAGGTAATAGTTATAATGGGGATAAGTGCTTCCTTCTGTATCATAGTTAAGGCAGATAAAATGATATATATAAATCCGAAAGATATTCCGGTGATTATAAACATATATATTCCTTTAAATTTTTCTGCAAGCTTTGGGTAAAAAAGTGAACCTAAAATCATTCCAATGGTCATTGCTATATTCATGAGGGAGATAATCTCAGGACCGCTTGACAAGCCTTCTCCCACATAAGCTGCTTGAAGAGAGTTAAAGGGAACCAGTAAAGCTCCAAATATTGCTCCAAATAAGCAGATATTAAATATAAGTTTATCTTTTCTGAAATATACGAGACCTTCCTTTAGATTGGTGAAGTATTCCGTATACCCATCAGAGTTTTTCTTAATATTCTCTTTTCCATATATGATATTTATAATGATTGCTCCGGAGATTAAAAAGGTTAGACCATCTATTATAATAGCTCCGCTTATACCTACCAGACCAATTATTATTCCAGCTGCTGCAAAGCCTGCAATTTCCACCACTCTGCTTGAGCTTTGAGTAAAGGCTGTTCCTAAAGAGTATTTTTCTTTACTCAATATGTAAGGAAACATGGATATGCTGGCGGGAGTCCTAAAGGATTCTAAGGTAGAGTTGAAGAAGGTTATCAGGATTAAGTGCCAGGGCATCAAATAGCCTGTCCAATATAATACTGCAGTTAATATAACCAAAAGTCCTCTTCCAATGTCGCAGAGCGCTACAACCTTTTTCTTTTTAAAATAATCAACAAATACTCCAGCGATAGGCTGAAATATAATGTTTGGAATTGCATTGATTCCAAAAAGCAGTGCTAAAATCGCTTTTGAGCCTGTTAGATCATAAATCATCCATCCATAGGCTATAGAGTCAATTGAATCCCCAAATCTAGATATTAAGTTAGCTATTAAGTTCATCATGTAGCCTTTTTCAGTAAGTAAAGTCCTATAACCAGTATTTGTGCCCGTTTCTATCTGTGACATATAACCCTCCCTAAAATTAAGTATCAAGGTACCTTCCAAATAAATAAGTACCCTCATCTAATTACAATAATTGTAAATGATTATAAATCTATTATCAAATAAATACATATAAGGGTAAAAATATAATTATAGAATACAGAGTTTCAAGAAAAGGTTAAGAGCTAAAAAATTGATTTGTATTTTGATATAAACATCATATAATCCATAGTTTTCTACTATGAGAATGAGAAGGATAAACCAATACATATAAAATTATATAAAATCACATAATATATTTGTAATTTGAAATTGACATTTTATTGTGTTGTGGTACAATAATCACGTAGAGAAAATAATAATCATTATCAGTTTGTACTGATTTTAAAGGGAGGTAACTTATATGTCATTAATAGGTAAAAAAATAAACGATTTTAAGGTGGAAGCATTCCATGAAAATGCTTTTAAAACAGTTACAAAGGAAGATATACTTGGAAAATGGTCAGTATTCTTCTTCTACCCTGCAGACTTTACCTTTGTATGTCCAACAGAATTAGAAGACTTAGCAGATAACTATGAAAAGTTCAAAAACATAGGCTGTGAAATATATTCAGTATCAACAGATACTCATTTCGTTCATAAAGCATGGCATGATACTTCTAAAGCTATAAAGAAGATTCAATATCCAATGCTTGCAGATCCAACTCATGCAATATCTAAGGATTTTGAAGTTTTAATAGAATCTGATGGTGTAGCAGAAAGAGGAAGCTTTATAGTTAACCCTGAAGGAGAAATCGTTACTTATGAAGTTACTGCCGGAAATATAGGAAGAAATGCTCAGGAATTATTAAGAAAGGTTCAGGCTGCACAGTTTGTTGCGGAGCATGGAGATGAAGTATGCCCAGCTAACTGGAAGCCAGGCGAAAAGACACTTAAACCAAGCCTTGATTTAGTAGGTTTAATCTAATATATTTCAGGCTTAAATTATTTAGGGAGGTAAGATATGAGTCAGTTTTATGATATCATAATCATTGGCGGAGGTCCTGCGGGGCTTTCCGCCGCTCTCTATGCAGCCAGAGCAAAAAACAGCGTTTTGGTTCTAGAGAAAGAGTCAATTGGTGGACAAATAGCTATTACTTCTGAGGTTGTAAATTATCCTGGTATTGAAAAGACTAGCGGTAAGGCTATGACTGAAGAAATGAGAAAGCAGGCTATGAACTTCGGCGCAGAATTTTTATTTGCAGAGGTTAAAGAAGTAGACTTCAAAGGGGATTACAAGAGTATTAAAACTTCTAAAGGAGAATTTGAGTCTCTTGGAGTTGTGATTGCTACCGGTGCAAATCCAAGAAAGCTCGGCTTCCCAGGAGAAAAAGAGTTTGAGGGAAGAGGAGTGGCTTATTGTGCTACCTGCGACGGAGAATTCTTTACAGGCCTTGATATATTTGTAGTTGGGGCGGGGTTTGCTGCAGCAGAAGAAGCTATGTTCCTGACACGATTTGCAAGAAAGGTAAAGATTATAGCAAGAGAGCCTGAATTTACCTGTGCAAAATCCATAGGAGATAAAGTAAAGGCCAATCCTGGTATTGAAATCTACTTTAACACAGAAGTTCAGGAAGTGGGAGGAAGCTCAAAATTAGAATATGCAAAATTCATTAATAACCAAACGGGAGAAACCTGGGAGTATCGTCCGGAAAATCCAGGTGAAAGCTTTGGTGTTTTCATATTTGCTGGATATATCCCAGCCTCTTCACTGGTGAAAGGTCACGTGGCTTTAGATAATTGGGGATATATAATAACTGATGAAAATCAGAGGACAGATGTGGAAGGAGTATATGCAGCAGGAGATATATGTATTAAAAATCTCCGCCAGGTGGTTACAGCTGTTTCAGATGGAGCCACAGCAGCTACTGCTCTTGAAAAATATATAGCAGATAAATACGAGGAGCTTGGATTAGAGAAGAAAGAGGTTGAGGTAAAGAGACCGGAGGATGACCCTGATTTAATTGCTCAGGCAAATACAGAAGTTTCTTCACCAGAGGGTGAAGATGGTTCCTTCATAACCTCAGCTATGGCAGAACAGCTTAAACCTATCTTCGATAAATTCCAAAGCAGTGTAAAGATTACTGCAATTTTAGACGAAAGAGACGCTTCAAAAGAGCTTCAAAGCTTTTTAAAGGAAGTGGAAGGTTTATCCCATAAGGTTTCCTGCAGGCTTATTAATAAAGATGATAAAGAAGCTGAGGAGTTTAAGGAGATTGTTTCTTACTATCCATCAGTATTAATAAGCAGTGACAAGGATGAATACTTAGGAGTACAGTTCCATGGAGTTCCTGGAGGTCATGAATTTAATTCCTTTATAATAGCTCTTTATAATGCAGCAGGCCCTGGACAGGCTATTGATGAAGAGACCAGAAAAAACATTGAAAGCATAGATAAGCCTATAAATATGAAGGTGTTTGTTTCTCTATCCTGTACCATGTGTCCTGAGGTAGTTATGGCATCTCAAAAGATTGCTTTAGAAAATAAAAATGTAGAGGCTGAGATGTTTGATCTTTCCCTTTATCCTGATTTTAAAGAAAAATATGATATTATGAGCGTTCCCTGCATGGTATTAAATGATAAGGATGTTACCTTCGGAAAGAAGAACATCGATCAGATACTGAGCTTTATAGGAGAAAATCATTAATTTTATAGCAAAAACACCGCTGAAAATTGAATTTTTCAGCGGTGTTTTTTTATTATAAATCATATACTAAGATTTATAATCCGTAAGAAAAATGTAAGAATTGCATCAGCACTTTTGTAAGATATTATTGTTAATATTAGAGTATAACTGAGGATTACAAAATTATATGAATAGGGTATTATATATTTGTAATATTCAGTTCAAGTCTTGGAGGGAGGACTATTCATGAAGGATAAGCTTACTATACTGGTAGTGGATGATGATTTGGAGATAAGAGAAGCTATTGAAATATATATGAAAAATGAGGGGTATATGGTTTTCAAAGCTGCAGACGGACTGGAGGCTTTAGAGATATTAAATGAAGAAAATATACATTTAATAATAATGGATATAATGATGCCAAAGATGGATGGTGTAAGGACTACCTTGAAAATAAGAGAAAATAAAAATATACCAATAATAATGCTTTCTGCCAAATCTGAGGACATTGATAAGATAATGGGATTAAATATGGGAGCAGATGATTATGTTACAAAACCTTTTAATCCTTTAGAACTTATAGCCAGGGTTAAATCTCAGCTACGAAGATATACCTCCTTGGGAAACTTTGCAGTTTCAGCCAATGAGGATGTAATTGTAAACGGAGGGTTAGTTTTAGATGACAGCAGTAAAGAAGTAACTGTAGATGGAGAGCCTGCAAAGCTTACAGCTATTGAATATAAAATTATTGAGCTTTTGATGAAGAACAGAGGAAGGGTATTTTCTATTCCGGAAATATATGAAAGAGTGTGGAATGAGCCCAGTTATAATTCCGACAACACTGTGGCTGTACACATAAGAAGGATAAGAGAAAAGATAGAAATTAATCCAAAGGAACCAAAATACTTAAAGGTGGTGTGGGGGATTGGTTATAAAATTGAAAAATACTGATAAAAATAAACCTAAAAAAAACAGAGGAGGAATTATTCTTTTTATTACTGCAATATCTATTGTACTTACTCTGCTGTCATCCTTTGATTTAATTAATAATTCTAAATATCGTGATAAAAAAAGCTTTTATTTAAATTATAATACTACCCCTTATATAAATTCTTTAGTAAATGACTTTATAAGCTGTGTTTTTCATTATGATAAGGAAAGTGTAACAGAGGATGACCTTATGTTAAAGAGAAGAGAGCTTACATATGAAATTAACGATAAAATCAATGAATTAGATTATAAATATAATGATGCCATAAATTATTACACAAATGAAGGCTTAGAAAAGGAAAAGGAAAGACTTATTAATGAAAAAAATCAGAAGATTGAAGAGCTGAAAAAAGGTATGGATTTTACCAATGATGAGTTAAAAGAAAAAATAGTAAAGGATAAGCTTGAAAGTAAAGAAAGTCGTAAGGAAAGTATTAAGGGAGCAAATAAAAGTATAATTTTTTATACTAAAAATTTGATTACAAATGAAGAGTTTTCTAATCTTCAGGAGTTTAAAATCCAGAATGAGCCTGTAAATTGGGATATATTTAGAGATTATGATTTTTATATAGAAGCTGAAGATAAGGGATTCAATGTATATTATTTGGGTGAAAATATAACAAGAAGCTTTACAAACTATGGTTATATTGATGTTCCTGAAGGTATCACTGCCAGGTTTGCTATTGATGAGCAAAGGCTTCTATATGGTGAAGAGGATAATTTAAAATATTTATATAGAAACTACAGCAAAATTGAAAATATGCTTTTTACAGAAGTTTTGCTTGTAGGATTATTTCTTCCTCTGTCTATAGTAGGTGTAATGATGTTAAAAAAGAATTATCATGATCAGGGAGCATTTCAATTGAGCCTAGTAAAGGGTTTTAGTAAGCTTCCCTTTGATATCATGCTGACAGGAATGCTTATATGTCTTACGGTGTTGTACTTTAACACTATGAATCCGCTTATATATTTTCCCTTTTACAGCATATTGAATGTAGAAAATTTCATTCTGTTATTTGTAATAATTATGAGCTTGTTTTTGTTTGGTAGTATTAAAAACAAAAAAGACTACATGAATTCTGCTTTAATTAAAAAAGCCTATATGTGTATAATCAGACTCCTAGCCGATAAGCCAATAGGAAGAAGAATTTTATTATTAACCTCTCTGCTTTTATTAATACCCTTTTTCGGTATAGTACTGATTATTCTGCTCTTTGGTATATATGATGCTTCAGTAGTAGCACTGGCGGGGCTAGCTGCTTTTTACAGCATAATTATAATAATCGCAGCAGTTATTATATATAGACGGTCAAAATATTTAGATGAAATAATAGAAGCCTCAAAAGAAATAGCTGAAGGAAACGTGGAAAATAAGATAGAGGTAAGAGAAAACAGTGATTTAGCAGTTTTAGCAGAAAATATAAATAATATTAAACAGGGACTTAAAGCTGCTGTAGAACAGGAATTAAAGAGTGAAAGGCTGAAGACGGAGCTTATTACCAATGTTTCTCATGATCTAAAAACTCCTCTTACTTCAATAATAAGCTATATAGATTTAATGAAAAAAGAGGATATAAGTCCTGAAACTGCCGTAGATTACTTAAAGGTTATAGATAAGAAGGCAGAAAGATTAAAGTTTTTAATCGAAGATTTATTTGAAGCTGCTAAAACTGCTACCGGATCAGTGGAACTCAATATTGAAAAGCTGGAACTTAAGTCCTTATTAAACCAGACTCTGGCTGAATTTGAAAATAAGATACAGGATTCAGGATTGATATTTAAAATAAATCTTCCAGAGGATAAGGTCTATGTTATGGCTGATGGTGTAAGGCTCTACAGGGTATTTGCAAATTTAATCTCTAATGCTATAAAGTATTCACTAAGAGGAAGCAGAGTGTATGTGGACTTAACATATTTAGAAGGTAAGGCTCAGCTTATAATAAAAAATATTTCATCTTATGAAATGAACTTTAATGCAGAGGAGATAACAGAAAGGTTTAAAAGAGGGGATGAAGCAAGGTCTACTGAAGGCTCAGGCTTAGGACTTGCCATTGCAAAAAATATAATAGAGCTTCATAATGGCAGTTTAAATATAGAAGTGGATGGAGACTTGTTTAAAGCTATAGTTACTATTTAATATAAAAGACAGTACTTATAAAGTTTGATATGCACCTTTTATAACAGATGGTTAAGGTTATAAAACTGCTTGTATAAAGGCGGCATAGCAATTCAGGTGCTGTCTTTTGCTATGCTGATTTGATTTTTAGATTAAGCTAATAATATATGCAGTGAGCTTGAGGTTGATAAAAAATATTAAATAACAAAGAGATGTATTATTTTGAATCATATAGTATAATGCTTAATAGTAATAGGTTATACAAATTAAAAGTTTAAAATATACATTGAACTAAAATAATGATTTATAATATAATATTTGAATAAAATACCTTAAATAGTGGAGAGTAAATATGAGCTGTTTATATAAAATTAAAAAGGGATTTGCTAATTATACAAACACCGAAACTAAATTGGCTAATTACATATTAGAAAATAAAGATGAGGTTATAAGTATATCCGCGAAAGAATTCGGAGATAAGGTGGGGGCATCTGCTGCCGCTGTTATTCGCTTTTCCAAAAAGGTGGGTTATAAAGGTTTTACGGAATTAAAGATGGAGATAGCTAGGGATAATGAAGAGGATTGCAGTGAAATAGACGATATTTTAAGAGATAATGATACTATAGAAATGCTGGTAAAAAAGACAGCAAATTATAAAAATGCTACTATTGATGAAGCATATAAGCTGGTAAATATAAGCTATTTAAAAAAAGCAATTGAAGCTTTGAGAAAAGCAAGGATAATATATCTTTTCGGAGTAGGGAATTCAAGCATTATAGCTCAGGATCTGGCACAAAAGTTTTCCAGAATTAATGTAATGGCAATACATCAGGCAGACAGCCATGTACAGCTGGCCAGTTCTGTAGGAATAGGCAAGGAGGATGCTGCTATAGCAATAAGCTATAGAGGAAATACAAGAGAGGTAAATTCTGCAATGAGACAGGCTAAGGAAAATGGTGCTGTTACTATAGGAATAACACAGTATAATAAAAATAATCTGTCTAAAATAGTAGATATACCTCTATATATACCCTCTGAAGAAAAAGATATAAGGTATGGAGCAATTTCTTCAAGGGATTCATCTTTTATAATTACAGATCTTTTATATTTAGGAGTAGCAAAATACGATTTTGCAAAAACCAAGCGTCATATTATGAAAACCAGAGAACTGGTTTTAGATACATTCAGATGATAAAATAAATTCATTTTGTTAAATGAATTTATTTTTTTGTACTTTATGAAGTAATTTTTAATGATTGAAACAAAATTTCATTATTTGTTAACATTATTTAAAATATTGTTGACATTAGTGTATCAATGTATATAATTAAAAGTATAATAGCATATTATGGAAGGGGTTGTTCAAATGAATTATGCAGAAATAGCTAAAGAAGTTCTGGCTCTACTGGGCGGTAAAGAAAATGTTACCGGAAATGCTACTTGTATGACTAGACTTAGAGTTGGAGTTAAAGACCTTTCTTTAGTTAATGTAGAAAACCTTAAAAAGGTTGAAGGTGTACTTGGTGTGGTAAAATCTGATACACTTCAGATAGTATTCGGACCAGGTAAAGTTAACAGGGTAGGCGCAGAGTTTTCAAAGCTTACAGGTTTATCTTTAGGTTCCGTAGATGAAAATCTAGAGGATTTAACAAAGAAAAACAAAGCGGAAAACAAAGCTAAGCAAACTAGTCCTGTACAGGTGTTTTTGAAACACATTGCTAATATTTTCGTACCATTGCTTCCAGGCATCATTGCTGCCGGATTAATAAACGGACTTACTAATGTTATAAATGTTTCTACCAAGGGAGCTTATAGTGGTGTTTGGTGGTATGAATTAATCAGAACTCTTGGATGGGCGTTATTTGCTTATCTGCCAATATTAGTTGCTATGAATGCAACTAAAGAATTTAAGGGTTCACCGGTTTTAGGTGCTGTTATAGGTGCTTTATCAGTAAGCCATGCAGCTATGCCTTTATTAGCTACATTTAATGAAGCAAAGGTTATATTGCCTTTTACTGGAAAGGTATTCAACCCTGCAGCAGGTGGTTTGCTTGCAGCATTGATTTCAGGAATCTTAGTTGCTTATTTAGAAAGGCTTATACGTAAATATATGCCTGATTTATTAGATACTTTCTTTACTCCATTATTCACTTTACTAATAGGCGGATTTATATCATTAATAATATTACAGCCATTAGGAGCATTACTGACTTCCAGTATTGTTTCAGTGCTTAACTTCTTATATCAAGATTTAGGCGTAATAGGAGGTTATATACTTTCAGCCAGCTTCCTGCCATTGGTATCCGTTGGACTTCATCAGGCGTTGACACCAATTCATGCTATATTGAATGATCCTGCAGGAGTTACTAAGGGTGTAAACTATCTGCTTCCAATCCTTATGATGGCAGGTGGTGGACAAGTTGGTGCAGGCTTAGCATTATACTTAAAGACTAAATCCCAAAAGCTTAAGAGATTGACTCGTGACTCTCTGCCAATAGGTGTATTAGGAGTTGGAGAGCCAATGATGTATGCTATAACCCTGCCACTAGGAAGACCTTTCATCACTGCATGCTTAGGCGCAGGAGTAGGTGGAGTTCTTTCTTCATTATTTAAAATTGGGACAATTTCTCAGGGTGTATCAGGATTGTTTGGTCTTCTTATAGTACAGCCTGGTAATCAGATGAGCTATGTTATAGCAATGCTTGCTGCTTATGCAGGAGGATTTGTATTAACCTGGTTCTTTGGAGTTGACCATAAGAGAATAGCTGAAATTTACGGAGAATAAGTAAATTGATTTTAAAGGCACTTAAGGATATTAGTATTCTTAGGTGTCTTTTTTTAGTATAATATTTTATATTAAGAATAAAGAATTCTTATATTACAAGAAAAGGATTTATGAAAGGTAAAGTGTAAATGATTTCAAAGGAATTAAAAAACAAACTGAAAAAGGATAATGTAGTATGTGCAGTTTTAAAAGAGGGAAAATACTATTATTCATCAGAAAGAGGCATTAAGCCTATTTTAACTTGGATTAACCATGGGGGAAAACTCCTTGAGAATGCATCTATAGCTGATAAGGTTATTGGAAAGGCAGCAGCCTTGCTGCTAGTATACGGTGGGATTAAAGAAGCATATACTCCTATACTCAGCGAACATGCTCTATGGGTTTTCAAAGATTATGACATTGAAGTAGAATACGACACTTTAGTTCCTTATATCATTAACAGGGATAGAACAGGAATATGTCCGATGGAACAGAAAGTAATGGATATTAGAAAGGATGAGGAGGCTTTTAAAGTATTAAGCGATTTTATTAATAAGAAATAGTAAGGGGGATATCTATGAGGTATAGAAAGTTTGGAAATACAGGTTTGGAAATATCTGCATTGAGCTTTGGGACAATGAGGCTGCCTACTTATGACAATCAGCCTTTTAGCCCTAAGATTATCGAGGATGAAGCCATTAAAATGCTGCGTTATGCCATTGACCAGGGAGTAAACTATATAGATACGGCTTACCCCTATCATGGAGAGCAAAGCGAGGTCTTAGTGGGGAAAGCCCTTAAAGACGGCTATAGGGACAAGGTTTATCTGGCTACCAAGTGTCCTTTGTATAAAATAAAAAGAGAAGAGGAATTTGAAGAAATTTTAGAGGAACAGCTTAAAAAGCTTCAGGTCGACTGTATTGATTTTTATCTACTTCATGCAGTGAATAAAAGTAAATGGAAGGATATTGTACTTAAATTTGATTTTATATCAAAGTTGGAAAAGGCTAAGGAGCAGGGAAAGATAAAATATATAGGATTTTCCTTTCATGATGATTATGAAACCTTTAGGGAAATTATAGATTATTATGACAAATGGGATTTCTGCCAAATACAGTTAAATTATATAGATGTGGACAACCAAGCCGGAATAAAAGGATTAAAATATGCAGCAGAAAAAGGATTGGGTGTCATCATCATGGAGCCTCTACTAGGTGGAAAGCTTGCAGATCCTCCTGTAGAGGTTTCTAAAGTTCTTTCCCCTAAAAAGACACCGGTAGAATGGGCGCTGGATTTCTTATGGGATCTTAATGGTGTAAGTTTTCTATTAAGCGGTATGGGAACCATGGACCAGATAAAAGATAATATTAACTATGCAGATAGAAGCGACAAAGGTATGCTGTTGGATGAAGAAAAATTAATGTTTGAGAAGGCGAAATTTGTTTATGATAATATGGCTTTAGTGCCCTGCACAAAATGTTCTTACTGCATGCCCTGTTCTTTTGGATTAGACATACCGAAAATATATGAGGCATATAACAAAACAGCCACTTCTAAGTTTGAAGCAGCTAAAGCTATGTATGAAGAAATAGAAATTAAGGCTGACAGCTGCAGAAAATGTAAAAAGTGCGAAAAGGTTTGCCCTCAGGACATAAAAACCAGTGAAATTATGCCTAAAATACATGAGGCTTTTCAAAAAGCTTAAAGTCTAATTTGTATTAATATGTAAGCTAACCATAAAAATTGTAGTTATGTAGAGTTTTACAATAAAAAAACAGACATTAGTTTTAACTAAAATTAACTATAATTTAAAAAATAGGTATATTGTTTTCTATATTTCTTCCGATATATTATGTGTGATTATATTTCTAATATTAGGAGGAATTGAAATGTTTGAAATTAAAATCGATAGTGGGAAAAAAGTATTTTATGCATTTGCAGAAGGTTTCTTTAACATGGACGAAGCAAAAAAGTTTGAACAGGAATTTTTAGCTAAGGCTAAATCAGTAAATACCAGTGAGTACAGCTTATTAATCAATACAAAGGATTTAAAGCCTTCTTCACCGGAAGTTGCTGATAATATGAGCAATATAATTAAAATGTATTTAGAAACTCCCTTTAAAAAGAGAATTGCATTAAAGGTGGAGTTTGTACTTGCTCAAATGCAGATTGAAAGAATAGGGAAAGCTATTCCTAATTTTAATCTTATTAAATTTGTAAAAGATGAAAAAGAAGCTTATTCTTTAATCTAAAATAAAAACCCCCTTTGCAGATTATATGTCTGCAAAGGGTTTTTTTATGCAATATAATAAAGGGTTACCATATTTGAGCCTGCTCCTACTGAGGTTAAAACTACTCTATCACCGGGTTTAATTTTATCTTCTTTTAATGCATTATGATAAGCCAAAAATGGACTGGTACAACCTGTATAACCGAATTCATGACCATAAAACAAATTTTTATGTATAGGCTGTTCTAATTTATTCATAGCTAAAACCCCGTCAGCTTTGGAAAACTGAGAGAATATATACCAGTTGATATCGTCGGCGGATAGATCTTTTTCCATAAGAAGCTCTTTAATAATTTTGCTCCAGGTTCCTGATAAGTGCGAAAAATCAAAGGGATTCCAATTAAGCTTTTTTTCTTTTACATTTATATCTTCATCGTAGATATGAGAAAATCCGCAGTGAGGAAGAAGTATATTCTTGGCCTCCTGAATATGGGTGCAGAAATTTGATGAAATAAATCCTCTCTGCTCCTCCTCAACGACTTTTTCTAGTACCAATGCTACACTGGCATCGCTGGTGGTAGGATAAGATACGGAACAATCCTCCTTTAATACGTTGCTTATATGAAGAGAACCTACTATTATAGCTTTGTTGAGCTTGGAGTTATTTCTCATATATTGGGTTATCTGCTCAAGGGCAAGTAACATGCCTGTGCAATTTGAATTAATATCATACCCCATTTTTAAATTGTTCATTCCCAATATGTTAGAAAGGTACATAGCGTTGCTTGGGAATAGATATTCCGGTGTATCTGTTACAAAAATCAGTGCGTCTACGTCAGATACTGATAAATTGCAGTTTTCTAAGGCTTCCATACATGATTTTTCTGCTAAGGTAATAGAATTATCCTTTTCATCGCTGACTCTATATACCTTTGTTTTTCCTAAATGGTTTAAAAGCCCTTCAATCTCTACATCCATTTTTCTAAAGTGGTCTATAAAAAATTCCTTAGAAATCTCATTGTCACCATGAGAAAGACCTGTACCAATAATTTTAACATTTGTAAATCCCATAAATTACACTCCTTAACATTAAATTAATTACCAATATAAATATCGTATAAGTATATCAAAAGCTGTAATAAGATAGTGATTTTTATCGAATAACCGTCGTGAGTATAATAAGAAATCTTTTTATTACTGATATTCCACAGAATTGTTATACTTAATAGAGTGATACAATAAATTTTTTTAAAAGGATGTAACATTTTATAGTTAAATGTGACTAATTTATGAGAGGAGGGGTAAGGTGAAAAACATTGAAATATTATATATGGAATATAAGAAAGATATCTACTATTATTTATTAAATCTTACCCATAATCAGTCACTCTCAGAGGATTTGCTGCAGGAAACCTTTATAAAAGCTATTTCTTCCATTAATAATTTTAAAGGTCAATCTTCTGTAAAGACCTGGCTCTTAGGCATAGCGAGGAATTTATGGCTTCAAAGCTTGAGAAGTGAAAAATCCAACTTAGAATATAATGATTTACTGGAGATTTATGTGAGAGACTGTGTTGATGATAATCTTATTACTGAAGAAATATCAGTTAAAATAGAAGAGCTCATAAGATTAAAGGAAAAAAGAACACAGGAGATAGTTAAACTTAGGATACAAGGAGTAAGCTATAACGAAATAAGCCTTAAACTGGCAATATCAGAAAGCTCAGCCAGAGTTATTGATTTTAGAACAAAAAAATGGATTAAAAATAAGCTTGAAGAGGAGGGATACCTTTGAAAATAACCCGTGAAGTTATACAAGATTTAATTCCTTTAGTAAAGGATGGCGTAGCAAGTGAAGATAGTATTGAATTAGTTAAAGAACATGCAGTCTTTTGTGAAAACTGTAAGGAAGAGCTTGAAAGCATATCTTCCAAACCTGTAACAGAAAGAGATATAGATGATGTTAAAATAATAAAAGCAATTAAGAGGAGTATGACCTTAACCTCAATGATAATCTTGATCATAGGTTCAATATTAGGAATAGCAATGACAAATTCCTTCGGTATGTTTTACAACTTCCTAATAATGCCTGTTCTTGGAGCAATAGGAGTAGTTACATTAAAAAATAAAGTGTATTTAGTTCCGGTAGGAATATTTATATTATCTTACTTTTGGCAGTTTATACAGGCGGCTATGGAAAAAGATTTTTACCCTGAAATCTTTTATGGAGCATTCATGTATTCTGGAATTTATACTTTTTTAGTACTTGTAGGAATACTGATAGGTATGCTTTTAAAGTTTGCCTTTCGAAAGGAGGAATGATTTTATGAAAACTAAAAGGTTAATATTAAAGATTCTCGCTGCTTGTACAGCCTTTGTTTTAATAGCAGGTATTCTTACAATAACTAATTCCTTTGTGGGAAATCCTGTATCCGCTTATATTGCTCAAAAGAAGATCAACAGTTATATAGATAGAAATTATTCCTTTCTGGATTTAAAGGTAGAAAGACCTCGATATAATTTTAAATTTGGGGAGTATATGTCCAGGGTTAAGGATTCAAAAAATATTGATATTCATTTTTCTGTGTACTACAGAAAAGGCGAAATAAGAGACAGCTATGCAAGTGATGTTATAGGTAAATTTAATGTTATTCAGAGACTTGAAAATGAGTATACAGCCTACCTAAGATCTCTTCTTTCAAAGGAGGAGGAGTTTTACGGAAATACCTCTATGGTTATGTATGAAAAAGGATTATATGAAGGAAAAAGCGAGGTTATTAAACTGGGGATGGATTTTGATAAATCTCTTCCTTTAGAAGCCAGTGCATTAATTCGCATTGAAAAGGGAGATGCCTCCCTTGAAGATGCTGCAGGGCTATTAACTAAGGCTCACAGGATATTTAAGGAAAATAGCTGTAAATTTATATACTACGACTTATACTGTGAAGGAAAAGATGATTATATCATGGTAAACAGGGTAACTGCTGAGCATATTGAAAGCGGAAGGCTTCAAGAGATGATTCAGCAGGCAGTAGAGGAGCCAGAAGGCAAATACGGCATTACTGTGAATGTTAAAAATAATGCCAAATAATCTAGAAGGTATTGGAAAAGCAGAGAGGTTAATTCTATAAATTGGTATGATTTTAAGTGTTAATTAAAAAATAGGGCTCCCCTAAGAAGCCCTATTTCTTTTCTTATAATTTACAGAAGTGAGCAAATAAATTCTCTTCTAAATGATACATTTTTTATTTTAAATTATTTTTTAGATACTGGCTATTTTTTAGTATATACAAAAACAGCATCTCTCAAAAACTTTGCTAATCCGGGCTGCTCCTTATCATAGTAGGCAGTGAACCTTGGATCATCCACATACATTTGAGCAAGGCCTGCATGAGCTTCTTTTGAATAAGAGGGCCAGGTAAAGCTTAGCCACTGACGGTGAAGATCTGCTGCTTTTTGAGCAAGGGTTCCTTCAGGATTACCTGTAGTGTATGCCTCTTTTAAGATTTTAAATAATTCTTCGTTTATGGCTTCCATTTTATTGTATTGTTCTTCTGTAAGGTTTTTAAACCTTTTATTGGACTGAGAAATAGTTTTCTCTCCATATTTTTCTCTTATTTCTTCTCCGTATTTATCTTCATTTTCCTTTATGAGTTTATCTTTAAAGCCCTGAAATTTTTCTTTATTGGACATTTTAATTCTCCCTTCTGACAATGCAATGGTCTTATTCACATTTTCAATTAATAAGTCTAACTGTTTTCTTTTATCAAGAAGCTTATATTGGTGTTCTTTAAGGGCAGCTAAAGCATTAAAATCAGGTGAATCCACAATTTTTTTAATATCTTCAAGACCTACTCCAAGCTCTCTGTAAAATAAAATCTGCTGAAGCTTATCTACTTCCTTTTCTCCATAGATTCTATATCCTGAGCTGTTGATTCTTGCCGGCTTAAGAATCCCTATTTCATGGTAGTATCTTAAAGTTCTTGTGCTTATACCTGCCAAATTTCCAAGCTGCTGCACTGTATATTCCATATAATCACCTCCTGATAGATTAATAATAAACCTTTACGTAAGGTTAATGTCAACAGTGTTTTATGATAAATTTTTAAAATGAAAACACTGTCTTTAATTTTTAATAAAGAATCTATGTTATAAAAAAGCTGATGTACTGAAGTGTATACTTCTTGTACATCAGCCTGCTGACTTTTTATTTTGTGTAATTATCGAAATATCCTTGAATGAATACTACCGGTGTTCCTTTATCTCCGCTGCCTGAGGTCAAGTCGCATAAGGAACCTATAAGATCCGTTAATCTTCTTGGAGTTGTACCTTGGGATACCATGCTTCCCACAAGGTCTTCCTCCTTGTTTATTATATAGTCGGATATAGCCTTCTTAAGCTCTTCTCCCTTTAAATGTGCAAAGTTATTATCTGCTAGATACTTTAACTTAACTTCGTTAGGTGTGCCTTCCAAGCCTTTTGTGTAACCTGGAGAAACTACAGGATCTGCAAGTTCCCAAATCTTACCTACGGGATCCTTGAAGGCTCCGTCTCCATATACCATAACCTCTACATCTTTTCCTGTAAGGTTTTTAACAGCAGTTTGCACATCTTCTACAAAGCTTTGGCAATCTCTGGGGAAGAGTTTAACGGATTCCTCAGTTGCTTTGTTAGAGCCTAAAAGTCCATAGTTTTCATTATAACCGCTGCTTTTTACAGGGGAGGTTAATATTTCATCTAAGGTATAAACCTTAGATGCTCCTGCTGCTTTCAGTATTCTTTTAGTTCTTTGTCTTGTATGAATATCGCAGCATAGGACATTTTGTGTATAGTCTAATATTGTTTTGCTGTTATTTGATAATATTATTTCTACTTCTGCTCCAGCGTCTTGAATAAGCTCTTTATAATATTCTATATAGTCAACTCCGGTAAAGGTGTGCTTTCTGTAACCAAAAAGCTCTCTGTATTTTTCTTCTGTTAATATATCTGTCCATGGATTGATTCCTTTTTCGTCAAGGTCATCTATGTCTATTAAATGATTTCCTACCTCGTCAGAAGGATAGCTTAGCATTAAAACTATTTTTTTAGCACCTTTTGCAATTCCTTTAAGGCAGACAGAAAATCTATTTCTGCTTAAAATAGGGAAGATTACACCTATGGTTTCGTCGCCGAATTTGGAATTAATATCTTCTGCAATAGCGTCAATACTGGCATAATTACCCTGAGCTCTGGCAACTACAGCTTCTGTAACAGCTATGATGTCTTTGTCATTTATTTCAAAGCCTGAGCTTTTTGAAGCGTTTAATACAGAATCTACTACAATTTTTTTAAGGTCATCCCCTTCACGTATAATGGGTGTCCTGATTCCTCTTGATACAGTTCCTACTAATCTTTCCATGGCTGCTCTCCTTAAAATTAAATTTTATTCTTAATATGTTGATTTATCGCTACCCTATTATTATAATGTTATTATTTGCATTAGTAAAATTAATAAATTTAATATATATAATTAGAGGAGCTAATATGAATATTAAACTGGAATATTATAAAATCTTTTATCATGCTGCCAAGGAAATGAACTTTTCAAAAGCAGCTGCGGAGCTTTATATTACTCAAAGTGCTGTTAGTCAAGCTGTGAAAAGCCTGGAGAATCAGCTTGAGATACCTTTATTTATACGAAGCAATAAAAAAGTCGCCTTGACCTCTGAAGGAGAAATGCTCTATGAATACGTTGAAAATGCACTTTCTTTACTTGATACAGCGGAAAAGCAGATACAAAAGATTAAGGAGTTTGAGATGGGAGAACTTAAAATAGGAGTAGGTGATACTATTTCAAGGTATCTTCTTATTCCTTACCTTGAAATGTTTAATAAGAAGCATCCAAAGATAAAGCTTCAGATTATTAACAGAACAAGCAGAGAAACTGTTTCTCTTTTAAAAGCAGGGAAAATTGATATTGCCTTTGTAAATCTTCCCATAGAGGACGACACTATAGATATAAAGGAATACATGGAAATTCATGATGTTTTTGTAGCAGGGGAAAGATTTAAGCAATTAAAGAATAATATATTGACCTTGGAGGAAATTTCTAAACTTCCCTTAGTTCTTTTGGAGAAAACCTCAAATTCCAGAAATTATGTGGAGAGGTTTCTGCTGTCAAGAGGTGTAAAGATAACACCGGAAATAGAACTTGGTTCTCATGATCTCCTTCTTGAATTTGCAAGGATTAATCTTGGAGTTTCCTGTGTTACCAGGGAGTTCTCTAAGCACTACCTCACAACCGGAGAACTTTTTGAAATTCATGCTTCAGAGGAGATACCCAAAAGAAGCATAGGAATATGCACCCTTAAGGGAGTGTCAGCCTCTATAGCAGCAGAAGATTTCATTAAGCTATTGGAAAGAAAGCTAACTTAATATAAGATAATTAAAAACTAAGGGTTTTACTAATCCTTAGTTTTTGACTTATCAGTATGCTTTATATTGCCAAATCTTTGTATAAATGATATAATTTTAACAATAATTGTTTTGAAAATAATAGTAAATATTAATTATATTTACATTAAAACCAATGATTTAAAAGAAAATATATAATTAAGCTTTTTTTATTTCAGAATAAATGTTAAAAAATTAACTAAAATTATATTGGAGGGATTATAATGGGAAAATTCAATGGAAAAGTAGTGCTTATTACCGGTGGAGGGAAAGGCATAGGTTACGGTGTAGCTGTGGCATTTGCAAAGGAAGGAGCAGATTTGGCTATTACCGGCAGGACAGAAAAAACACTGGAAAATGCAAAGTACAATTTAGAAAAGGATTATGGAATTAATGTTCTTGCAGTACCTGCTGATGGAGGTAAGGAAGAAGAGGTAAAAAATGTAGTCAGCAAAGTTATAGCGAGATTTGGAAAGCTGGATGTACTTATAAACAATGCGCAGGTATCCAAATCAGGAGTGATGCTTGTAGACCACACTGTAGAGGATTTTGATTTAGCTATATATTCAGGTCTATACGCTACATTTTTTTATATGAGAGAGTGCTTTCCTTATTTAAAGGAAGTAAAGGGGAAGGTTATAAATTTTGCTTCCGGCGCGGGAATAGCTGGGCGTCTGGGGCAGTCCTCCTATGCAGCGGCTAAAGAGGGGATAAGGGGATTATCCAGGGTTGCTGCAAGAGAATGGGGAGAGTTTGGAATAAATGTAAATGTAGTTTGTCCCCTTGCTTTTACTGAAACCCTTAAGGCTTGGAGCGAGGCGTACCCCGAGTTATACGCTCAAACTATTAAGGATATACCTATGAGAAGATATGGAAATGCAGAAACGGATATTGGAAGAACCTGCGTATTTTTAGCTTCAGAAGATGCAGATTATATCACAGGAGAAACTATTTCACTTCAGGGCGGAAGCGGTATGAGACCATAAAATCAAGGTGCCAGGCACCTGACAAGTGACATTGTCAGATGCCTGGCACAATTTTTAATTTCTTATTTGTCCGTTGCCATGAACTAAATATTTATATGAGGTTAACTCTTTAAGGCCCATAGGTCCGCGAGCATGAAGCTTTTGAGTACTTATTCCTATTTCAGCTCCGAAGCCATACTGAAAACCATCTGTAAAACGGGTGGAGGCGTTATGATTCACTGCAGCTGCATCTACAATCTGCATAAACAATTCAGCATTTTCCTTATCCTCGGTAATAATAGCTTCTGTATGTCTGCTTCCATATTTATCAATATGTGAAATGGCTTCGTGAACATCTTTAACTATTTTAACAGCCATTATCAAGTCTAAATATTCCCTTTCCCAATCCTCCTCTTGGGCTTTTTTCATGGAAGGATAAAGAGCTAAACTTTGAGGACAGCCTCGAAGTTCCACTCCGGATTTAGTTAAAGCATCAGCTAATTTGGAAAGATGTTTTTCTGCCCAATCTTTTTGGACTAATAATGTCTCTGCAGCATTGCATACTGAAGGACGATGGGTTTTTGCATTCACTGCAATATCTACAGCCATAGGAAGGGAAGCCTCTTCATCTATATATATATGGCAGTTCCCCACACCGGTTTCAATTACAGGAACGGTGGAGTTTTCAATTGCATGGCGGATAAGAGATACTCCTCCTCTTGGAATTATAACATCCAGATATTTATTAAGCTTAAGCATAGAGGTTACAACTGCTTTGTCTTCAGCCTCTATGAGCTGTACTGAATCTTCGGGGATATCTGTATTTCTAAGGGCTGACTTAATTACTTTTATTAATGCTTTATTGGAATTAAGAGCGCTGGAGCTTCCTCTAAGAATAACAGCATTTCCGGTTTTTATAGCCAGGGCACAGCAGTCTACAGTTACATTAGGGCGGGCTTCATATATTATTCCTATTACCCCTAAAGGCACTCTTACCTTTTCTATAATCAATCCATTAGGTCTTTCAAAGCTTTCAATAACTTCTCCAACAGGATCCGTAAGGTCTGCTATCTGTTCTACAGCGGAAGCAATATCCAAAATACGCTGTTTTGTAAGTGCCAGCCGATCTATCATCGCCTCTGAAAGTCCAGAAGCTCTCCCCATTTCTATATCAATTTTATTAGAGTATAAAATATCATTAATACTTTCCTTTAATCCCTGTGATATAGCTGAAAGCGCATTGTTTTTTTGTTCATTTGATAAAAGGGAAAGTTTTTTTGATGCATTTTTTGCTTTAACTGCTTTATCCATCAACTCATTCATTTAGCATTCTCCTTTTTTCTACTTTGATATTTCCAAGCCAATTATCCCTGTGAATGGCTTCGGTTTTTGTTATTCCTGCTATTTGATAAATATCTTCCGAGGAGCATCCTTTAAGCCTTTGGAGCTCTTCGCTGCTGTAGTTAACAATTCCTTTACCTAAATAAGCTTTCTTTTTATTTGTAGAGGCTTCAGTTAAGCTTCCATTTTTTCTTATGAAAACCTCCACCACATCACCTGCATTAAAATCTCCTTGAATCTTTACTATTCCGCTGGGAAGAAGGCTTTTACCCTTATTTTCCAAAGCCTCCGCTGCTCCTTCATCAACATAAAGCTTTCCTTTACATTTAGAATAAAAAGCCATCCATTGAAGATTAGTATTTAAATTTCTTTTACATGCAGTGAAATAAGTGCCCTCTGCTTCACCCTGAAGGCATTTATATAAAATATCCTCCTTTTCTGCAGAGGATATTACTACAGGTACTCCTGCCATAACAGCTATTTTAGCTGCGGATATTTTAGAACGCATACCTCCTGTGCCTACGCTGGTTCCTTCAGAGCCAGCCAATGCCTCCAGTTCCGGAGTTATAACTTCAATTTTTTCTATTCTTTCAGCAGAAGGATTTTTCCTGGGATCTGAGGTGTAAACACCGTCTATATCAGTTAAAATCACTAATAAATCAGCGTGAATCATCCCTGCAACGTTAGCAGAGAGGGTATCATTATCTCCAAATTTAAGTTCTTCAATAGAAGTGGTATCATTTTCGTTAATAATAGGAATGGCACCCTTTTTAAGCAGTATTTCCAGTGAATTTGCTGCGTTTTTATACCGCCTTTTATCAGAGAAATCCCCTCTGGTTAAGAGAATCTGAGCTGCTATATAATTATATTTCCAAAGCTGTTTTGTATATTCCTCCATGAGAAGTCCCTGTCCCACAGAGGCTGCAGCCTGTTTCGCAGGAATAGTTTTAGGCCTTTGGTTGTAGCCTAAACGCCTGAAGCCAGCAGCTATAGAACCGGAGGTGACTATAACCACACTGTGTCCTTCTTTTTTTACTTTATGAATTTTTTCTATCAGGCTTTGAATCTTTTCTCTCTGAAGTTCTCCCAGAGTATTTGTTAAAGAACTTGTTCCTATTTTTACTACTATGAGTTTTTTTCCTCTGCAATGCAATTAAATACCTCCTTTAAACAAAAAAAAGCCCTCATCCTAAGGACGAAAGCTTTTACGTGGTACCACCTTAATTGATAAGTCCATAAAAAATAAAGACCTATCCTCTTTAATTTCTTTAACGGGTAAAACCGGCCAATTCATCATTGGCACTCATGGGCGGGTTCAAATATTTAAATCAAGAGGCCTTGCAGCCGGTGAGCCTCACTCTCTTATGATTTTTAAAATTCTACTATTCCCAATCATAGCATTAACTTTATATAGTTGATTATTAATCTCTGCATTTAATAACATGAATGATAGCATTGCATCAGAAAAAAGTCAAGATACTGTAATTAATTATTTATTTAATTTATAACTACAGATAAACAGAAAAATAGACAGGATTATATTAAAAAGAAAAATAATCTAAATTATAATATAATTAAATTAAATTATAATAATTAGTTATGGAGGTGATAGAAGCTAAAGATCTAATTCAGTTAATTTTATATAAATAAGGGGGATAGTTATGACTGAAGTGAGCTTAAAGGAACTTTTAGATTTAATAAAAAGTGAAGATAAAAAAAATCCAATGACTGATGAGGAAATATCTGAAATTTTATCGGTAAGAAGGGATAAAATAACACAACTGAGAAAGAAAAATCAAATACCTGATTCCAGGGAAAGAGGAAGAGATATTTTAAAGCGTGAAGCTGAAGAGATATTAAAGAAGGATGATAATATATCTGAAAGGCAATTCACCAAGCTGTTAAATGATAGAGGATTTAAGCTGTCAAGAAGGTTAGCCGCGGAATTAAAAAAAGAGCTGTTACCGGGTAATCCGGATATAACAAATAAAGTAAAAATTTCTGAGGTTAAAGGTGAAAAAGAGAGAAGAGAAAATAACTTTTCTAAGAAAGATGAAGGCAGTCTAAATAAAGATAACCTTCATTATGAAGAGGAGAGGGGCTTTCATAAGCTCATAGGAAGCAGAAACAGCTTAAAAACTCAAATCAGTCAGGCAAAGGCTGCGGTATTATATCCTCCTTTTGGACTGCATACCCTTATCCTTGGGCCTTCAGGGGTAGGGAAAAGCCAAATGGCAGAGGCTATGTATTCTTTTGCAGTAAATTCCGGAAAGCTTCCTAAGGATGCTCCTTTTATAGTGTTTAACTGTGCTGATTATTCGGACAATCCTCAGCTTCTCCTTTCACAGCTTTTTGGATATGTTAAGGGAGCCTTTACCGGAGCTGACAGTGCTAAACAGGGATTAGTAGAAAAGGCTGATGGTGGAATTCTATTTTTAGATGAAGTTCACAGGCTTCCCAGTGAGGGTCAGGAAATATTATTTCTTCTTCTTGATAAGGGTCAATTTAGACGTATGGGAGAGTCTGAAAATACTAGAAGTGTAAACTTTATGCTTATTGCCGCCACCACTGAAAATCCTGAATCCTCTCTTCTTTTAACCTTCAGGAGAAGGGTTCCCATGGTAATAGAACTCCCATCATTAAAGGAAAGGCCATATTCAGAAAGATATGATATAATTAAAGATTTTTTCCTGCAGGAGAGCTTTAGGATAGGAAGGACTCTGGTTATAGATACAGACTGTGTTGCAGCCTTGATGCTGTACGATTGTCCTGGCAATGTCGGACAGCTGAGAAGTGATATACAGGTTGCCTGTGCCAGAGGGTTTTTAAGCTATATGAGCGAGGAAAAGGAAAATATACATATTACTTTAAATGAACTACCAAAGAACGTAAGTATAAATTATTCCAAATATAATAATAAATTTTCAAAAATACAGGAGTATATTGATTACAGCTTAATAGCAAGTCCTGATAACAAAGGGATTTCCCATTCAAAGGAAGACAGGTATGTGCTTCCTGAGAAGATATATCAATTTATTGAAGAAAAATATAGAAATCTTGAAGAAGAAGGCCTTAATAAAAAAGAAATAGATGAAGTAGTAGGAAAGCAGGTGGATATAGAGCTTAAGAAATTTGCTCAAAATATAAAAACTGTACCTGCTGCTTCAAAAGAAGAGCTTAAGGAAATAGTTGGAGAAGAAGTGGCTTATGCTGCAGAGGTTGCTGTTGAAACAGCTAAGCAAAGGATAGGATCCCTCCAAGATAACTTTTACTTCTCATTAGCAATACACTTAAGCGCTGCTTATGAAAGGATAAAAGCCGGTAAGGACATTATAAATCCACAGACAAGCAAGGTAATAATTGAAATGCCTTACGAATATGAAACAGCAGAAATAATGGCTGAACAAATTAATAAACATATAAATATAACCCTTCCTAAAGAGGAGATTGCCTTTATTGCTATGTATCTTAAAAACTTTTCTAAAAATAAGAATTCTGAAAAAGCAAAAATAGGAATAATTGTGCTAAGCCACGGGCATATCGCTTGTGCCATGGCTGAAGTTGCTAATAGGCTCATGGGGGTGAACCATGCAGTAGGAATTGAAATGTCCTTGGAGGAAAATCCCATGGAGGTTTATAAAAGAGTTCTTGACACAGCTGTTCATATAGATGAAGGCAAAGGAATACTTATATTAGCGGATATGGGGTCTTTACTGAGCTTTGGAGAAAAGATAACTAAGGAAGCAGGTATTAAGGTAAGAACCTTAGGAAGGGTAGACACTGTGATGGTAATAGAAGCGGTGAGAAAAGCCATGCTTCCGGAGTGTAGTGTTGATGATATATATGAGTATCTGTATAAATACGGTGCATATTCTGGAATAGATATATCTGAGGAAAGTAAGAAGCTTCCAGGGGCTGTGGTAACTATATGCATAACAGGAGAAGGTGCAGCATTAACAGCAAAAAAATATGTTGAAGACCTTTTACGTGAAATCAATAAAAACATTGAAGTGATACCGGTGTCTATGATAAAACAGGAAAATATTGAAGAAACCATACATGAAATTCAGAAAAAGTATAATATTTTATCCGTTATTGGCACAATTAATCCCAAAATACAAAATGTACCGTTTCTTCCCTTGGCACATATAGTTAAAGAAGATGGCTTAAAAAGCTTAAAAAGAATATTAATGAAAAATAATGAGGAAAGAGGAGCTTTAGAAGAAATCATAAACAGTGATTTAATTTTATTCGATTCTCAATTAAGCAACAAAGGAGATTTATTAGAGAAGCTTTCAAACCTTTTACTAAAGAAGGGGTATGTAGATGAGAATTATCTATTATCTGTATATAAAAGGGAAATGGAAGGATCAACCCTTATGGAAGGAGAAATTGCACTTCCTCATGGTGACCCTCAGTATGTTAGAAAGCCTGCTATAGCCATTGCAAAAATGAATAGTCCTATGGAATGGGAAAATAAGCAGTCAGCGGATTTAGTGTTCTTATTTGCATTAAATGAAGATTCTAAAAAGTATTTTAATGATATATACAACATAATCACTGACAAAAGTGCACTTATGGCTCTTAGAAATGCAGTAAATACCGAAGATTTTTTAAAAAAAATTTTAGAACACAAAAAGTACCAATGATTTGGCATGAATTATGCTTTATAAATAAGCAAGGAACATAAAGAGCCAAAGGAGGAAAATCAAATGGATTTAAATTTATTCCCTAAGATAACTGTTATCTTAAGAGGTTTTAATTATAAGCAGACTAGGGATATAGTAAATATTCTCAGTAAAAGTAAAATAAACTCCGTGGAAATACCTTTGGGACAGGAAGACAGCAAGGCTATAATAAATAAGATTATAGAAGAATTTGGAGAAGAAATGGTGGTTGGGGCAGGAACGGTACTTAAAGAAGAAGACTTAAGAGATGTGATTAACATAGGAGTTAAATTTGCTTTGTCCCCTGTGATGTTCACTGACAAAATGATAGATATATGTAAAGCCCATAACGTTATAAGCGTTCCCGGTGCGTACAGTCCCACTGAAATATATACAAGCTATGAAAAAGGCGCAGATATAATCAAGGTTTTCCCTGCAGATATTGTTACACCAAAGTTTTTTAAAGGTGTGAAAGCGCCGTTAAAGGACTTAAAGCTCATGGCAGTAGGAGGAGTAAATGAAAAAAATG
>NZ_CCXI01000107.1 GCF_000820705.1 Clostridium polynesiense | reverse complement strand
TTAAAGGACTTAAAGCTCATGGCAGTAGGAGGAGTAAATGAAAAAAATGCTGAGGAGTTTTTCAAAAACGGATCTGACTACCTAGGCATTGGCTCAGGGATTATGAACAAAGAAGAAGCACAAAAAGGAGATTTTACAACACTGATAAATAACATAAAACTACTGGAAAAAAGCCTATGAAAATTCAAGGAGGTAAAAATGATACTATCAGATTTAATAAAGGAAGAATTAGTTGAAATAGATTTAAAGGCTCAGGATAATCTTGAGGCAATCAGGTTTTTGTATAAAAAGCTCTATGAAAATAAATATGTGAAAGAGTCATTTTTACAGGGGATTATTGAAAGAGAAAATAACTTTCCCACAGGTATACAGCTTGGAGCAAAATATAATGTGGCAATACCTCATACAGAAGGGGAGCACGTTATAAAATCTGCTATAGCTATAGGTGTATTAAAGGAACCTATAAGCTTTCAAAGGATGGATTCCCCTGAAGAAAAGGTATTGGTAAATACTATTTTTATGATAGCCCTTAATGAAAGGGAAAAGCAGGTAGAGGTACTTGAGAAACTGGTAGGTTTATTCACTGATGAAGATTTTATGAATGATGTTATCAAGGCCCAATCATCTAAGGAAATAGTTGATTTATTTAAATCAGCTGAAAATAAATAAAATTAAGGAGGATTATTATGAAGAAAGTATTAGTTTGCTGCGGAACTTCTATGATTACAAGTTCCTTAGCCATCAACAAATTAAAAAAGGCATTTAAAGAAGAAAATCTGGATGTAAAGATTGGACAATGCAAATTCAGTGAGGTTCCAGGTATGATAAAGACCTTTCAGCCTGATGTTATAGTACCTACAGGAGCCTTAAATGATAAAAATACCGGAGGTGTTCCAGTAATAAGAGGGACAAGCTTCATTACGGGGGTGGGAGAAAAAGAAACCATTAAAGCTATATTAGACATAATTAAATAAAGATTTAAGGAGGAGAAAAAATGCAAGTTGTATTAGATGCTTTAAATTACATCGCATCACTAGGACCAACAGTAATGATGCCAATTATTATTTTAGTTATAGGAATTATTTTTAGGCAAAAATTAAGCACAGTAATCCGGTCAGCGTTACTAGTTGGTATAGGATTTGCCGGTGTTAACATTACTGTAAACTTTTTCATAAGCACGGTAGGACCTGCTATTCAGCAGATGGTTAAGGTATTAAATTTAAGGACAGATATTATGGATGTGGGCTGGCCTGCAAGAGCTGCAGCTACATGGTCTTTCCCTATGGCAGCTGTGGTAGTACTTGTGGTACTGGGTGTAAACATTTTAATGCTGACATTAAAATGGACAAAATGCGTTATGGTGGACTTCTGGAGTTATAATCACTTTATATTCTCTGCCGCATTAGTATGGTATGCTACTAAGAGTCCTGTGTTAGCAATAATCGCTGCAGTTATAACCGCTATTATAACCTTTATACTGGCAGACTGGACAGCACCTTTAGCAGAAAAATATTTCGGATTACCTGGTGTTTCCTTCCCAACTTCAAACTCAGTAAACTGGGCTCCTATTGCTTGGATAATGGAAAAAATATATGATAAAATACCGGGATTTAGAAATTTAAAGGCAGATCCTGAATACATACAAGAAAAGTTTGGAATTGTAGGAGAACCAATGATAATGGGCTTTGTCTTTGGTGCTATAGTGGCTTTGTTAGGACGCCAAAGTATGGCTCAGGTTTTAACTGTGGCTATGAGTACTTCCGCGGCAATGCTCATAATACCTAAGATGATGCAGATATTAATGGAAGGGCTTGTTCCTTTTGCTGATGGTATCAGAGATATGCTTAACACCAAGTTCTCAGGATCTAACTTTACAATAGGTATAGATGCTGCTTTAACAGTAGCAAATCCTGCAGCTATTTCCGTTGGTATATTAATGGTTCCAACTACAATATTAATAGCTGCAATATTACCTGGCAACAGATTACTTCCTCTTCCTGACCTGGCATACCAGGCAATGTGGCTTGCAGCATGGCCTGTAGCATTTTCAAAAGGCAATATAGTAAGAGGTTATATAACCACAGTGATAATAACTATAATGATGCTTTTAATTGCTACAAGTATGGCAGATATTCATACTCAGCTGGCATTGGCAGGAGGATTTACACTTCCTGAAGGATTATCCTTAATTTCTACAGAAGATGCAGGTACACATTTACTGAGCTGGATACTCTGGAAAATATCTTCTATATTTTAATTAAGTAATTAAAGAGAGTATATTTTTACTCTCTTTAATTTTAAATTTACCGTAAGGAAGGTTCTTTATGATTAATACTGTTAATGGAATTATTAATGAAGAAAATTTGGGCATTACCTATAGTCATGAACACATTATAGTTAAGCCGGATAAAGAGGATAAAAAGTATTTAGCTTATACCTTAGATGATATTGAAAAAAGCACTAAAGAGGTGGAAGCTTTCAAAAAAAATGGAGGAAGTACAATAGTAGAGATGACTCCTATTAACTACGGAAGAAATGTATTGGCATATAAAAAGATATCTCAGGAAACAGGAGTAAATATAATATATTGTACAGGCTTTCATAAGGAGGAATTTCTTCCTTATTGGGTATATGAAAAGACTAACATAGAAATATACAATTTTGTTATGAAGGAAATTCAGGAGGGAATGGATGACTCTTTAATACTTCCCGGTGTGCTAAAGGTAGGAACCAGCTTAAATAAAATAGTTCCTATTGAGGAAAAGCTAATTAACGTAATGAGCAGGGTTCAAATTGATTCAGGACTTCCCATGAACACCCACTGTGATAAGGGGACTATGGGAAGGGAGCAGGCTGAACTACTGATAAAAAATGGAGTAAATCCTGATAGAATAATTATAGGTCATGTAGATATTCCAAGAGACAAATATTATTTAGAAGATATGTGTAAAATGGGAGTTAACATATCCATAGATCATGTAGGAAGAGATATGCAGAAGGATATTGAAACCATTCATACTATCAAATATTTAATAGAAAAGGGTTATAGAGATAAAATTTTTATTTCCGGAGATATGGGTAAAAAATCCTACCTTCCTGCTTACGGAGGTGAACCGGGATTCAGATATATTTTAAGAGACTTTAAGGATGAGTTTGTAAAGATATTAAAGGACTCAGATTTTAATCATATACTAAAGGAAAATCCTAAAAGAGTGTTTAGAATTATAAAATAGCGCTCTATAGTTTGGAGGTAATATAAATGAAGATAACAGGAATTAAGGTTTATAAAGTAAAACCGAGATGGATATTTATAAAGATAAGCACAGATGAAGGCATAGAAGGCTGGGGAGAGATGATTTCCGGCACCAAGACAGAAACTGTAGTGGCCGGTGCTC
>NZ_CCXI01000106.1 GCF_000820705.1 Clostridium polynesiense | reverse complement strand
AGAATGTAAAATTGAGAACGGATAATTCAAAATCTCTTAATTTTAAAAAGCTGTAGATATTTGATTAACCTCTGAAAGTATGGTTTTACTATATTGTATAATCATGTTTCAGAGGTTATTTACTATACATTAATTTAATAAAAATTATATAGTTTTTAGATAAATTTTCTTGGTGTTTATTTGGACTTATACTTTTCCTTTAAATATTTTAGAACAAAGGTTTCTCTATGAACCCAGCTGTTTTCATCTTTACTCCCTTGATTAATAATTTTTTCATTTAAATAGATTACTTCATCTAATGAAATCCATACCGGTGTAAAATCTAAATCCGCTTCATAAGAATCTAAATTTTGAAGAGTTTTATCATTTGATATATCACATAGGTAAAAATAAGATTCCATTTTAAAAATAAAATCCGCTTGATAATCATCTGGTTTTATTTCAGTAACCTTCCCAAGGAGGTCATTGATACTGTTAATGAGATACCCGGTCTCTTCTTCCACCTCTCTCTTTAAAGCCATTGCATGAGTTTCATCTTTATTTATCCCTCCACCGGGAAACTTATAATCACCTTTATTGGTACGTATCATAAATATAGAGCTGCCTTTAAAAATAACGGCTCTGACCGCCTCACGATAGCTGATGTTTGGATTTTTTCTTTGGTTTTTTACGATTTCCTGTTCTAATACATAATTAAAGGTCACAATATATATGCCTCCTTATATTTTAAAAAGTATCTAAATTACTTAAAATACCACTTCAAAAAGTAATATAATTATAATAAATATTAACATTAATTACAATTAATAACACAAAGTGTTTTGATTTTTAAATTTTTATTAATTTATGTTTTACATAATACATGGTTAAATATGGTATAATAAATAAAAATAATTGTCCTATGTTAAGAGAGGGTGCTTACACATGAAGAGATATGATGATTCAAAATTTATCAATCATTTTATCAATGCTCCTTTAGGTCTGATAGTTTTGGAAAGCAGCAGAGAGCTGGGGCATAAAATAGATGATTATTTAGTTAGAATTACCAGAGAGCTGCAGCCCGGTGCTGATATTGATTCCTTTATTATACCCATTGAAGAGATAAGGTTTGCAAATGGAGACGGAAAGGTAGTATTAAAAGAATCGGTAAGGGGAAAAGAAGTATTTATAATCTGCGATGTAGGTAATTATGGTTGTACATATAGTATGTATGGTATGGTAAATCATAAAAGTCCCGATGATCATTTCCAGGATGTTAAGAGAGTTTATCAGCTATAAGCGGTAAGGCCAGGAAGGTTACAGTTATAATGCCTCTTTTGTATGCCGGAAGGCAGCATAGAAGAAAAGGCAGAGAATCACTGGATTGCGCTATAGCTCTTCAGGAACTTGAGAGGATGGGAGTAAGCAGTATTATAACCTTCGATGCTCATGATCCTAATGTGCAGAATGCTGTGCCCTTAATATCCTTTGATAATTTATATCCTACTTATGAGATAGTTAGAGCCATGGTTAAGGACAACAGGGAGCTGCTTGCTGATAAATCAAATATGCTTGTAATAAGCCCTGATACCGGTGCTATGGACAGAGCCATTTATTATTCCGGAGTCCTTGGTCTTGATATTGGTCTTTTTTATAAACGAAGGGATTATTCTATTGTAATAAGCGGAAGGAACCCAATAGTTCAGCATGAATATATGGGAAGAGAGATTGAAGGGAAGAATATTTTAATAATAGATGATATGATATCCTCAGGTGAATCAGTGTTTGACATAGCTTTAGAGCTTAAAAAGAGAAAAGCTAACAAGATAATAATTGCCACCACCTTTGCCTTATTTACTGATGGAATAGAAAAATTTAATGAGTTTAATAAAAAAGGCATAATAGATAAATTATACTCTACAAATTTAGCTTATATACCGGATAAAGTAAAGGAAAGCGGATGGTTTAAAGAAGTAGACTTATCTGGATTTATAGGAAAGATTATGGAGCATTTATATTTAGGTAAATCCATTAAGTACATATTGGACGGTAAAGATGTTATCGATGATATATGGAAAAAGAGATAATATTTTAAAACTGTTAATTTACTGTTAAAGGGTTGAAATACAAGGCCTTATACCCTTAAATATATTGAAAATACACTTCTGTAAGTATATAATTAATTCAAATAAATCATATAAATAGTCATAACATTACATTAGAAATGAGAGGTTGCCATGAAAAAGTTACTTATAGTAGTTGATTATCAAAAGGATTTTGTAAGCGGAAGCCTTGGATTTGCTAAAGCTGTGGAATTAGAAGATTCAATATACCAAAAAATAAAAGATTATAAAGACAGAAATGATGATGTGATATTTACCTTTGATACTCACGGTCATGAGTATTTAAATACCAAAGAAGGAAAAAAGCTTCCGGTGGAACACTGCGTAAAAGGTGAAGACGGATGGAGCCTGTATGGAAAAGTGGCTGAGCTTTATTCTGAGGAGGATTTGGGGTTTGAAAAATCCGCTTTTGGTTCACTTAAACTGGCAGATTATTTAAGAGATAAAGATTATGACTTCATTGAAATTGTTGGAGTAGTGTCCAATATTTGTGTTATATCCAATGCAGTTATAGCTAAAACCGCTCTGCCTGAAGCTGATATTGTATTAGATGCTTCCTGCACAGCCAGCGCTGATGAAGAGCTTCACGAAAAAGCACTGGATGTAATGGAAGGACTTCAGATTGAGGTTACAAACAGAAAATAAATGTATTCATTATTCAGGGATCTGAAAGGTTATTTAGCTTTTTCAGGTCTTTTATTTTTCCTTAAAAGCATAATATTAATATTAATTTACATACATTTACATGTAATGTATAATATTTGAAAGAAGTTTGGCCTTTTTTATAACGAATTATATATTGCTATAAAAGTCCATATCAGGGAGGTAGAAATGAAAACTCTTGAAACTGAAAGATTATTATTAAGACTCTGGTCCATGCAAGATGCAGATGATTTATATGAATACGCTAAGAATCCTAATGTAGGACCAAATGCCGGATGGGAACCCCATAAGGATAAGGAGTTTTCCCGGAATATAATAAAAATGTTCATAGAAGATGAGGTTTGGGCTATAGAATATAAAGAAAATAACAAGGTTATCGGCTCGATAGGATTACATGAAGATAGAAAGAGGATAAGAATTAACGGCAAGATGCTTGGGTATGTACTTTCAGAGGACTACTGGGGAAAGGGATTAATGACGGAAGCGGCATCGGCAGTAATTAAACACGGCTTTGAAGAAATGAACCTTAATATAATTTCTGTATATCATTATCCTTTTAATGATAAATCCAAAAGGGTAATTGAAAAATGTGGATTTAAGTATGAAGGCACCCTTAGAGAGGCAACCAGAATATTTGACGGAAGAATTTTGGATGACCTGTGCTACTCTATCCTCAAGGAAGAGTATGAAGCAGATAAAAAATTAGGTTAGAACCAGGATAGTCTTTAAATAATTATTGGAATTTAAATATAAATTATAGGGCGATTTTAAATCGATTCTATAATTTTTTTCTTTTTACTGCAGCACCAATTTATATAGGGCAATAAATTTTTCCATTAAATTTATTGTTTTTGCATTTAACGGATACATTGAAAATAAATTGTTAATAAAATAACTTAATTTTATAATGAAATATAATAAAAACTATTTTTTATATATTCTATCTAGATAAAATAGTATTTATAAATTGACTATTGATGAAAATATTGATAAAATTATAACAAACAAATGTTAATTTGAGCAAATAAAGGTATTAATTAAGGGGGAGTAATTATGAAATTGGAAAATAAGGTTGCAGTAGTTACAGGAGCCAGCTCAGGTATGGGAAGAGAAATATCTCTTTTATTTGCTAAAGAAGGCGCCAAGGTAGTGGTTGTGGCAAGAAGAAAGGAAAGGCTTGAGGAGCTTGTTTCACTAGCTGAAGAGTACCCAGGCACTATAATAGCCTTCCAGGGAGATGTATCTAAAAAGGAAGATGCAGAAAATATGATAAAAACCGCAGTGGAAAAGTTCGGCAGGATAGATATTTTAGTAAATAATGCAGGAGTTTTAGATGATTTTACCCCCGCTGCAGAAGTAACCGATGAGCTTTGGGAATATGTTATGTCAATAAATTTAAACGGGCCTTTTTATGCCTGCAGAAAAGCAATTCCTATAATGATTAATCAGGGAGAAGGGAATATAATAAATGTAGCCTCCATAGGAGGACTGTACGGTGCCAGGGCAGGTGCTGCCTATACAGCGTCTAAGCATGCTTTGGTAGGCTTAACAAAAAATATAGGGTTTATGTATGCAGATAAAAATATCAGATGCAACGTAATTTGCCCCGGCGGAGTAGATACAGAAATTACCCAAAACAAATCCTTCAACGAAATGGGAATGAAGAGAGTACTTACAGGTGTAGCAGCAAGCCCAAGAAGCGGATCCTCTGAAGAAATAGCAAATGTTGCTCTTTTCCTGGCATCTAAGGATTCCAGCTTGTTAAATGGAGCATCTATAACTGCCGATGCCGGATTTACAGCATATTAAAAGTAATATAAAATTAATATATATAATAAAAAAACACTTACGTAGGTTTTAGTTTTTGGTTTAAGTTTAAGTTAAACGTAAAGAGTAGTAAGTTTAATTTTAATTAGGTCGGAAAACTTAAAAACTTTAACTTAAAGTTAAAAGTTAAAGTAAAGTAAAGTTAAGTTAATTAAATTTAAAAACCTTAAAACCTAAAGTAAAAGTAAATTAAGTAAAGGTAAGGTTCGTTTTCGTTTAAGTTAAATTTAAGTACGTACTTAAGGTAAGGTAAAAAAATTAAAAAAGTTGGTAGTTAATTTAATTACTACTAAAGTAACGTACTTAGTTAGTTAAAAA
>NZ_CCXI01000105.1 GCF_000820705.1 Clostridium polynesiense | reverse complement strand
AACAGATGAATTTTATATGGCAAAATTACTATAAGTAATAGAATAGTATATAATTAAACCATAAGAATATAGAAGTGTCTTTGAATTATAGCTATAGGATAAAAAATGTGATTATATCATAAGCTATGTATAAACCTTCGTTATTTATTATTTTTCTCATTCATAAGCTAATTTAAATCTAAAAGAAGAATTGATTTCAAAGGTGATTTTAAGGGGATGAAATAATTTTTTTCATAGGAGGAAATTAAATGAAGGAAACACTGTACTACAACGGAGATATAATAACTATGGAGAAGGAGAATTATGCAGAAGCGGTTTTAGTTAAGGATGGAATTATTGAAAAAGTGGGGAAAAGAGATGAAGTATTTACATACAAAAATGAAAATACTGAAATCATTGACCTTCAGGGGAAAACCTTAATGCCTGCTTTTATAGATTCTCACAGCCACATAACCTCTTTGGCCAACACTTTAGGAATTGTAGCTTTACATGATACTAAGAACTTTAAGGATATAGTAAATAAACTAAGAGCATTTAAAGAAGATAAAGCACTGAAAAAAGGAGAATGGATAATAGGTTTTGGATATGACCATAACTTTTTAGAGGAAAAAGAGCATCCTACGAAAGAGGTGCTAGATATGGTATCTGAGGATAATCCTGTTATGATAGCTCATGCTTCAGGTCATATGGGGGTAATGAACTCAGCAGCTTTAAAGGAAGTGGGAATAACTTCTTCTACTGCAAATCCTGAAGGAGGATTGATAGGCAGGATAGCCGGAACTGATGAGCCTAACGGATATTTAGAAGAAAATGCTTTTATTCAAAAAACAGGAAAGGTGTTGAAGCCTTCCTTGGAAAAAATGTGCGGACTCATGGAGGAAGCTCAGAATATATATTTTCAATATGGGATTACAACAGCTCAGGATGGATTAGTTAGGGAAAATGAAGCTGCTATTTTAAAGGCTGTTTCTGAAAAAAAACTGCTTAAAATAGATGTGGTAGGATATGTGGATTTAAAGAACAGTAAAGCTATCATGGAAGACAGCAGAAAATATCTTAAAAACTACGTGAACAGGTTTAAAATAGGAGGATATAAAATATTTTTAGATGGCTCTCCTCAGGGAAGAACTGCATGGATGAGCAAGCCTTATGAAGATGCAGAGGATGGATATAGAGGTTATCCTATATATAAAGATGAAGAAGTAGAAGGATTTGTTGAAACTGCCATAAATGAAAATATACAGCTTCTTACTCACTGTAATGGAGATGCAGCTGCAGATCAACTCATTAGCTCTTTTAAGAAGACTTTAAATAAAACTCAAAGCAAAGAAAATATTCGTCCTGTGATGATACATGCTCAAACTCTCAGATATGATCAGCTGGATGAAATGAAAAAGTTACATATGATTCCTTCATATTTTGTGGCGCATACCTATTATTGGGGAGATATACACATTAAAAACCTTGGAAAAGAAAGAGCCTTTAAAATAAGTCCTCTTAGGAAAAGCATTGAAAAGGGAGTAATTTATACCCTTCATCAGGATGCTCCGGTAGTTTCACCGGATATGCTTCATACAGTTTGGTGTGCGGTAAACAGGATAACCAAAAATGGTGTAGAAATAGGACCTGATGAAAGAGTGGAACCTTTAGAGGCCTTAAAGGGTGTTACTATAAATGCTGCTTATCAGTATTTCGAAGAGGATACAAAAGGCTCCATAAAGGAAGGAAAACTTGCGGATTTAATAATTCTCGACAGGAATCCCCTTAAGGTGAATCCTATGGAAATAAAAGATATTAAAGTTATGGAAACTATAAAGGAAGGAAATACTGTGTATTCTAAGAAGCAATAAAAATTTTCGTTTTAAAGAAGGGGATGGGATATAAAGTGTTAATGGGAGCTTATGCCTCCCATTAACGCTTTATGTCATATTCCTATTATAAATTTATTATTTTTTAAACTTTTTATAGTAGAACCATAGAGAATATAATCCCGGTACAGCAATCCACAAAAGTATAAAGAATACAGAAACTTTCTCTGCAGGAAGGAAGAAAGATCCAATGAATTGCGATATCCCAATGGGGAAGGAAATATATCCTAAGATTTTGTGAGCAAGTTTCCAGGTTTCTTCATCTCTTATGGTCCAAGGAAGCCTTAGCCCTAAATACCTGTTAAAAGGGATTTTGGGGGCAGAATTACCAATGACCATAATAATCAGTGAAATAAAAGCTGTTAATAATATGTCTCCGTTACTGGTTGAAAGATAATCATTAAAGGGGGCTAAAACTGTAGTTAGTGAGAATATTATAACCAAAGCTATAGTAAGCCTGTTTAATCTTCTTATGGTTTTAACCTTAGGGTTATCCTCAGAAAGGTTGGCTATATAAGGTGCCTTTATATCAAATAATATCAATGCACCTACAGCTAAAAAAGCCGTTATTGCTGCTCCTCTATGGCTTCCAGGTATAAGCAAGCCTATAAGCAGTATTAAAACAGATACAGATAAAAATATAATTCTTGTTAAATCTAAGCTGTTATTTTTCATTATTATTCTCCTTCCGGTTTTTATTGAAGAAATCTAAGAAGCCTCCCAATATCTGCTGAAGAACAGAGGTATTAATAGAATATATGACATATTGACCATTTTTTTCGGAGCTTACCAGCTCTGCTTCTCTTAAAATGTCTAGGTGCTTTGAAATAGATGGCTTAGACATATTAAAGTGATCAGATATTTCCCCTGCACTCATATCCTTCTCAGAGAGGAGCTTTAGTATTTCTCTTCTGGTTTCGTCGCTTAGAGCTTTAAATGCTTTGTTCATGATCCAGCTCCCTTCAAAATTAATATAGATATTTAGCTAATTAGTTAAATATCTATATTAATTATATAATTATATTTTTGTAATTTCAAGACTTTCACAGATGATAATTATAAATTTTTAATGAGGTCTTGAATAATAATAATATTCACTGCAGAGATTAAATCTATAAATATATAGAAGGGTGGATATAAAGATGTTTATTCCAAGGAGGATAATATTTGAAAAAGGTTCTTTAGACTATGAGATGGGTAAAAATATCTATAATACCTTTAAAGATAATCCTTTAACAGAAATAATCAGATTATCTTCAAATAGGATTAAGGAAAATATACCGGGAAAAGACTTATATGAGTTTTACAGAGAAGGTAAAAATACTTTAGTTGTGGGAACAAAAAAAGGATTAAAGTTTCAAAGCTGTAAACCTTCAGCTAATTATCAGCTTCCCTTAATTTCAGGATGCATGGGACACTGTGAATATTGTTATCTTAATACAAATTTAGGGGATAAACCTTATATAAAAATAAACGTCAATATAGATGATATACTTTATCAGGCAGAAAAATATATTCGTGAAGGTTTCCCTGAGGTTACTGTATTTGAAGGTTCAGCGACCTCAGATCCTATTCCGGTAGAGCCTTATACCCATTCATTAAGCAGAACCATTGAGTTTTTTGCGCAGGAGGAGAAAGGAAGATTCAGATTTGTAACTAAGTATGATGATGTTGAAACACTTCTTAATCTGAGACATAATAATCATACGGAAATAAGGTTTACCCTTAATACGGAAAGGGTAATCAAGGAATATGAAAGCCGTACTTCCTCCCTAAACAAGCGTATTGAGGCTGCAGTAAAGGTGTCTCAAGCAGGATATCCTGTTGGTTTCATAATTGCACCGGTATTTTTTTATGATAACTGGAAATCTGATTACAGAAGCCTTTTAAATACACTTCATAGAAGCCTTCCTAAAGTTATCCATAGCTCAATAGGATTTGAAATTATATCTCACAGATATACTTCAAGAGCTAAGAATATAATAGAGGAGATTTTTCCGGAAACTAAAGTTCCTATGAAGGAAGAAGAAAGAATCTTTAAATATGGTCAGTTCGGATATGGAAAATATATTTATACTTCTCAGCAGTTAAAGGAAATGAAAGAGTTTTTTAAAACGGAGATAGAAAGTTTATTTGAAAGCTGCAGAATCAAATATATTATATAAATATTTCTTTCAACCTTTGGAGATTTCACATATAATGAAATATATGGGAAATATAAATTTTTTATAAACTTTCATGGGGATGTGGGGAAATAATGAACAAAATTATTAAAAGAACGGTTTTTTTAATTTTTGCAGCTTTAATAGCAGTAGTGCTGTTTAAAGATACTGAAGTTCAAGGAAACGTTAAAATTTACAGCGGTGGAAAGAATATTCATAGGGGGGACAGGAGAAAAAGGATACAAGATTTGAAGGAAATACGGCTTAAAGAGGTCCAAGCTTCCTTAAAGGATAAGAAAAATCAAAGGGATTTAACAGTGATTGTAGAAGGAAATAAGGTGAAATTATCATCTCCGATAGTTTTCTCTTATAACAGATATTATTTTTCTATAGATGAACTGCTTTCTCTATACGGATACAAGGTTAAAAAAGCAGAGAATATGGTTTATATAAACTCTAATGATAATAAAATCACCATAAATTTAAAAGAGAGACTTATTAATATAAATGGTAAAGTAGAGCCCTTAAGAGGGGAAGTTGAAATGGTGGAGGGAAAGGTATATGCTTCCCTTTTGATATATGCAGAATAGGTAATTTAGTTACAAGGTGGAATACAGCGGAAAATAAAATAGCCATATATTCAAGGAGAGGAAATAAGATTAATTCAGCTAAAGATAAAAGGGATAAAAGTTTTAAGAAAGCAGCCCTGGTCAGGTTTGAGGATTTAGCTCCCATGGATACATATTTGGGAGATGACAGCTTAGAAAAACTGAGGGCTTTAGGAGATAGAATGGAGGATAATAACTCTCCTTTTCACATTGCCTGGATTCCCAGGTATGTAAATCCTCCGGAGGGTATCGACAACAGTCTTTTAGATAATAGAAATATGAAAAACGCTCACTTTTTATTCACCTTAGATTATTTAATCAGCAAAGGAGGAAATATTGGGCTTCATGGATATACCCATCAGTATGAGGAGGAGGAGAGCATCGTAGGCTCTGAGTTTTGGGAAAAATATAATCTTTCCAGAAGAGAACAGAGGGAAAGGGTGGAAAAGGCTATTGAATCCGCTCAATATTTAAATCTTCCTTATAAATTTTTTGAAACTCCTCATTATAGGGCAAATGTTAGGTTTCAACAGCTGTTAGAGCAGTATTTTGATTTCGTTTATGAGCCAAGCATAGCATTATTAAATAATAAACCTGCTTTCAGTCCTTTTGAAGGAAAAACTATGTTTGTTCCTGCACCTTTAGGCTATGTTAAAGACGATAATGTGGGAGAAATGATAGGTGAAATAGAAAAATTAAAGGGAGAAGATTTCTTCAGCTTTTACTATCATCCGGGAAAAGAGTTTAAATATATTACTCTAGAGTCTGAAAAAGATGGCTATCCATACTACAGGTATGAAGAGGGAAAAGGAGTAATAGCTGTAATCAATAAACTAAAATCTATAGGTGCTGAGGTTGTCTCTTTAGATAGTATAAAGGCTAAAGCTTTAGAAAAGGAAAAATAAAAAGGATAAAAAAATATATTAAGTAAATATTTTAATAATGAAAGGAGCAAATTAAATGGTTAAAGATTTAATACTAAAAAATAGAACCTACAGAAGATTTTATCAGGAACATAAAATTTCCAAAGAAGAGCTATTAGAGTTTATTGACATAGCCAGGATATCCTCTTCCGGAGGGAATCATCAAAGTCTTAAATATATACCCTGCTACACAGAGGAGCATAAAGCTTTAATTTTTAACAATATAAAATGGGCAGGATATTTAAAGGATTGGGATGGACCGGAAGAAGGAGAGAAACCCGGTGCTTATATAATTGTGCTTCAGGATAAAAGCATAAGCAATAACTGCCTTTGGGATCATGGTATAGCAGCGGTAAATATACTTTTATCAGCAGTGGAAAAAGGTTTGGGAGGATGCATGTTCGGTTCAGTAAACAGGGATCAGATATCACGTTCCTTAAATCTTGGGGATAATTTAGAAATACTTATGGTCATCGCTTTAGGAAAACCTAAGGAAAATGTAGTGCTTAAAGATGCGGAATCAGATGGAGATATAAACTATTATAGGGATAAAGAAGGAAATCACTATGTACCCAAAAGAAGTCTTAAAGAGGTAGTTATAGATATTTAAAGAATATAAAATTCTTATATACTATTAAAATAGAGAATAAAAAGGGAGCCTGTGCAAGAAGATTTAGTCTTTTCTCAGCACAAGCTCCTTTATTTTATATAAGGGCTTTATTTTTCTTGATTTTTTAATTTTGCTTTGTAATAACTGCCGGCAGTATATATGGCAGCTAAAGGATTATGACCAAGTACTCTGTCCTTTACAGCAAATACAGTGACAGGAGCCTTAGAGTATTTTATAAAAAGGGAATCATGTCCAACGCATAGCCCTAATAAAATATTCAATTCAGTACCGGCATCATTTAAAAAGTAAGCTTGTCCTATAGGATTGCACATAGCTTCATAGGTATTTGGTCTTACTTTTTCATCTTCTTTAATATTAATGAAGGCTTTAGGTATACTGCCATTTTTGCACACTACGGAATTTACCTCAAAATCCCGTTTCCGAAGTATAGAGCAAAAAGTTTTTGCTTCATCCTTAAGACCTATACAAAAGGCTACTCCTAGTTTTTTGAAGCCGCATCTCCTTGCAAAGCTTATAATTTCCTCAATTCTCGTTTGCTGACAGTATCCGGAGCTTTCCACCAATGCAGAATTATGAGCTATTGTGAGATTGCTCTTTTCCATATATTCAGTTTTTATATTCTCCTGATCCCCTGTCATGGTGCATGGACAATTTAATGGCGAATCACTTATATCTCCGGTTTTGCATCCGTTTTTTGCACATACATCACAAGTATACATCATATCATCTCCTTCATATATATTATACTAAACTTATTGGATTTATTAGAATACAGCGTTGTAATAATTTCGGGAATAAATAACTTTTAAGTTGTTATGATATAATTAATTAATATGAGAAATATAATATTAAATAGAAAATTGAGGTAAATATAATGTCATTTAACTTTAAAGCTTTGTATTCAGGAGAATACATGATAAAGGAGGAGCAGAAGCTGGGAAGCCTTCCTTCTGATAAAAAGCTGTATACCTCCACCATGAATATTGCAATGCCTGCAATGATAGATACGGTACTTATAGGACTAGTATCTATGGTGGATACCATAATGGTAGGATCACTAGGTGCTGCCGCTATAGCAGCGGTAGGAATAACTAACCAGCCTAAGCTCATAATTCTTGCTACTTTTGCATCCTTAAATATTGGAGTAACAGCCATTGTTGCCAGAAGGAAAGGCCAGAATGATAGAAGGGGAGCCAATAGATGTCTTGGACAAGCTCTTATGATAAGTTCATTGCTGTCCATGCTTTTTTCTATATTGGGTGTGATATTTGCTGAGCCTATGCTTCTTTTTGCAGGTTCTCAAGCGGATATGATCCTTCCTGCAACCACTTATTTTAAAATACTAATGGCAGGAATACCCTTTTCTGCTGTAACCCTTGCTATAAATGCTGCTCAAAGAGGATCCGGAAACACAAAAATATCCATGAGGATAAACATAACTGCAAATATAGTTAATATGGTATTTAATTATCTTCTTATAGGAGGAAATTTTGGATTCCCGGCACTGGGGGTGGCAGGGGCCGCTGCTGCAACAGTTCTTGGGAATATAGTAGGTTTTACTATGGCATTGATATCCATAAGCAGCAGACAGCAATTTTTACATATAAACATTAAGGAAATATTTATAATTGATAAAGAGGTATTAAAACCTATGAGTAAAATCGCCTTAAGTGCAGGTGTAGAGCAGGTTTTCATGAGAATTGGATTTTTCCTTTACATAAAGATAGTAGCTTCTTTGGGCACTGTCCAGCTGGCAACTCATAACATATGTATGAGCCTTTTAAGCCTTTCCTTTTCCTTCAGTGATGGATTGGGAATTGCAGCTTCTTCATTAATAGGACAATCTTTAGGAAGAAAAAGAGCAGATATAGCAATAATATACGGAAAAGCATGCCAACGAGTATCTCTGGCGGTTTCTGCAGGTATGGTGCTGATGTTTACTCTTGGAGGTAAGGGGCTTGTCTCGCTGTTTTCTACGGATTCGGCAATATTAGCCATGGCATCACCTCTTTTGATAATTATGGCAGTAAACACCCCTATTCAATACTCTCAGGTTATATTTTCCAACAGCCTTAGAGGAGCTGGAGATACTAAGTTTACTGCTGTAACTGCAATGATAAGTATAGGAATTGTCAGGCCTATAGTATCTTGGATGCTTTGCTATCCTTTAGGTTTAGGATTAACCGGTGCATGGCTGGGGCTTTTATTGGATCAGTCACTGAGGTTTTTATTCTCCTATTTCCGTTTTTCCAGCGGTAACTGGTGTAAAATCACTGTATAAGTGGAGATTTAAATAAGAAGTTATAGGCAAAATAAATATTTAAGGGAGAGAGTTATGGAAGAGAGGATAAAATTTTATGATTTTAATTCTATAGCTAATGAGAAACTCAAGTATGCTATTTTATTTGTGAGATACCACAATACCTGGGTGTTTGTAAGAAATAAAAAAAGAGATACCTGGGAAACCCCAGCAGGACATAGAGAATATAATGAAAATATTTTAATCACTGCTGAAAGAGAGTTAGTGGAGGAAACAGGAGCATTGGATTTTAAAATTCTACCTCTGTATGCGTATTCTGTGGAGGATGCAGAAGGGGAAAGCTTTGGAGGGCTTTTCTATGGTGAAATATATAAAATAGGTTCCCTTCCTGATTATGAGATTGGAGAGCTATCCTTTATGCATAATCTCCCTGAAAAGTTAACCTATCCGGAAATACAAAGGGTATTGTTTGAAAAAGTAAAAGAACATATAAAAGGCATGCTGATAAAAAAGCACTGCTTAATGCAGGGTTGAACTGGGGGAAGGAACAGGGGGGTGTAAGAAGCTTTTTAGCCTGTGATACATTGAATGGTAAAGGAATAAATTTATATAAAAGCCTTGGTTACAAGGGAAAAGAGGGACGGGGCCAAATAAATGTGGAGAAATATTTGAATTAATCCCATAAAAGTTTCTATAAAAAACCTCCGCTAGTTCAGTGTAATATATATAACTTAATTAAAAAACTATATAAAAAGGAATATGATAAAAGTACCTCTGCAGCATAGTAGGGTACTTTTATTATTTCATTGAATATGATATTTATTTGGAAACTGATAAATTATGCCATAGAACATATAATTAGAAATATTTAAGGCAACCTTTTCGATTTCGTTAAATATGTTTATGCTAATTTCATAATATTTATTTATTATATCTATTGTTTGTGCTTTAGTAAGCTCAAGATGCTTATGAAGAAGGTTCTTCCACTCATCTTTATTCCAATATGGATTAATACTGCTGAGAAAATGTGCTATTTTGTCGGCGCTTGTATACCATGCTTTTTCCACCTCAGAGGCAGCTTCTAAGTTCTTACTTTTGTTCTTTTCTATAATATGGATTATTAATATGATATGCTCTTTTAGCAAATCTCTAAATTGTTCTGACTTTTCCTTTCCGTATATAGGAAGCAACATTTCTTCAAAATGAATGGGATTTTTATAAAGTCTTTCTATAATGAAGGAGTAATCAGGAGTGTTGTTAATTAAGCTAAGGGTTGCTGCTCTAATCCAAAATATATGCTGCTGCCATAAAGTTATAATATTATTATTCAGCTTCATTAGTGAAGTGTTTATTATTGGAGGAGCAAAACGATGGTAAGGGTAGCGGCTGCTATAATCTGAATAGTTTATTGTAAATGGGCATATGGGATAATATATAGGAATAGTATACAAAATAAACACCACTTAATAATATTTACCATAATACTATATGAAATTATTATAAGGAAGGTTACATTAGAATAATGGGTTATAAGATGAATTACAGAAAAAATAAAAAAAAGTTTTTGGAAAATAATGTATGTAAATATTGGTGAATATATTATAATTAGAATATGTACATTTTGAAATTACATATATCAGGGAAGGAGTTTCAATTAACCATTGCTACAGAGATTAATTTTTAGTCGCTGCAGTTCTTTTTTTTATGTTCTGCACCTGTGAGTTTACCGCTGAAACAGATTTTTAATCTTAAGGGAAGAGGGGGGAAACCGGCAGAGAATATTATTTAGCCGGTTTGTATGGATATAATAGTAAAAACAATTAAAAGGACGAGTATAAAGGATAAATTTAAAAATAAAAAAGGAGAATTATTAAAGCTAGGGATAATTTTACTCATTGCTGTACTTATAATATATTCTTTAGGAAAAGAGGTTAAGGGAATAGACGTTGAGAAAACTCTTTATATTCTTAAGGAATTAGATATCAATAGTATTTTTATATTGATTATAATGGGAAGCTTATCTTTTGTATTCACAGCTTCTTATGATTTTACAGTAAGCAGGTATTTTGACTTTAATTTAAAGCTTTCAAAGGTGATTGCCATAGGATGGATATCCAATTCCATAAACAATATCACAGGCATGGGGGGAATAGGAGGAGCAGGAATTAGGACTCTTTTATATACGAGGTCAGGAGTTCCCTTTAAAAAAGCTGTAAATGCTAATTTTTATATTATACTTTCTACAATGACGGGATTGTCCACAATGATTTTATTAGGCTTTTTGGGAATATTTAATTTTTCATCACTTCTGGGTGAAAGAAGGCTTTACAGTGTAATAATGGTGCTGATTGTACTTTATCTTCCTTTATATTTTTTATTAAATAAGATGAAGTTTATAAAGGAAAGAGTATTACGAAACCATGTAGAAGCCCATTATAGATTAAAACTTTTTCTGTATTCAGCTTCTTTAGGGGAATGGGTGTCAGCTTCTCTGTTTTTTGCAATGATTATAGGCAATCTATCTCCGGATCTTCCTGTAAAATCCATAATGGGGGTATATTTTGTTTCTATAGCTTTGGGACTAGCAAGCTTCCTGCCAGGAGCGGTGGGATCCTTTGATTTTGCATCACTTTTAGGTCTGAAGCTTATAGGGGCTCAATATGAAAATGCCCTGGCTGGCATAATATTATTTAGGGTGTTTTACTATTTGGTTCCTTGGATAGTAGCAATGGTTCTAATGGCGGCGGCGTTTTTAAGAAAAAGATTAATAAAATATAATATTTAAAGTGGAAAGCTTTTATAAATAAGCTGATTTCTGAATTTATGGCAAAATCATATAATTTAGAATCACTGCTTGTTTATAAAAGTTTTTTATATATTTTAAAAATAATTAATATATTATTAACTTGCGGAAAATGTTTATTATGTAATAAAATGTATTCAAGGAAAAATAAATATTATAAGGATAATGTGAGGTGACATAAATGGCATTCAGATTAACTGAAGACTTAATGAGGGATAGTTTTGAAAAGTATTTAACTAAGGATGAAACCGAGTTATATCCTATATATGCTATTAAACAAAATTGGTTTGTTACATGGCTTAGTAAATATTACTTTATAGCAGTAACCAATAAGAGGTTGTTTATAATGAGAGTTTCTACCTTTTTAAAGGAAAAATCCTTTATGGAGGTTAAACCGGAAGAGATTAAAAGTGCAGCCATTAATAAGGGCGCTTTAGGCAGTATTATAGAAATATATATGAAGGATGGAAGGTTTTTAAAAGCAAGGGTAAATAAAACTGTGTTAGGACTTGGAAGTCAAAAACAAAACCTTGAAAAGATTAAGGAGTATATAGATAATTTACCAGTATAAATGGTGCCAGGCACCATCTTTTATGCTTCTGTTGAATTAAAGCTTTTGGCAGCTAAAGTTATAAATATAAAACCTATAAAGAGTATTATAATAACCTCACCTTAATATTGTAAGAGGATAATTGAATACCTGAAGATTTAATCCCATAGCCTGCCTCAAGACTGGATCCATGGTTTCTGCCTGAAGAATTATCTTTTTGAACATATCCACAGCATAGGTCATAGGATTTATCTTTATAAGAAAATTCATCCAGGAAGGAATGCCGTTAAGAGGGAATAAAGCTCCTGATAAAAACAGCATTGGGAATATTAGAAGCTGTATAGCCACATGGAAACCCTGAGAAGTTTTTATAAAGCTTGCTACAAAAAGTCCTAACCCTGATACGGTAAAAGCAACTATGAACATAGCAGGTATTAATTTTATAATAATTGGCAGGGTTAATTTAACTCCTGCAAGGGGGATGAATAAAAGTATAAGCAACCCCTGTATCAAGGCTATGGTGCTTCCGCCCAATACCTTTCCCAGAGCGATGGAGGTTCTTGATACTGGGGACACAAGCATTTCCCTTAAGTATCCAAATTCCCTGTCTTGTACTACAGAAAGTGCTGAGATTACTGCTGTATTAAAAACTGTCATGGCTATAATCCCGGGAAACATAAATTGAACAAAGTCAAAGTTTTTTATGGCTCCTGCTGTATTAGCTCCGGACATCATAGATTTTATTGCTCCTCCCATACCGCTTCCGAAAACCATAAGCAGGAGAAGTGGAAGAGCTAAAGATCCTATAAGTTGTGCTTTATCTCTTAAAAATTTAATTATATCTCTATACCAGATTGCAAAAATTGCTTCCATTTTAAATTACGCCTTCTTTCTTGAAGTTTTTTTATTGACAGGTTTTTGAGAGGCTGTTTCTTCTCTTATTTCCCTGCCGGTTAAATTTAAAAATACATCGTTTAAAGTGGGGCTTCTTAAATTAACGCTTTTTATAGGAATCTCAAAATCCTTTATAAAGTTCACTAAAAATTCACTGCCTTTTGCAGCATT
>NZ_CCXI01000104.1 GCF_000820705.1 Clostridium polynesiense | reverse complement strand
CAGCATTAAAAGAGATGACATCATCTTTAATTTTAGGATTTATATTATACTTTTCTCTTATAGCAGTCATAGCTTTGTTGTTGTCTTCAGTGGAGATTTCCAAAACGTCACCTCCAAGGCTGTTTTTAAGAGACTCAGGTGTTTCCAGTGCAATGATTTTGCCGTCATCAATTATGGCTATTCTGTCGCAGAATTCTGCCTCATCCATATAATGAGTGGTTAAGAATACTGTTATTCCGGCTTTTTCCTTGAGTTTTAATATATACTGCCATATATGAGCCCGAGTTTGAGGATCAAGTCCTACAGTAGGTTCATCCAGAAATATAACCTTTGGGTAATGAAGAAGTCCTCTGGCAATCTCCAGCCTTCTTTTCATTCCTCCAGAAAAAGTCTTAACCAAATTATCCTTTTTATCATAAAGTTCCACCATTTCCAGAACCTCTTTAATCCTTGATTCTCTTTGGCTTTTAGGCACACTATAGAGTCTGCAGTGAAGCATCAAATTTTCATAGGCGGTTAATTTGATGTCCAATGTGTTCTCCTGAAAAATTATTCCGATGCTTTCTCGAACCTTATCTTTTTCGCTGCTGACATTGTAGCCGTTTATGGAAGCTACTCCTGAGGTAGGCTTTATCATAGTGGACAGCATATTTATAGTGGTGCTCTTTCCAGCCCCGTTAGGTCCTAGAAATCCGAATATTTCTCCCTGTTTAACATTGAAACTCACATTTTTTACCGCCTCAAAATTTTCATAAGTCTTTTTTAAACTATCTATTTCGATTATATTTTTCATAAAAAATTCTCCCTTCTGAAACTTAAATTGAATTGTTCTGATAATTAGTTATCTATGCAGAAGTACTTTAAGGGTTTTCAGACCTTTAATAACAGAATTAATTTCTTCTTCACTTCCTTTAGAAACGAGACTGGCAAGATAATCATTAACAGTATTGTGGATATCATCTTTAATTTCCTCGGTTTTTGGGGAAAGTATTAGATATACAATCCTCTTATCTTCGCTGCTCCTTACCCTTTCTAATAAACCCTGCTTTTCCAATCTGTCAACGATTCCGGATACAGTACTGTTTGCCAGATTCATTTTTTGGCTAAGCTCGCTGATCTTAAGCTTTTTATGGGAATATAAAATTTTTAGTGCATTTATTTGAGGAAGGGTTAAATCAAAATCTTTAAAGCTGCACTTTAATTTGTTATTAAGTTCGTGATTTATTTCTTTTAAAAGTGCAGATATTTCAGCACCCTTTGCGCTCATCATAATAAAACCTCCCAAGTAATAAACCAAATAATATTATTAATTCTTAACGAAATATATTTAGCATTCTAATGTTTCGCTTACGAATTAATTTAATTATATTACTATAACTATTTTGTGTCAATAGATATTATTAAAAAATAATTATTATTTAAAACTATTTGGATAAAAATCAGTAAAAGAAGCTGGATAGTTCATTAATAAATTTATATAATTACTGGTTAATCTTATTATGTATTATAGTAGAGACAAAAATTACAGGAGGAGCTTAAATATTGCTTTATTATTTTAATAGAGTTTTAAAAATTAATTAATATTACTAGGTATTTAATTAGTTTTAGATATAAAAGGTATATGATATAATGGATACACAACTATTTAAAATATTAAACAGTATGACCTATACAACTTTATTTAACTTCTGAAAATAAAAATTAGGGCTGTGAAGTAAAAAAGAATAAGGAGGACATTGAATTATGTTAAGTAAACGAATTGAAGAATTATTAAATGAACAGATTAATTACGAATTATTTTCAAGCTATCTATACCTTTCCATGTCTGCATATTTGTCTGATTTAAACATGAATGGCTATGCCCACTGGTTTCATATTCAAGCTCAGGAGGAGAAGGACCATGCCATGATTATATATAACTATGTAATCAGTGCAGGAGGCAGAGTTAGGTTGGAAGCTATAGATGGACCTAAAACAGAATTTACAGATATCAGAGAAGTGCTGGAAGAAACCTTAGAGCATGAAAGAATGATAACACAAAAAATCTATAAAATAGTGGATGAAGCTACTTCTGAGAAGGATTATAAGACAGTAAAAGCTTTAGAGTGGTTTATAAATGAGCAGGTAGAGGAAGAGGAAAATGCAGTAGACAATATTGCAAAGTACAACATGCTTGCTGATGATGCTAAAGGATTATATCTTTTGGATAAAGAAATGCTTGCCAGGGTATATGTACCTTCCGCTATGTTAGGTAACAAAGCATAAATTTTAATAAAGCTGCATAATACCACATATTTATAGTTAATAAAACTTAAATGGAAGGGATATGTAATCCCCAAAATACATATTTATTATTTTGCAATCCGCATAGTACATATTTATAATTTAGTAAAATTTGAGTAGAGGGAATATGGCATAAATATTCCTTCTATTTTTTCTTTGTGAAGGCAAAAAAAAATGGATGCTGTATTTAAAAGGGATTCTGAGCAATCCGTTTTAAATGACTACATCCGAGATAAGGGGTAATATTCAAAAGAATATTAGTTATGTTCCAGAACGCATATTTTTTAATAATTCAAACTTAATTATTAAACAAGCGTCTTGTGAATTATATAACAATAATATTGTATCACAGATTTTTAATAAAACAAAGGTTATATTTACCATTATAAAGGTTAATTTATTCTATATAAGATTAATGCAAGTTATATAATACTAAGATTATTTATATCCGATTGATATATGAAAAACTTTTGATTGATATATAAATAATATCAGATTTATATATAATTATGAGTTAGGAAAAAGCTATTTTAATTGCTATTATTATATATTTCGTATTTATTATTTAGAAACTAAATAAATTTTTAGCTGGAATAAAGTTTTCTTTTTGCTATTTATTAATGATATAATTTAAAATGAATGGTAATTTCAGGATTGGAAAGGATGAGGTAAGTGGACTCAAAAAAACGAAGACAGCTTATATTAGAAGGCAGTATTTATAAGGTTATTATTACTCTATCACTGCCTATTATGGTTAATAACCTGATCCAAACTCTTTATAATCTTGCTGACAGCGTATGGGTAAGTAAAATAAGCTCAGTTCATTTTGCTGCTACTGCATTTGTATGGCCTGTTAACTTTTTGTTTGTATCTTTAGGAATAGGTTTGTCTGTAGCTGGAAGCTCCATTTTATCTCAGCTTATAGGAGCGAAAAAGTATGAGGATGCAAATAAGTATTCTAATCAGCTTATAGCAGTATCCTTCATAAGTTCATTAATTTTTGCGCTTATAGGTTACATATTAAGTCCTACAATTATTAAATTGATGGGTGGAACAGGAAGTCTTGCAGAATACAGCGATATCTATCTAAAAATAACATTTTTGGACATGCCGTTTATGTTTTTGTTTTTTAATTATAACTCTATAATGAATGCTCAGGGTAACACCCTTCAACCTACTATATTAAGCGGAATTAGCGCAGTACTGAATATTGTGCTGGATCCCATACTTATCTTTAATTTCAATATGGGAATAGCAGGAGCTGCTATAGCAACCCTTATATCTAAGGCTATACTTGCAGCATCGGGATTTTATATGCTGGCAATAAGGCCGGGGATAATTAAGGTCAACTTTAGAGGATTCAAATTTAATAAAAATATTATTTCAAGGATTGTAAAGATAGCACTTCCTTCAGCTTTAGGACAATCCGGTTCCGCCATGGGATTTATAGTGTTAAATGGATTTATAGCATCTTATGGAACTGCAACTATGGCTGCCTTCGGAATGGTTAACAGGATTACAGGTCTTATAATGCAGCCTGCCATGGGTATAGGAGCAGCTTTAACAGCTATTGTGGGACAAAATTTAGGCTCTGATCAGATAACCAGGGTTAAGGAAGCCTTCATAAAATCAATAAAGCTAACATTGATATTTTCTGTGATAGGCTGTGCGGTACTATTTATCTGGGACAAGGAGATTATAAATTTCTTTATACAATCTCGAGATGATATGGAGGTTATACATCAGGGAGTAACATATCTGCAGTATATTACATACTCCATGCCTCTAATGGGTATATTCAGCATACTTCAAGGAATATTCCAAGGATCGGGTCATACTAAGTATTCTATGAACATGGAAATAGGAAGGCTTTGGTTTGTGAGACTGCCTATGATACTCCTATTTAAGCATTTTACTGGTGTAGGTCCTACGGGAATATGGTTTTCTATGAGTTTTAGCAACCTTGTAATATGTGTCTACGGCTATCTTGTATACAGGCAGAACAAGTGGCAAAACAGGATAATAAAATAAGTAAAAAATAAAAATAAATGTCTTCACCCCTGGGGTGCTTCCATTTCACTGGAAGCACCCCAGGGGTGAAGACATTTTTTGGAATAAAATATATTTTTAAATCCATTGATAAAGGTGATATAATCTTTATTGGACTAATTTTACAATAGAAAGGCAGGGGTATTATGGATTCTCAAAAACGAAGGCATCTTATTTTGAATGGTAATATGTACAGGGTTATAATCACATTGGCTATACCCATAATGATTAATAATTTAATTCAGACTTTATACAGCCTGGTAGATGGAGTTTGGGTGAGTAAGATAAGCTCAGTGCATTTTGCAGCTACTTCCTTCGTATGGCCGGTAAACTACTTATTTGTCTCTTTAGGGATAGGTTTATCCATTGCAGGTACCTCCATTTTGTCTCAGCTTATAGGTGCGTCAAAATATGAGGAGGCAAATAAATATTCTATTCAGCTTATAGCTATATCCTTTTTAAGTTCCTTGTTTTTTTCATTCATAGGGTATATGCTGAGTCCTATTGTAATAAAATTTATGGGGGCTGCAGGAGAGCTTGCTGAATACAGTAGTATATATCTTAAAATAACATTTTTGGACATGCCTTTTATGTTTTTGTTTTTTAATTATAATTCTATTATGAATGCTCAGGGCAATACTTTAGAACCTACGATATTAAGCGGTATAAGTGCACTTTTAAACGTGGTGCTTGACCCTATATTTATATTTAATTTCAACATGGGAATAGCAGGTGCGGCTATAGCTACCCTTCTATCCAGAGCTTTACTTGCTTTCTTAGGATTTTATCTGCTTATAAAAAGACCGGGTATTATAAAAGTTAACTTCAGGCATTTTAAATTTGATAAACATATAATTAAAAGAATAGTGAGGATTGCCGTACCGACATCAGTAGGTCAATCAGGCTCAGCGGTGGGATTTATTGTTTTGAATAGCTTTATAGCATCCTACGGAACTGCTACCTTGGCTGCTTTTGGTATGGTAAACAGGATAACGGATTTGGTGGTTCAGCCCGCTATGGGGGTAGGTGCAGCCTTAACTGCAGTCGTTGGGCAATACCTAGGCTCAGAACAGCTGGATAGGATAAAAGATGGATTTAAAAAAGCAATAAAGCTTTCCCTTACAATATCTCTCGTAGGCTGCGTAGTTATGTTTGTATGGGATAAGGAAATAATTAATTTCTTTATACAATCAAAGGATGATGGAGAAGTTATTTCACAAGGGATAACCTACCTTCATTATATAACCTATTCAATGCCTCTTCTTGGAATATTCAGCATCCTTCAAGGTATATTCCAGGGATCGGGGCATACGAAGTACTCGATGTCTATGGAAATTGGCAGGCTATGGTTTATAAGATTACCTATGATATTGCTCTTTAAATATCTCACAGATATTGGCTCTACAGGAATATGGTTTTCCATGAGTTTTAGCAACTTTATAATTTGCATCTACGGATATGCAATATATAGAAGAAACAAATGGCAGCACAGGATTATTAAATAAGCAAATAAATGTCAACACCCCTGGGGTGATTCCATTTTAAGGAAGCACCCCAGGGGTGTTGACATTTACTGGTGGTTTACTTAGATATTCAAAAACTTTATGCATACAGGGTTTGGAACTTCAATAGGTTCTCCTAATTGAGTCAGGGTTCCCTGATCTTTATTGATGGAATAAAGAACTATGTTGCTGCTGTTCTGGTTTGCAGCGATTAAAAATTTCCCATAAGGATCTATATTAAAATCTCTTGGACCATCACCCTTGGTGAAGTAATGAGAAATAAACTGCAGGCTTCCTGTAGATTCATCTACTGAAAATACAGCTATACTATTATGACCTCGGTTGGATGCATATAAAAATTTGCCGTCAGGGGAAAGATGGATTGCTGCACCGGTATTTTCTCTCTTAAAATCCTGAGGAAGAGTTGACACATATTGCAGTTCCTTTAAGGAATAATTTTCTGCAGAATACTCTAAGACTGCTATCTCAGAACTTAATTCTGTTATCACGTATATATATTTTCCATTAGGATGGAAAGTCGAATGCCTTGGACCGCAGCCTGGTTTTAAGGAAATTGAGAAGTTGGGATTATGACTAAGCTTACCTTTCTCAAAATCAAATTCATAAACTTCTATTCTATCAGTTCCTAGATCTACAGCAAAAACATGTTTTTCTCCCGGTGAAAGAGAAGCATAATGGACGTGAGGGGCATCTTGTCTCTCTTTATTTGGTCCTGATCCTGAATGCTCCACTATATCGGAAGGCATGGCTATACTTCCTACGTCTGTAATAGGAAATACCGCTAGAGTACCTTCGTGATAGTTTGCCGAAAATAGGTAACTATTATTTTTGTCTGTGCTTACATAACATGGTGATTTACCTTCTAAAGTTTCATAATTCAATAATTTCAGATTTGAATCTTCCTGATTTATTGAGTAGGAAGCTACACCGTTGCTTTCAAGCATATTTTCATCCGGTGATTTAACCACGGAATAAATGAACCTGTTTTCCTTATCTATAGCTAGATAAGTTGGATTTTCAAGCTTTGCTGCAAGTTCTATGTTTTCTATTAAGCCTGCGTCAGTATTCAATATAAAAGAATAAATTCCTTCGCTTTTACCTTGGGTATATGTTCCGATATATCCTTTAAGCTTGGTGTTATTTATTTCCATAACATAACCCTCCTGTTAAATACATTAAAATAATTGCATGTTGATGAGAATAATTATAAGTTGATTATACCTGATAAAATTTACAAAAATATTAACAAACAAAAAATTTAAATAATATTAAATTATGGATAAATTGAAACGATACCTTGAACATGACAATTCATATGGTTTTTATATATTCAAATTATTTCTGTATAAGAAAATTCTAATTAATAATAAAATTCTAATTAATAATAAAACCTGTCTTTTTTAGATATATTATATATATGAGGGGTCAATAGATATTCTTATATTTAATGCTAATCCGTTGTAACTGCGATAAAATAAGTATTGCGGATAATAAAAATTAGGCCTTAATTAGAATTATTTATGTACGGGAGGAGAAAATGGAAAAGAGTAATAAGCTTCAGGGAATTTTATATGCTGTTTTTTCAGCATGTGCTTTTGGTATTATACCGATATTTGCTAAGTTTGCTTATAATGCTGGGGCAAATGCAATAACAGTAGTACTTTTAAGATTTTTATTTTCAGTAATTATTTTATTATTTTATTTTTTATATAAGAAGGTAAACCTTAAGGTTGACAAAAAGCTTCTGCCTAAATTTGCTTTTTTGGGAATTGTGGGATATGCAGGCACAAGCATTACCCTGTTCCTGTCTTATAATTATATCACCGTAGGGTTAGCAACCAGTATACACTTTGTTTATCCGGCTATAGTAACATTATTTTCTATAATGCTGTTTAATGAAAAGCTCAATTACAGAAAGCTATTATCCCTTGTATTCTGTATTGCAGGAGTATATATATTAATAGGCTTCAGCGAGATAAGTTTAAATATTTCAGGCATTATGCTTGCTCTGGCTTCAGGGGTTTTTTATTCCCTTTATATTTTAGGGATTGATTACAGCAATATAAGAAATATAGATACTTTAGTAATAACCTTTTATGTTTTGGTATTTTCACTGCTTGGAACCTTAGTTTTCGGTATTATGAGTAAGAGTTTATCTTTTGATTTTCAAGCTTATGGTTATGCTTCAGTAGCGGCGCTGTCACTGGTATGCACCATTATAGCACTAAGCATTTTTTCTAAGGCTATCATGATTATAGGATCCTCCAGTGCGGCTATATTAAGCACCTTAGAGCCTATAACAAGTATAATATTAAGTGCAATTATTTTTAAAGAAGCAATTACTATAAATACCTTTTTAGGAAGCTTGTTAATAATAAGTTCCGTTTATGTGCTTATTACAAAAAAACAGGGACAATAAAAGATATGTTAATTTATAATAAATATTCACTATGAATAATTAGTTAATCAAGCAGTGATGCTATAATTATATTAAAAATATTGATATTTAGGAGGTATATATTATGGATGATAAATTAAAAAATATACTCCTAGCAGGTATAGGAGCGGCTGCGTATTCCTACGAAAAAGCTGTGGACATGATTGAGGAGTTTGTTAATAAAGGCGAACTTACTGTCAACCAGGGAAGAGAGCTTTCCTCAGAGCTTAAAAGAAAGGTTGAGGATTATAAATCTAATCATAAAGGCAGCGAAGAGAGCAAAAACTATCTTACTGTAGAGAGTCTGATGGAAGTGCTGTCTACACTTAATTTAGCTACTAAAGAGGACATAAGACTGCTAAATGACAGAATAAGCATTTTAGAGAATAAAGCTGATAACGGTGGAGTAATAAACTAAATAAGTCCAAATAATACTTTCCACCGAGCAGTATGAAACTAAAATTAAACATAATTAATTGTTATGAACGGTATAATAATAAAGCAGTAATGAAATAAAGTAGATACCCCTTAAAGGTTGTCTACTTTAATTTTTTAAGATATATAGCTTTTTTATATAGGATTTGAATAGTGAATACGAGAAATCATTTGATTCATTATAAGTCAGTATTTAAGGAGCTGATAAAATGAAAAGCGGTACGGAGAATAGGAGAATAAGAGAAATAGCTTCAGTTTTTATTAAGTATGGTATGAAGGAAGGACTAAAATCTATAACGGATCCTTCAAAGCTGAGAATGGCTTTTGAAGAATTAGGTCCAACCTTTGTTAAAATTGGCCAGATTTTATCCACAAGGCCTGATATACTGCCTAAGGAATATATAAAGGAATTCCAAAAGCTTCAAGATAATGTTAAGAGTGAACCCTATGATAACGTAAAGGCTATAGTAGAAGAAAATCTTCGCTGCAGCCTTCAAGAAGTGTTTTTAAGCTTTAATGAAAAACCGGAAGCTAGCGCTTCGTTAGCGGTAGTACATAAAGGAGTATTAAAAAATGGCGATGAAGTTGTTGTAAAGGTTCAGAGGCCAGGAGTAAGAGAAACGATTATGAGGGATATATCAGTATTGAGAAGACTTTCATCCCTAGCTAAAATAATGCCTCAAAGAGAAGTTATAGATGCAAAAAGTATCATCAATGAGATTTCAGAAGCGGTAAACAAAGAGCTGGATTTCACTATTGAAGCTGAAAATATGGAAAATTTCAGAGAAAAAAACAAAGGGATTCAGTGTATTTATTGTCCTAAGATATATAAACAGTATACTACAACAAAGATACTGGTAATGGAATATGTAAAGGGAATAAAAATAGATGATATTGATTCTCTGGAGAAGGATGGCTATGATTTGGAGGATATATCTAAAAAGCTTATCAACAATTATCTCAAACAGATTTTCGAAGATGGATTTTTCCATGCGGATCCCCATCCTGGAAACATTTTAATAGGTGGAGGTAAGATTGTCTATTTGGATTTTGGACTGGTTGGAACCATAGATAAGGGACTGAGAGATAGATTTCTGGAATTTCTATATGGAATAGCTTCCAGAAATGTGGACACTATGATGTATTCAATATTAAAAATCGGAATTCAAAAAGGGGAAATTAACAAGAAGAAACTATATTCGGACATTGAAAGTATCTATAACACATATATTGAAACGAATTTAAGCCATATAGATATTAAGGGAATGATGGAGCAGATTTTTAATGTGTGCAGAAATAATAATATAGCTATTCCTAAAAATGTAACTATGATGATTAAAGGGCTTATAACCATAGAGGGTTTGGTGGAAAAGATAAATCCCTATTTAAATATTATGGATATAGCTGTTCCTTTCGTTAAGCAGCAGATGATGAAAAATAAAGATTTTAAAGAGGATTTCGTAGAAAGTATCGAGGATCTTTATCTCTTATCTAAATCAGGTGTTAAGCTGCCTATAAAGTTTTTAGAACTCATAAATACCACTTTATCTGGTAAATTAAAGTTTCAGCTTCATCTGGAAAACTCAGAGCTGCAGAAGGGGATAAATGATTTAAACAAAATGGTAAACAGGATGATATTTGGACTTATAGTAGCATCCATAATCGTAGGATCAGCTATCATAATAAATTCAAATTCAGGACCTAAAATACTTGGTATTTCAGTCTTTGGTGCTATCGGATACCTAGGAGCAGGAATTATGGGACTATGGCTCCTTTACTCCATATTCCGATCGGGAAATATGTAATAAATTACCATCACCCCTGGGGTGCTCCCTTTTTATGGGAACACCCCAGGGGTGATGGTAATTCCTGTAACACAAAAAAATAAAGCCTTGAAGCATATGCTTCAAGGCTTTGCTATTTTACCCATTTTTCAGCCCACCTCTGGATTTCCTCCATGGAAAACTTTAGATCTCTACCCTTATCTGTGAGCTCATACTCTATTCTAACTGGGGTTTCAGGATAAACATTACGTTTAATAATACCTTCACATTCTAATTCTTTAAAGCGCTCAGTTAACATTCTATCGCTTAATTCTGGTATTAAACTTCTTATATCAGTAAATCTTTTAGGACCCTCCAAAAGCACTCTTATAATAAGTCCGTTCCACTTTTTGCCTAGAAGCCCAAAGGCTTTCTCAAATCTGGGGCATAAATGAAAATTATTCATTTTTATCACCTCAGATATAATTTTACCACTTATTGAACAAAAGTAAATATATTATTTATAAAAACTTACTTGACTAAAGTTAATAATATATAGTATTATACTTACAATAAGTAAGTTAATTATAAATAATTGATTAATAATGTTGCTGATTTGTTGAAGTGGGCAGTGTATATTGATTAAGCTATAATTAGCTGAAGTAAATAATTCTGTTAAAGCGGATTACCACAGCTTTGAACTAACATTAATTTTTACAAAGGATAAAATTGACAAATAAAAGGTATAAAATTAATATGTTTATTTTTAGTATAAGTAAGTCTGAGGAGGTGTTATTTAACTTCTGAATGAGTATAGAAGAAACAGAAGCAGAGATTATACTGCAAAAACTTATATACAAAAGGTAAAATGAAATTTTTATAGTTTAATAATATTATGAAAAGGAGAGTTTAATATGGATTTAAAAAAAAGTATATGAAGACAGAAGATCAGTAAATTTTTTCGATAGTACAAAGGCGCTGGAGGAGGAAACCTTAAAAAATATAATAAACCTAGCAGTATTGGTACCTTCAGCTTTTAACCTTCAGCCATGGGAGATAATAGCGCTAAAATCAGATGAAGCAAAGGAAAGGTTCTTTAAATTAGCTTATAATCAGCCAAAGATTAAGGAAGCTCCTGTAACTTTGATTTTAGTAGGAGATAAAAGAGGCTATGATAAGTCAAATCCTGTATGGGAGGAAATGCTAAACAGCTTTGGTGGAGACGAAAATGTTGTTAAGGGCTCTCAGGATATGGCTGCAGCTCTTTATGGAACAAAGGAAGAGGACGGGCTTAAATTCGCAGAAAGCAACGTAGGACTTCTTGCATCATCTATAATGTATGCTGCAAAATATTATGGAGTTGATTCCCATGCTATGAGCGGAATAGATTTTGAAGGAGTAAAAAAAGAATTTGGACTAGATGAAAATAAAACCGTAGTTATGGCTATTTCTTTAGGATATTTTGATGAGAGCAAGGAGCTTTATCCAAGAAGACCAAGAAGAGGCTATGATGAAATAGTTAAGGAAATCTAATTTTTATATAAGTATGTAAAAGGACATCTGATGATTTGATATGCCTCATTCAATGCAGGAAATTACTAATTCAATTTCCTGCTGTAAGGTGAGTATATCAATAATCTGGTGTCTTTTTTTATTGAAATGTCAGCTTAATGGATAATAAAATAGAAAATAAAAGAAAAATCATGGAAAAAGAAAACTATTTAATCAATTATAGGGTAATAAGTATATAAATATTAATTAATCTGTACAGTAATTAATTTATATTTTCATAAAATGCGCTTCTACTATTATAAGGGCAGAAAAAATCTTTGGACAGTGGACTGAGTTGAATTTAAAAAAGGAAACTCATCATAAATTAACTATATTACAGGAAAGAGGGATATGAGTGGAAAAGGTTCTGATACAGGCTGTGAAAAAGAAGGATAAAAGAGCTTTCGAGGAATTGTATGAAAAATATTCCTCTTATGCCTTGAGAACAGCCTATTTGGTAACGAAAAGTCATTCCTTAGCATCGGATGCAGTGCAGGAAACCTTTATTAGAGTGTACTTTTCTATAGATTTATTCGATATAAACAAGCCTTTTAAATCTTGGCTTTATAAGATATTAATCAACGAATGCTGCAGATTGATGAAAAAGAATGCAAATACCGTATATCTTGAAGATTTTCCTGTATTTTTAGAGAAGGAAAAACACTATGATAATCTTGATACAGAAAGATATGAACTTCTGTATAAATCTATTAGGAGGCTGAATGACAAAATAAGAATACCTATGGTGCTTAAGTATCTTAGAGGTTTTAAAGAAAAAGAGATAGCGGATATATTAGACATCAACATAAATACTCTTAAATCCAGGCTGTTTAAAGGGAGACAGAAGATTAAAGAGTATATAGAGGAGAACTGTGAAGGGGGGAGTTTTAATGAATACCAATCTTGAGGATAATATCAGAGAAGTGATGCTGAAAAGCAGTGACAAAATGGAAAATCGCAGGGAAGAGGTATGGGAAAATATATTAAGTGAAATTTCTAAAGAAGAAAAGTCTTCAGAGTTAAGAAGCAAGTATAAAACCGAGGAGAATAGGAATATGAAAAGCAGGGTAAAGCTTTTGATAAGTACCGGAATAATTGCAGCAATGTTTATGATTATGATATTTAGTACAAATAAGGGAGAGGCTGTATTTGCTAAATTTAAAGAGATCTTTGCTCCTAAAAAAGAAGTAACCTTAAATTTAGAAGGTATGCCGGAAAATAAAGAACTTACATTAAATGAAAGCAAAATGGGATATATAATTTACTATGATGAAGATCTATACACCTTAACATCTCAGGAGGATAAAGACCTTATAGAACCCAAGCAGAAGGCCTCCTATGCTCCGGAGGTATTTATGGAAATTACTCAGACTGCATCTAAAAAGCCTCAGGAAATAGCAGCAGAGCTTGAGAATCAGCTAAAGTCCAAATACAAATATGTAATTAAAGAAAATGAAACAGAACCTGTAAAAGGTATAATGATTAAAGCTAAGTCAGGTAATAAGGGAGAAGATGTTATAATAAAATATCATGTAATAGACAATACTAAAGGCGGAGCAATAGTTATTAAGGAACAATATTTCCTGGAAGCTGCAGAAGGACACGGAGCGAGATTCCACGCAATGCTTAAGGAATTTAAGCTTGTTAATTCTGAAGAGAAAAAGGTTCTGCCTAAGTAAGTTTTTTACCTTAAATAGTAATGAGTTTTTTATATTAAATTATATTTAAAATATATATTTTACGAGGTAATGCAGAATAAAAAAGATCTGGGAAGTAATTTGCTCCAGATCTTTTTATGTTATAATTATTAGTAATTTATAAAAAGGGCAGGTGTATTTTTTGCATAATTTCACAGTACTTCTTAATAATTTAGACAGAAATATTCTTAATAATATACAGCAGTATTTAAAGAACCCCTTCTTGGATAATATAATGCCTTTTATAACTGCCTTAGGAGATGCAGGAATCATATGGATATTAATAAGTATAATACTTATATCCACTAAAAAATACAGAAAGGCCGGAATAGTATGCGCTTTGTCATTGGCAATAAATGCAGTGCTTGGAGAGGTTGTTATAAAAAATGTAATCCAGAGAGCCAGACCTTTTATACATGATCCAAGTCTTGATTTGCTAATTGCAAAGCCTAAAACTTTTTCATTTCCTTCAGGGCATACTGCATCATCTTTTGCAGCGGCAGCAGCCTTATCGGTATATTTGAAAAGATATAGCATAATATTTTGGGTTTTAGCAGTGCTTATAGCTTTTTCAAGATTATATTTATACGTGCATTTTCCAAGTGATGTAGCAGGAGGAATACTATTAGGATTAATAAGCTTTAAGCTGGCAGACTGGACTTATAAAAAATTTATAAAAAAACGCAGTGATGATATATAATAAATAAAGATGTGTGGAATTTCCGCTGGTAAAGGATAGGGATGGGGATTATGGATAAGGGATTAAAAAGAATATACTCAAGGGCAATGAAATGCTATCAAAATGGTCTTCCGAACAAAGCATTAGCCTACTGTGAAAGAGGTATATCAAAAGATATAAACTTTGCTCCTCTCTTAAATCTTAAAGGGCTGATTTTATATCTTCAGGGAGATTTAGAGGGATGCAGAGCAGTTTGGAAAATAGGGGCTGAACTAAATAAAGATGGGGCCTCAAAAAACTATTTAAAAAGCTGCAAAGAAGACGGAGAAAGATTAAAAAAATATTCTAAAGCGCAGCTGTTAATAAAGGAAATGAGAATCTCAGAGGCGATAGCTTACTTAATGGAGTGTCAGGAAAGTGATTTTAATATAATAAATGTATCAAATTCACTCACTGAATGTTTTATTAAAAAGGGAGAATACATAAAGGCTGAGTATTACATTGAAAAGGTACTGAAGATAGATAAGAAAAATAAGCAGGCAGTAAATAATCAGACTGCATTAAATAAATTCACCTCAACAGGCCTCTTTAAAAAAGTTCTCAAGAGCAGAAAAGAATTTTTATTAAAGGGCGGAATGGTGCTTAGTGGGATAATAATTGTATTAGCTGGAGTATTTATAATTAAATCAAATTTCGCTAAGGAAGAAAATTATTTTGGAAAGATTACGAATAAGCTGATGGCAGCTGGAAAGATAAAAAATGATGAAAATTCACAAGAAAATTCTGATGATGTAAATAATAATTCGGTATCAGGAGATAATATAAATTCAGAAAAAACTGAAGAAAACCAACAGAAAGAGGGGAAGTCTGAAGCTTTTTCTGCTTCTGAAACAAATGATGCAATAAATAATAAGGATTTTGAAAAGCTGAACCTTATGGCAGAGACTTTTAAAAATGAAAAAATGAGCATTAATGATCAGGCTCTTTATAATAAGGCTTTAGAGGTTCTTAATGGTGAAGGAGCGGAATTCTTTTACGGAAGAGCTATGAAGTTTCATGATGAAAAAGACTATGAAAGAGCACGACAGGACTTCGAAATATCATTTAAATACAGCGGTGAAAACTATTTAACTTCCCATATTATTTTTATGCTGGGGGGCACAGCAGAAAAACTGCAGGATATAGAAAGTGCCATAAAATACTATGAGCTTTATGCTAAGAATTATTTAAATTCAGAGTATGGAGACTTAGTTCTTTATAACTTAGCAAATTTAAATAGGAATATTAACAATGAGGAAGCATATAAATACGCATTAATGCTTAAAGAAAAATTTCCTAAATCTATGTATTTCAATAATCCTATAAAGGAAATATTAAAATAAGATAAGGAGAAAAGTATGATTACAGTAGTTAAAAATGCAGAGATTTACGCTCCTGAGCCTTTAGGTAAAAAGACATTAGTTATACTTGGAGATAAGATAGAAGGCATATATGATGATTTAAATATTCCCAAAGACTTTGTTCAAATTGATGTTGTTGATGCAGAAGGAAAAATTTTGGTGCCGGGCTTCATTGACAATCATGTACATATATTAGGCGGAGGAGGGGAAGGAGGATTTAAAACAAGAACTCCTGAACTTACCTTATCAAAGATCACTACAGCGGGCATAACTACAGTTATTGGTTGTCTGGGGACAGATGATGTATGCAGAAGTATGAGGAGTCTGGTAGCTAAAGCCAATGCTTTAGAGGAAGAAGGCATTACTACTTATGTTTATACAGGTTCCTATGAAATTCCTATTAAAACCCTAACTGGAAGTGCTAAAGGCGATATAATGATGGTTTCAAAAATGATCGGAATAGGCGAAATAGCGCTGTCTGATCACCGTTCTTCCCAGCCTACCTACGAGCAGTTTATAAATACTGTAGCTCAATGCAGGGTAGGAGGACTGCTTTCAGGTAAGTCAGGTGTTGTAAATGTGCATTTAGGGGATGGAGCCTCTATGATGGATTATTTATTTTCTATGCTAGATAACACTGAAATACCGGCATCACAAGTGCTGCCCACCCACGTTAACAGAAAAGATAAGCTTTTTGAAAAAGGTATAGAATACATAAAAAAAGGCGGATTTGTAGATTTAACCACCAGCTTTGACCCTGATTTTTTAGAGCCTGGTGAGGTTAAGGCTTCAAAGGGCTTAAAGCTCCTGTTACAATCAGGTTGTCCTATAGATAACATCACTTTCTCTTCTGATGGAAACGGAAGTATGCCGATTTTTGATGAAAACAGGAAATTTATTGGTCTTGGTATATGCTCTGTAGACAGCCTTTATAGAGAAGTAAAGGATGCGGTAATGCTGGAGGATATACCTTTAGAAGAAGCTATTAAGGTGATAACTTCAAATCCGGCGGAAATTTTTAAGTTAAAAACCAAAGGAAGAATAGAAAAAGGAAGAGATGCTGATTTGGTTTTATTGGATAAATCTACATTAGATATAAACAGCGTTATGGCAAAGGGAAAGTTTCATATACATAACAAAAATACATTGATAAAAGGAACTTTTGAATAATAAGATCAGTTAAATATGCATTTACTAATCTCATGAGGCTTAATTTAATCTTTAATTTTGGATAGTAGAGGCGGTTTAGCATTAGTTAAAAAATTCATGCTTTTCCAGGATGAAAAAATCAAAAAATATAATTGACAATTTATGAAAAATAATATAATATGATTACAGAGAGTTACCCCTAGGGGGTATAAAAATGGAGGGATAATTATGTTAATACACGTAGGAGACAATGATTTTGCAAATCAAATAGAAAATGAAAAGGGGATTGTCCTAGTTGATTTCTGGGCAACTTGGTGCGGACCATGCAAGATGATTGCACCGGTTCTTGAACAGCTTTCAAGCGAAATTCCAGAGATAAAAATAGCTAAGGTAGAGGTAGATGAAAACCCTGCTTCTGCTAGTAAATATAGAATAACAAGCATACCTACCTTAATGGTCTTTAAAAATGGTACAGTGGTTGAAACTGTAGTAGGATTCAGACCTAAGCAGGAATTAGAGCAGATAATAAGAAAGCATATGTAGTTATTTCAAATCCTGTTTAAGGAGAGATGAAATTGGAGAGATACGATATAGGGATTATAGGCAGCGGACCAGCAGGACTTTCTGCAGCCATTAATGCTGCCATAAGAAACAAAAGGGTTATAATTTTTGGTAATTCGGACTTAAGCTCCAAGCTTGTAAAAGCTCCCAGAATAAACAATTATCTTGGATTTAAAGAGATTTCAGGAGTTGAACTAAAGGAGAATTTCTTAAGCCATATTAACTCTTTAGGATTAGAAATAGTAAATGAAAGAATAAACAATGTCTATGCCATGGGCGATTACTTTGCTCTTATGGTAAATGAAAAAATGTATGAAGCTGAAACAGTAATAGTAGCTACAGGTATAGAATATACCAAACCTTTTAAAGGTGAGGAACAGTTTGTGGGAAAAGGCGTAGGTTATTGCGCAACCTGTGATGCTCCTTTGTATAAGGGAAAGACTGTCATTGTGATAGGCTATAACAAAGAAGCAGAAGATGAAGCAAACTATGTCAGTGAACTTGCGGGAAAGCTTTATTATATACCCATGTATAAGGATGAGCTGAATGTGAATTCTTCTATTGAGGTAGTTTGGGATAAACCTTTAGAAATAATAGGTGTTGACAGTGCTGAAAAGCTTGTTCTTGAAAATAGAGAAATCGAAACTGATGGAATATTCGTTTTAAGAGACAGTATTTCACCGGGACAGCTTGTTCCTGGACTTAAGATAGAAGAAGGGCACATTGCTGTAGACAGATTGATGAAAACAAATATAGAAGGCTGCTATGCTGCCGGTGATTGTGTAGGAAAGCCCTATCAATATATTAAGGCCGCCGGGGAAGGTTTGATTGCTGCTTTAAGTGCCACAGCATATATAGACATTAAAAATCGTAAAAATTTAAAATAATAAAAAATAAACTTAAAATTAATAAGCTTTTTATGGATTATATTTAGTGAATGCATAGAAATAAGAGTCTGGAAATATTTGATTCCAGGCTCTTATTTTATCTCAATCAGTTACTTATTAAAGAAAATATGATTTCCAATACTTTTTGAGTTTAATTTGTTTACATTTTTCATCCAGGCTGAGGTAGCTGTTTTAGGGTTATAAAAGTAAATGGCGTTGTTTGTAGGATCTGTGCCGGATATTGCGTCCATTACAGCCTTATAGCAGCTTTCATCAGGATTTGCATTGATTTTTCCGTTTACTACGCAGGAAAAGGCGTTTTTTTCTTTTATAACTCCCTCAATAGTACCGGGAAATTTCGGGTTTACTGCACGATTGAGGATTACAGAAGCAACTGCAACCTTGCCTTCATAAGGCTCTCCTCTGCTTTCTTTATATACTACCTTCGACATAAGCTCTATATCATTGCTTGTAATATAAAGCTTTTTAGAGCCTGAGTTAAATACCTGTACAGCTTCCATTTTTTCATGATAAAGGTTTATTGAATCGTTGATTCCTCCTCGGCTGAATACTCTATTGTCAATATTTTCTATAGGTTCACTTTTATTATACAAAATTTGGGGAGAATTATTTACAGCACTGCTGTTTAATTGCAGAGAGTAAGTTGAAAAAAACTTCGTATTAATAATTACTAAGATTATAAGAATAATCTTCAGAGCATAATTCTTGCTTTTCATAAAAAACCTCCTTTGGATTACGCTGCTATCTCATATTTTCTCCTTTATTAAAAATTTAATTCATTAAAGCTATATTTTGGGATAAAAGCTGGAGATTTTAAAATATGTTTACATGACTTTTTGCAGAAATATAAGAAAATATGTATCTATAGCCCTTTATTCAGGAGGATATTAGCAATAAAATAACTGCCTGAAAATGAAATTGCATTTTCAGGCAGAGTTTTATTTTTGTTTAAAATTAGTATATATTTTTTGAAAACTTTCAAAGGCAGCTTTCAGTTCCTCATGGCTTTCAGTACAGTTTTCATACAGTATATCCAAATCATTCTCGGTTAGTGATTTTTCCTTTGATTTAAGGCTTTCCTCGGTAACCGCTTTTCTAAATTCCTGAATATACTTATTATAGCTGCTTAGGCACTGTTTAAAGCTGTTATAAGCTTCTAAAGCATTATTTGGTATAGAAATTACATTAAAACCCTCAGTTATGGAAACTAACCCTTCTATATCTTTATCTATACTGTTTACTATTCCGTCAAAATTCTTTTCTCCTTCTCTCACTCTCTTAAGTGCTGAGGTGTAATCTGAATTTATATTATTAAAACTTGCTGCCAGCTTATCCATGGAAAATATAAATTCATTTTTTTGAGAAGCTATTATGTCGCTGTCTCTATTCAGCTTTATAATTTCATTAATATATTCAAAGGCATTATCTATAAACTCCAATGTGCCCTTAGGAAGTTCTACGCTTAATCTTTTATATTTTGCTGCTTCATAGGAAGTAACACACTGCAGCCTGTATTCCTGAAGGGCTTCAAAGGATTTACCTATATCCTTTGCATTAGGGTTTTCTAAAGAAAGCTTAAGCTGCTCATACAGCCTTATATTATTTGAAAGACCTGCATATAAGTTGCTATGAAACTCTCGTAATTTATCTGAAGGTTCTTCTTTTTCTAAGTTATCTTTGATTGTAGAGAGATCCTGCAGGATTTCAGGAAGAAGATTTAAGGATTTTTCTACATTTATGGTTTTGTCTTTAATAAGGTCTTCCAGCCTTCGGTTCTGAGCTGTAATGCCCTTTATAGAAATATTTACTCTTCCCTGGTAAGTTTTAGAGGAATTTGTAGCAAAATAGCTATATGTAAACAAAAACATTACGAATATTAATAATATAAAAGCAGAAGCTGAAATAATCATAAAAAGCTTTTTATTTTCAATTTTCATATTTATACCTCCTTTGAAAATCTTAGTTAATATATATTCATACCTGAAGTTTAAAATGACCGGTTAGTATTTAAAAATTCGAATATAAAGTTTTAACTTTATTTAAAATTTACATCAGAGGTACTAACTAAAACCGTTATAGTGTATAATTGTAAATGTAACGAAATACAGAGGTGAAGTATTTGTGGATATACTAAATGTAATGTTTAACACAATTAAAAATATATCTTTTTGGAGCATATTGGACATAGCCGTGGTATCATATATTTTTTTTAAAGGTTATATGCTTATAAAAGAAACCAGAGCTGAACAGCTCTTAAAAGGAATTTTTCTTATAGTTATTTTAATACCTATAAGTTCGCTTTTAAAACTTAATACTGTATATGTAATACTGAGCAAAACTATTACTATCGGAGTTTTATCCATAATAATCATATTCCAGCCTGAAATAAGAAGGGCTTTAGAGCATTTAGGAAGAAGTGCTTTTAATGATATACATCCCATTGAAAATGATGAGCTTATGGAAAAGGTAGTTACTGAGATAGTAAATGCAGTAGAGAATTTATCCTTATCTAAAACCGGTGCTTTAATTGCTATAGAGCAGTCTACAGGATTGGGAGAAGTTATAATGAATGGTATTCAGATAGATGCAGTGGTTTCCTCGGCGCTTATTGAAAACATATTTGTAGTAAATACGCCGCTTCATGATGGAGCCACTATTATCAGAAACAGCAGAATTATAGCATCTGGCTGCGTTCTGCCTCTCACCAGCAGCACTGATATAAATAAAAAATTGGGAACACGTCATAGAGCAGCTATTGGGCTTTCTGAGACTTCTGATGCTTTAGTTGTCATAGTATCTGAGGAAACGGGAACTATATCCTTAGCAGTAAATGGCAGACTGTCTAGAAATTACGATCGTGACAGATTGAAAGACGTGCTTCTTAAAATTATGAAAAATAGAAGGAATAAAAGGGTTAAAACATTAGGAGAAAGGGTGAAAGGATGGATATCTCAAACAAAAATAAAGAAATAATGGTAAGGATCATCTGTGTAATCCTGGCTTTTGCTTTGTGGCTTTATGTAAATAATATTGAAAATCCAACTCGAACCTTTAAACTAAGCGGTATTCCGGTGGAAATAATAAATCAGGATGCTTTAAAGGATTTAAAGTTAACCCTGCTTCCTAATCAGGAGTATACTGTGACCTTAAACCTAGAAGGACCAACCTCCGAGGTTTTTTCTGCTAAGCCAAGTCAGTTTAGGGTAGTGGCTGACCTCAGCGCTTATGCAGTAACTAAGGGAGAAGTTCTTATTCCTGTGGAAATTGTAAGCTTTCCTTCTAATATAAATATAAAAAATGACAAGTTTTTAAGGGTTAAAGTATACATAGATGACTATGTAGAAAAAAGCGTACCAATACTTCCTGAAGTTAAGGTTTCCACAAAGCAGGGGGCATATACCTCTGAACCGGATGTAAAGCCTACAAATGGAATGGTGTCAGGTCCGGCTCAGTATGTTAACAACGTAAAATATCTTATTGCCAAAGGGGAAGTAAATAATGCAGATAAAGATGTTTCTGTAAATCTTCCGCTAAAGGCAGTGGATGCTGATAAGAAAGAGGTTCAGCATGTAAAGATTGAACCAAGCAATGCCATGATAACCATACCCGTACGAAAATCAAAGTTCGTAAATATAAATGTGAAAACAAAAGGAATACTGCCAAATGGACTCACTCTAAAAAATATAGATGTAACACCGGATAAGCTGGAGGTTATAGGTGATGAGTCAGTATTAAACAATATAAGCAGTTTAGACACGGAACCAATTGATCTTTCTAAGATACCTGAGAATGGGGAAGTAGAAGCTAAAATTGTAATTACGGAAAAAATTAAGATTATAGGCAATAAAAATACCGTGTTGGTTAATATAAAAACTGCAAAGCTAGCTCAGAAATCTTTTAATATTAAACTATCAGCGGTAGGACTTGGAGAGGGATTCTCCGGACAGCTGGAGAGAGATACTATTACAGTGGTAGCGGAAGCTGAAGAAAAAGCCATAGCCTCTATTAAAGAGGAAGATTTTAAAGCAGAAGTAAATGCCTCGGGATTGACAGAGGGAGTTCATGACATTCCTATAAAAGTCACTTCCGGTAAACAGGAGGTCAGAATAGTGAATTTTAACCCGGAAAAGGTGAAATACACTATAACAAAAAAATGATTTAATCATCCATAGTGTTTTAAAAAGATGATAACTGTGGAAACTATAAAGGTGATATAAAAATACAGCTTGAAAAGCAAAGTTACTTTTCAAGCTGTTTTACTGAGGTGAACATCCGTTATGAGTATAAGAATAAATAATATAATTTTAGACATAGAAGAAGGAATGGAACTTCTTCCTAAAAAGGCGGAAAAAAAGCTTAATATTCCTGAAAGAGAAATAAAGAATTTAAGGATAATAAAAGAATCTATCGATGCAAGAAGAAAGAATTTAATTAAGTTTAACTACTGCATTGACATAGACCACGAAGATGAGAATTCTATAATTACTAAATTACAGGATAAGGATGTTATGCTGGAGGAAACAGCATATGAAGCTGATCCGCCTAAAGGAAGTGAACAGCTTTTCCACAGACCTGTGGTAGTTGGAATGGGACCCGCTGGACTCTTTGCTTCTCTTCTTTTAGCCAGGAAAGGTTATTCACCCTTGGTGATAGAAAGAGGAGAACCTGTGGATGAAAGAACCAGAACTGTTGATAAATTTTGGCAAATTGGAGATCTTAACTTAGAATCAAATGTTCAGTTTGGAGAAGGAGGAGCGGGAGCTTTTTCCGATGGGAAGCTTACCACCAGAATAAAGGATAAGAGATGCGATTTTATATTAGATGCAATGGTGAAGGCTGGGGCTCCGGAAGAGATAATTTATAAAGGAAAGCCCCATGTAGGTACAGATATACTTAAAAATGTGGTTAAAAATATTAGAGAAGAAATAATTTCTCTAGGCGGTGAGGTTAGATTCAATTCAAAGCTTCAGAACATTGTATATAAAGATGGAAAGATAAAAGCTGTAGTGGTTAATGGTGAAGAAATACCCTGTGAAGCTCTTATTTTAGCTCTTGGTCATAGTGCCAGAGATACATATGAAATGCTTTATAGAAATGGCATATATATGGAGGCTAAGCCCTTTGCCATAGGAGTAAGGGCAGAACATCCACAGGAACTCATAGACGTTAATCAGTATGGCAAATTTGCAGGGCATCCAAGGCTTAAGGCTGCAGACTACAGACTTACCTTTAACAGCAGCAATTTTAACAGATCTGTGTATTCCTTCTGCATGTGTCCCGGAGGACTTGTGGTAGCTGCAGCATCGGAAGAAAAGAGGCTAGTGACAAACGGAATGAGCTACCATGCCAGGGACAAGGAAAATGCCAATTCTGCCATTGTAGTGTCAGTATCTCCTGAAGATTTCCAAGGGAATTCACCTCTTAGAGGGATGGAATTCCAAAGGCATTATGAAGCCCTTGCCTATAATCTGGGAGGAGGGGGATATAAAGCACCTGTACAGCTCCTTGGGGATTTTTTAAGGGATAAGGAAACTGTCAGATTGGGCTCCGTTAAACCAACCTACCAGCCGGGTTATGAATTCAGAGAATTAAAAAAATGCCTGCCTTCATATACAGTAGGAGCCTTAAAAGAGGGTTTTAAAAACTTTGACAATAAGATAAAAGGCTTTGCAGATAACGATGCTGTTTTAACAGGAATAGAAACGAGAACCTCAGCACCGGTGAGGATAATTAGAAATGAAGTATTAGAAAGCATATCCCTTCAGGGACTATATCCCTGCGGTGAAGGTGCCGGATATGCAGGAGGTATAATCTCCGCAGCGGTGGATGGCTTAAAAATAGCAGAAGCTTTAATAAAAAGATGGTGCCAGGCACCTGACAAGTGACAAACTTTTCTTTAAATTAATATATATAGAGAATCCTGAAATAAATTTGATAAAATTCTGAAAAATTGTCATGATAATTAATAAATCGATAATTGTTTGTATTTTTAACGGCATAATTTAACAATTAAATTATGCCGTTGTTTTGTTTTTGAAGGATAAAAATGTGGAAAATATTATTTACTTTATCTCGGTGTATTTGTTTTAATTGAAATTTTTGATAAAATAAATATTGTATTAAGGGGTAATGATTGTTAAAAAATTATCATGGGGGTTATTATGGTAAATAAAAATTTAATATTAGTTATTAATCCAGGTTCTACTTCTACAAAAATTGCCATCTATCAGGATGAAAAATTTTTAGAAGCAGAAAATCTTTCCCATTCTAATGAAGAAATAAGCGGATTTTCGTGCATTTATGATCAGCAGGATATGAGGACAAATGTAATATTAAATTGGATTGAAGAAAAAGGTATATCTCTTAAAGCATTCTGTGCTGTAGTAGGAAGAGGAGGCCTTCTTAGACCCATGCCCGGAGGAACTTATCTGGTTACAGAAGCTATGCTTAAGGATCTTAGAACTGGTTTTCAAGGACAGCACGCTTCAAATTTAGGAGGAATAATCTCATATAATATAGCAAATTCATTGAATATACCTGCATATATAGTGGATCCAGTGGCTGTAGATGAAATCCATGAGGAGGCAAGGATTTCCGGTATGCCTGAAATTCCAAGACGTTCTCTAGTTCATGCATTAAACATTAAAGCCACCTCTAGAAAAATTTGTGATAAAATTAACAAAGTTATAGAGGATACTTCTTTTATAGTGGCTCATTTAGGAGGAGGAATTTCAGTGGTTCCTCTTAAAAACGGAAAGATTATAGATGTAAATAATGCTAATGAAGAAGGACCTTTTTCTCCGGAAAGAGCCGGAGGATTACCTGCAGGCGATCTTGTGAGATTATGCTTCAGCGGAAGATACAGCTACAGCGATATTAAAAAGAAGATGGTTGGCAATGGGGGATTAATAGGTTATTTAGGAACCAACGATGGAAGGGTTGTAAAGAAGAGAATCCAGGCAGAAGATTCAGGGGCAGAGCTTATCTATAAAGCATTGGCATATCAGATAAGCAAAGAAATCGGGGCTATGGCCGCTGTGCTCCATGGAAAGGTTGACAGAATCATACTTACAGGCGGACTTGCTTATGACAGCTTACTGACTTCATGGATAAAAGAAAGGGTAGAATTTATCGCTCCTATTGAGGTGGTTCCGGGAGAAAATGAAATGGAGTCCCTGGCTCAGGGGGCGTTAAGGGTGCTGAAGCAAAAGGAAAAAGCTAAAATATACGAAAATGAGGTGTTCATTGATGGTTAAAAATTTTGATGAAGTACTTAGCAAGGTTAAAGGAATTAAAATTAAAAAAGTTGCAGTAGCGGTAGCACAGGACGAGCCAGTTCTAGAGGCTATAAATGAAGCTAAAAAGCAGGGGATTGCAGATGCAATATTAGTTGGTGACAAAAATGAAATTGAACTCATTGCAGAAAAGCTTGGCATGGATGTTTCGCAATTTGAAATTATTCATGAGCCTGACAGCAGAAAAGCAGCTTTAAAAGCCGTAGAATTGGTTTCTTCCAAGAAGGCAGATATGGTTATGAAGGGGTTAATAGATACAGCTAACTTTTTAAGAAGCATACTTAATAAGGAAGTGGGATTGAGAACAGGTAAGCTCATGTCGCATGTAGCTGTATTTGAAATAAAAAATATAGACAGATTGATATTTTTAACTGATGCTGCATTTAATACTTATCCGGACTTAAAAGCTAAAATAGACATTTTAAATAATGCAGTAGCTGTAGCAAATGCAGTAGGAATTGATACTCCAAAGGTTGCGCCTATATGTGCAGTAGAAGTAGTAAATCCAGATATGCCTGCAACAGTTGAAGCTTCTATATTATCAAAGATGAATGAAAGAGGACAGATAAAGGGCTGTATAGTCGATGGCCCTTTGGCACTGGATAATGCCTTATCTGAAGAAGCTGCTCATCATAAAAAAATATCCGGACCGGTAGCGGGAAAGGCTGATATAATGCTTCTTCCAAATATAGAAAGTGCAAATGTAATGTATAAAACACTTACATATACAGCAGATACAAGAAATGGAGGAATACTTGTAGGTACTTCTGCTCCTGTTATATTAACCTCCAGAGCAGACAGCTTCGAAACAAAGGTGAATTCTATAGCTCTTGCGGCTTTAGTAGCTGAAAAAAATTAATAATACTATTCTAGAGCAGAAAACTGCTTTTATATATAAATAAAAGTTATTAGTAACCTATGAGAAGGTAAAAAAATTATTAATCAGGGGGATTAAAAATGGCTTATAAATTATTAATAATAAATCCAGGCTCTACTTCCACAAAAATTGCTGTTTATGAGGGCGAAAAAGCTCTGCTTACAGAAACCTTAAGGCACAGTACCGAAGAGATAGAAAGCTATGAAAACATTTATGCTCAGTTTCAGTTTAGAAAAAATGTTATTTTAAAGGTACTTGAAGATGAAAATTTCGATGTAAAAGAACTGGATGCTGTAGTAGGAAGAGGGGGACTTTTAAAGCCTATGATAAGCGGAACCTATACTGTTAACGAGGTTATGCTTAAGGATTTAAAAGAAGGAGTTCAGGGCCAGCATGCATCAAACTTAGGAGGGATTATCGCTAACGAAATAGGCAGAGAATTGAATATTCCTTCCTTTATAGTAGATCCTGTAGTAGTGGATGAAATGGATGATGTAGCTAGAATTTCCGGTATGCCAGAGATTGAAAGAAAAAGTATATTCCATGCTTTGAATCAAAAAGCAGTGGCGAAAAGATTTGCCAAGGAAAATAATAAAAAATATGATGACCTTAATTTAATTGTTGCACATATGGGCGGAGGAGTTTCCGTAGGAGCTCACAGCAAAGGAAGAATAATAGATGTGAATAATGCTTTGGACGGAGAGGGGCCATTTTCACCGGAAAGATCCGGAGGACTGCCTACTGGAGATTTGGTAAAGCTCTGCTTCAGCGGCAAGTTTACCAAGGAAGAATTGCTTAAAAAAATCAATGGAAAAGGCGGATTTGTTGCGTATTTAGGAACTAACGATGCAAGGGAAGTGCTAAAATCAGCTAATGAAGGCAGCGAAAAAGCTAGGCTGTTATTTAATGCCTTTTCTTATCAAGTTTCAAAGGCAATAGGAGAATGCTCAGCAGTATTATGCGGAAAAGTCGATGCAATTCTACTGACTGGAGGTATTGCTTATGGAGAAGAGGTAGTAAATGCAATAAAAGAAAAAACTTCATGGATTGCTCCTATAGCAGTATATCCAGGAGAGGATGAAATGCTGGCTTTAGCACAAGGCGGATTAAGAGTTTTAACTGGAGAAGAAGAAGCTAAAGAATATAAGTAATATATATTCTGATAAGATAAATCTTTGCATTAATGATACAATGTTGTATCCTATTAAAAGAATTAAATCAAGCAGTTGCTGTAACTGATAATGCAGGCAAGAGTCAAAAGTATCTTTAACAATAAGGTTCTTTTGGCTCTTTTTATTTTTCAACACAAAAGTCACTTTGTTAAATTTATAATAACTTTTCCGTCTCATAAATTTTTGAAAAAATTTTTAAGTATTCATTAAATATCATATATGTAAAAAAGTGAATTTAGAAATACTATAGACTTTTTTTGACAACTAGGCAATTTTAATGGAGAACTATGTATTTGTGTACTCTAAAACAATTGAATAAAGCACCTTAATTAAAGTATAATTAATCTGTAAAGGTTTACCGGAAAATGGTTAAACTTATGATTTATAAAGGAGTGCATATGAGGAGAATTAATGTTTTTACAGGACATTTTGGAAGCGGCAAAACTGAGATAGCTATAAACTATGCAATTAAGTTAGCTAAACAGGGAGAAAAGGTAACTTTGGTGGACATAGATATAGTTAATCCTTATTTTTGTTCAAGGGATGTTAAAGAGGAACTCCAGAGCTTTGGAGTAAGATTAATTTCGGCAAATCCTCATTTCTCTAATGCTGAGCTTATGGTTGTTCCGCCGGAGGTGGTATCTGCTTTTAATGACAAAAGCCATAAGGTTATTTTTGACATAGGCGGAGATGATATGGGAGCGGTGGCATTAGGACAGTACAACAGGTATTTTAAAGAAGAACCTTACGACATGTATCTTGTAGTTAACAACAATAGGCCATTAACTTCAAATGCTGAGGACGCTGAAAAATATCTTAAGGAGATAGAAAAAGCCAGCAGGCTTAAAGTTAACTATCTTATTTCCAACACAAATCTATCCAATGAAACCACCATAGAGGATATACTCCGTGGAGACGAAGAGGTTTCAAAATTATCTAAAAGACTTAATATTCCTTATGCTTTTACTGCCTGCAGAAAAGATATGTGCAGTGAGCTTCAAGGACGGGTAAAGGGAGAAATTTTCGGTATAGATATATACATGAAAACACCCTGGCAAAAGTAAATAAAGTTAATCATTTTTAATGATATTCTTATAATGCAGACTTATTTTTGGGAGTAAATAAGATTAATAAGGGGGAAAAGAAATGGCAAAGGTCACTTTTAGGGAAGAAAGATGCAAAGGATGCGGTCAATGTATAATAGCCTGTCCTAAGAAAATAATATCTTTCTCAGAAAGACTTAACGAAAAAGGATATCATCCTGCAGGAATACCAGAAGACAGGATGAGTGAATGCATAGCTTGTGCATCTTGCGGAAGAATGTGTCCTGATTATGTTATAACTGTTGAAAAATAGGGGGGGATTATAATGGCTCAAAAGGTATTAATGAAAGGAAATGAAGCGATTGGTGAAGCGGCTATTAGATCAGGCTGTCAATGCTTCTTTGGTTATCCAATAACACCACAGACAGAGGTATCTGCTTACATGTCAAAAAAGATGCCTAAAATAGGAAGAGTATTCCTTCAAGCTGAAAGTGAAGTAGCTGCTATAAATATGGTATATGGAGCTGCTGGAACAGGAGTCAGGTGTATGACATCTTCTTCAAGTCCAGGAATAAGCTTAAAGGCTGAAGGGGTTTCTTATATCGCTGGAGCTGAGCTTCCTTGTGTAATCATAAATATAGTTAGAGGTGGCCCAGGTTTAGGAAGTATACAGCCAGCACAATCTGACTATTTTCAAGCTACAAAAGGTTTAGGACATGGAGACTACAATATGCCTGTATATGCACCGAGCTCCATTCAGGAAATGGTGGATATTATTCAGGAAGCCTTTGATGTTGCTGATGAATACAGAACTCCAGTTATGGTAATGGGAGATGGAATGCTTGGACAAATGATGGAGCCTGTAGAGTTTAAAGAAAGAGAAGGAAGAAAGCTTAAAGAGAAAACCTGGGCTGCTAATGGATTAGGGGACAGGACTGAGCATAATGTAATAAATTCTCTTTATCTTCAGCCGGAAGCTCTAGAAAGACATAACAATAAACTTCAGAAAAAGTATGCTTTGATAAAGGAAAGAGAAGTACAGTATGAAATATACAATGTAGATTCAGAGTGCGATTTAATCATGGTTTCTTATGGTACAACCTCTAGAATATGCAAGAATGTTATAAATGCTGCAAAGGCAAAGGGAATTAAGCTTGGACTTATAAGACCGATAACCCTATGGCCGTTTCCAACAGAAGCCTTCGAAAAAACCATTAACCTTACTAAACACGGATATATTTCAGTAGAAATGAGTGCAGGACAAATGGTAGAGGATGTAAAGCTTGCTGTTTCAGGAAGAGCTCCTGTAGAGTTTTACGGAAGAACCGGAGGGATGGTTCCTACACCTGAAGAGATCTTAAACAAGGTTATGGAAATAGTAGGAGGTGAAAAATAATGGCAATAGTATTCGAGCCTACAAAAGCTTTAAGAGATGTTCCAACCCACTATTGTCCAGGATGTACCCACGGTATAATCCATAGACTGGTAGGGGAATGTATTGAAGAATTAGGAATTTTAAATAAAACTATAGGAGTAGCACCTGTAGGATGTTCGGTTTTAGCATATGATTATTTTGCTTGTGATATGTTCGAAGCAGCACACGGAAGAGCACCTGCTGTGGCGACAGGAATAAAGAGAGCTAATCCTGATAAGGTTGTATTTACCTATCAGGGAGACGGAGACTTAGCTGCAATAGGTACTGCAGAAATAGTACATGCTGCTGCCAGAGGAGAAAATTTAGTTACAATATTTGTTAATAACTGTATTTATGGCATGACCGGAGGACAAATGGCTCCTACAACACTTCCAGGACAGATAACAGAAACTTCACCTTATGGAAGAGATGTAAAGACACAGGGACATCCTATTAAGGTTTCAGAAATGATCTCTACCCTGGACGGAGCGGTTTATGTAGAAAGGGTTTCTGTAGACAGCGTTCCAAATGTATTAAAAACCAAAAAGGCTATAAAAAAAGCTTTCCAAAATGCCATAGATGGAAAAGGCTTCTCAATGGTAGAGGTGCTATCCATATGTCCTACTAACTGGGGATTATCCACTTCAGAATCTCTTCAGTGGCTGAGAGACAATATGATGCCTCATTACACTTTAGGTGTTAAAAAAGACACTACAGCGGAGGTGAAGTAATTATGTCATCACAGGAAATATTATTTGCAGGCTTTGGTGGACAGGGAATATTATCCATGGCTAAATTCTTAGCTTATGCAGGAATGGATGCTGAAAAAAATGTATCCTGGCTTCCTTCCTATGGACCTGAAATGAGAGGAGGTACCTGTAACTGTTCAGTTATTATTACTGAAGAACAGGTAGGATCTCCTATAGTAAATAAGCCTGATACCCTGGTTGTTATGAACAGACCTTCTCTTGATAAATTCGAAAATGTTATAAAGCCTAATGGCTTAGTTATCATAGATGAGGATATGGTTGATAGAGAAGCAAAAAGAGAGGATATAGATGTCATAAGAATTCCTGCTCAATCCATTGCCCAGGAAATAGGCAGCAAAACCATAGCAAACATGGTGCTTTTAGGTGCTTTAGTAGCTAAAACCGGCATCGTTTCTATGGAGGAGCTTCTTCAGGCTCTAAGAGATCATGGAAAAGAAAAATATTTTGAAATGAATAAAATAGCACTTGAAAAAGGTGCAAGCTACGTAAAATAAATGTCACTTGTCAGGTGCCTGGCACTTGGTAAAAAATAACAATAAAAACAGCGGGAATATACACAATATTACTGCTGTTTTTTTCTTTTAAATTTTATCCTAACATAATAATATAATTGTGTATTTAACTAGTTTTTTCGATATCTCCCGATGATATAATTATCATGTAAGGTAAAAAGTATTTAAATCAGTAAAGGAGCTATTATGATTATGCAATCTAAAAAGCAAAGCTTTATAATAATGTCAGTGATGATACTTTTATGTGCGGCAATGTATGTAGTGGATGTATATATCACACCTGCTTATTTTATAAAATCCCTATATAAGCTGTTTTTATTTGGGATTATACCTGGAGTATATTATGTATTTAATAAAGGGAATATTAATAATTTATTTAAGTTCAAAGGAAAAAATCAGTTATTATCATCTTTACTCATAGGACTAATAGTATACTTTTTAATAATATCAACCTACCTTTTAATAAAGGACTTTGTAGATTTAAATCAAGTTGAGGCACAGCTGGCAGAAAATTTGAAGGTAACAAAAAATAACTTTATATGGGTTTCCTTATATATATCCCTTATTAATTCCCTGCTGGAGGAATTTTTTTTCAGAGGATTTGGATTTTTAACTTTAAAAAAATCAGCAAAACCTGTACAGGCCTATATATTCAGCAGTATATTGTTTTCACTTTACCACATTGCTATTTTAGCTAACTGGTTTAATCCTTTATTATTTTTATTAATTATTATAGGACTATTTATAACAGGAATTTTCTTTAATTGGATTAATGAAAAAACTGATAATATATATAACTCATGGTTTATTCATATGTTTGCAAACTTTGCAATAAACACCGTAGGATTTATAATGTTTGGAATAGTGTAAGCTAATTTAAAATTTGTAAATGATAACTTAAAATGAAGGATAAAATTTCTACACATAAGAAGTCCTCGAAAACAGATAATATATCTGTGGAGGTGAAGGTTAATGGAAAATAATAATAACAATAATAATCAACTTGCTCCTCATGAAGCAGCAGAACTACATGAGATTATAAGCGGCGGAGTACTGGGATACAAAAAGCTACAGGCTGCAATGCCTATGGTCAAAGATGCGGAATTAAAAACCTTTATAGAGGAATCTATATCAGGTATAAAGGTAGAATTAGATGAGATGCAGAATCTCATGAATACGCTTCAGGGATAAAGGAGGGAGTTTCATGGCATGGATGGATTCAATATTAAATGATTCAGATAATAAGTCTTCCAGCAGTGGAAAAAATAGCAACAGTAAAGGCAGTATGAGCAGCAGTTCAAGCGGTGGTTCAAATTCAGCAAGCAGTGGCGGAAACACCCAGATTACTGATAAGGATATAGCTATGGATATGCTTTCCATGTCTAAAGGGGATATAGAACAGCTTGGAAAAGCAATTACAGAAACTACTAACCCACAGCTTAGACTGACTTTGACAAATCAACTCAGCTCTGCTATAAACAGCCATTTTAGATTATCGGATATGGCAATGAAGAAGGGCTGGTACGATGCTAAAACTTGTCCTACACAGCTTATTAACCAGGATTTAGGTGAATTTCAAGGTATAAAGCTTCAGCAGCAGGCCAGTCAGCAGTCTATGCAGCAAACGGCACAGCAGACTATGCAGTAGAAAGTAAGGCTGTATGCAGATATTATTTCAGCATACAGCCTTTGTTATTTTATTAACCTTTATTGGTAATTTTAATGGACTGACTTCAATCTATTCAAGAATACTATTAGACAATAAATGGAATAAAAGATATGCTTTAATGGTGATATTACCAGAGGGGGATTAAAATGGAAAAAGAATTGTTCGTAGATAAAGTAAGAAAAACAGCAGAGGGATATTATGAAAGAGGGGAATTTTTTTGTTCAGAAGCGGTAGTAAAGACTATTAATGATTTGTTAGACAAGCCTTTTGATGAGAGTATAACAAAATTAGCTTCAGGATTTCCTGTTGGAATCGGTAAATCAGGCTGTCTTTGCGGTGCTGTAAGCGGTGGTGTAATGGCTTTAGGAATGGTGTATGGAAGAAAGCATGGTGAGGAAATGCAGGAAAAGATGTTTCCAATAGCGGCGGAACTTCATAATCATATAAAAGGAATATACAAAAGCACCTGCTGCAGAGTCATAACCAGAAATTTTGAATTTGCATCTCCGGAAAGAAAAGCTCATTGCGTGCAGATTACAGGAGAAACAGCTGCTTACATAGCAGAGAAATTATATGATGAAGGATTTATAAGATAGGGGGACTTATGAAGCTCAGTATATTGGAGACTTTAAGTATTTTGATATTATTCTTATTCATTGGTTATTTCCTTCAAAGAAAAATTTCATTTTTAAAAGATTATTATATTCCTGTCCCTTTAATTGGAGGACTTCTTTTCAGTATTATATCTTTAATACTAGGGATTAGGAGTATCATCACTTTTGATTTTTCAGCACTTCCTATATTTACTGCTGGATTTTTTCTTTCTATAGGTCTTAGAATAAATAAAGCACTGATAAAAAAAGGTTTTAAGCTTCAGGTTACCTTTCTTGCAATAACAGCAGCTGCTGCTTTGGCAGAAAACATAATAAGTTATGCAGCAGGAAAGACGCTAGGAAAAACCTCGGCAGAAATAGTAATTACAGGCTCTTTAGGATTTATGGGAGATCATAATTTTGCAGGTTCAATTCCGGAATTTCTGATTTCTGGAAAAGCTTATATTAATGAACTCACAGCTCTTTCTGTCGCTGCCTTATTTATTTCTGCACTTGCCGGAGGCTTCATATTTAAAGTCTTAAAAAGGAAAACGGATTTATCGGAAAATATGATAGTACCTCCACCGCAATTTCAACCAAGAGAACTTTTACAGCTTGTGTTAGTGTTCACAGTAGGTATTTCTCTGGCTCTCCTTCCATCAAATATGGGAGCTGGAAAATTTATAAATCCTGCAGGAGGAGGATTCATAGCCGGTGTTCTAATGAGGAGTCTATTTGATTGGTCAAAGTTTTATTCTGTTAAACTGCCACAAGTAAACCTCCTTGGAAATTTCTGTTTATCTATGCTCCTCATAACGAATTTTTCAATGTTTGATTTAAAAGTTCTGTTAAATTTAACTGTATATAATTTTACGATGCTTTTAATTCAAATGCTATGGATATCAGTTTTATCCTATTATGTAATTTTTAAAATATACGGCAAAAATGCTTTAGCTTCTTATACAGCATCAGGCTTGGTAGGTTTCAGCATAGGAATGCCTGCAAGCACAATGTCTACCCTTCAATGCATTTCAGAAAGAGAAGGAGCAATTCCAATGGTGCTTTTTATAGTACCGCCGGTAGGAGCTTGGATTATAAACGTTATAAATTTATATTTAGTTCCTCTATTCCTATAAATATGATAAACTGCATTTAAATATATTTTCAATATTTATGGAAATATATAGTTAATGCAGTTTTTTTAGTATTATTGTTTTTGTATTATATTTTATTAGGTTAAAATAGTAATATACTTAATTGAAGGTGAGGGGAATAAATGAGAACTAATTTAAAGATTACAAACAGCCTTAATATGATATCTGAGATGTCAGGAGATTCAACCTTTCAAATACTGGAATTTGATGATTTAAAGGGAACACCAAGCATAAAGACAGCTAAGGATCTGTTTTATATGAAAGAATCAGGAATGAGGCTTAGGCAGGTAAGGATACTTTTAGAGGATAGTTCCGTGAGAGTTCAGGCAGGAGCATTAAGCTATCTTAAGGGAAACATTGAAATGAGCAATAAAATGGGGGGACTCTTAGGGTTAGGGAAAAAACTCATAGGTGGAAATGTTACAGGAGAGTCTACATTTAAACCTATATATAGCGGTACCGGTGAAATGTTTCTTGAACCCTCTTTTGGGCATTATGCTTTAATAGAATTAGAGGATGATGAAATTGTAGTAGACGACGGTCTCTTTTTCGCCTGCGAAGCTGAAGTTAAGGTAGGTACTGCTGCCCAAAAAACCATATCTGCAGCTTTCCTTGGGAATGAAGGATTTTTTCAGACGAAGCTTCAGGGAAACGGAATAGCAGTACTGGAGCTTCCGGTTCCGGAAAGTGAAATATTTAAATGCATACTTATAAATGATACCTTGAAAGTTGATGGAAACTTTGCTGTTTTAAGAACCGGGGACATTGAGTTTTCCGTTGAGAAATCATCAAAATCCATAATAGGAGCAGCTACTTCAGGAGAAGGTTTTGTTAATGTTTATAGAGGAACAGGAGAGGTCTGGCTTATGCCTACAAAGGATATTTATAATAGGATTTCAGGATACGATGTTTCTCCCCTTATGGGCAACCAGGGAAGTTCTAATACAAAGGTATGAAGAGCTTAGATAAAAAGTATAATTCTGTAATAAATTTTAAAAGAATATGAAAGAAATGCTTTTTGGAGGATAAGCTAAAGCTTTGTGTTATAATACCTTCTTGGGAGGTGATAATTAATGGATAGAGAAGAACTTTTTGCTAAAGAACCTTTTCGATTTATATTCAGCCTTATAAGCTGTGTTTTATGGGGCAGTGCATTTCCAGTTTTAAAAATCAGTTATGCAGAGCTGAACTTTGCAGCAGGAGATGTGTTGGGAAGGGTAGCCCTTGGTGGTATAAGATTTTTCCTGGCGTCTATACTGTTATTTTTATTTACGCTTTTTATAGAAAAGCAGAGTTTAAAAATAGGAAGAAAAAATATATTGATTTTAGCAGTTTTAGGTATTTTTCAAACAGGAGTAATGTATATACTGTTTTATAATGGAGTAGCAAACACTACAGGGATGAAATCCTCTATAATAGCTGCTTTAGAAACCTTTTTTACTATTCTTCTGGCCCATTGGGTATATGAAAATGATAAAATAGATAAAAATAAAGCTATAGGAATTGTGCTTGGCTTTACAGGAATAGTACTTTCAAATTGGGGTCAAGGCTTCAGCGGTGACTTTTCTTTTTGGGGAGAAGGGCTTCTGATGATTTCTTCAGTTATAGGTGCAGTAAGCTCAATTTTTGTTAAAAAGCTTTCGGAATCTATACATCCTTTTGTCCTGACCTCCTATCAGATGTTTTTTGGAGCGATTCTTATGCTTATAATAAGCTTTGGAAGGATTACCAGAGAAGGTCTTAGTTTTACACCTCTAGCTGGAGGTCTGCTTATTTATTCTGTATTTCTTTCAGCTATATCCTTTGCTTTATGGTACATGCTTTTGAAATATAATAAAGCAGGAGAAATAAGCATATTTAGATTTATAATTCCTGTATCAGGAGCTGTTTTATCAGCTTTATTCATTCCCGGAGAAAAGCTTACCTTTATGCTTATTATGGCATTATTACTGGTATCTTTGGGAATTATAGCAGTAAACAGGCAAAATAATAAGGGTTAAAAAGATAAGCCTGCTTGATGAAAAAATCCATCAAGCAGGCTTTTTTTATTTAATACTTAATAATGTTTCGTTACCATTTTTATCAGCTGCCATTACCTTTTCAATTTTAATAGAGTTTGCAGCAAAGGATCTTAATCCTAAATAGTTGTATTGAATATTTAATAAAGGGATATCCTTTTGAAGCTCACTTCCTAGAAGAATAATTCTTAAAGTTCCTGGAGCTTGTGAATTGTTTATAATTTTAATATCGCTGGATATATTAAAGTTGGTTATCTTGATTTTTGAAGGATCATAGGATAATGTTACATCCAAAGCAGAAAATTCATTTTTTAAATTGTCCAATACCAGTGATATTTTATTATTGAAGCTGGATTGAAGAAGCCTTAGTGAAGGGATTGCATCACTTTTATTTAAAAGCTCCCTTTGATCAAGAAACAGGCTTTTATCCCAAAGTGTACCTGTCCATGTATCTGCAGGTTTATATCCCATGGCTTTAGAGATAATAGTGGGGATATCCTTCTGTTTTCCTCCGTCTAAAAGTTTATTAGAAGGTATAGTAGGACCATAAAAGGAAATAAATGTAGTCATGGTTTCCGGATGCTCGTTACCGTGGCCCATATCTCTTCCTCCGTGATCCGTAGTGAGAATAATAAGAGAGTCTTCCAAAAGATTAGCTTCTTCCATAGCATTAACTATATCCTTCACATTTTTATCCTTGGCAGTCAATGCTTTGTAAAATTCATCTCCAAACCAGCCCGCTGTATGACCTGCATAATCTACATCGTTGAGATGAACATACAGCATAGAAGATTCCTTAGCCTTTCCGGACTTTATATAATCAATGAGCTGTGAGGTTACTTCATCATCCTTTCCACTAAAAAATTCTGCTCCTATATTATTTTCTATAATCCCTGTATTGATTCCTGACCAGTTGCTGAAGGAAGCTGCTCTTCTGTTTGGCTGCTCCTGCTTTGCTATTTTAAATATAGAAGGATAGGGGCTGTCAGAGGGATAAGGCTTTGATTCAGCGGTTTCATTGATAATCTGATACTTAGAATCTGCCTCATAAAAGCTGTATCCGTGCAGCGCAGCTATCCATCCCGGAGCTGAATTGGAAGGCATATCTACCATGGAATTATGAGTTACCGCTCCTTTTTCAAAAAGGCTGTTTATAAATGGAGTTGACCTTACAGTGTCAATGGTTGAATTTCCGTAATAAGGAGCATTAGGATAAAAAGCATTCCCTGTACCATCTATTCCTATTATAAGTGTCCTTTTATAAGGATAAAACCCCATATTTTTAGATATAGCTTTTGCATTATCCAAAGTTAGCAGTTTTTCACTATAACCGAGACTTAAGTCTCCAACACTGATTAAACCGTCTTTATTTACATCTGCCTTTTCAAAATTTATCTCTTTGTTTATTGTATCGGCTTTAGCACTAACACCGATGTTTGTTGGCAACACTGCAGATAAAAATAAAAGTGACGCAGTAAATAAACTGTCAAATATCTTATATTTTTTCATGAGTACACCACCTTAATTATGCTTTAGCCGAGTAATAAAAATTAATCCTACACATCTTTAATGATTTTAACATAAAAGTTTCTCATCCTGGGACCGTCGAATTCACAAAAGTATATTCCCTGCCAGGTGCCTAAAAGCAGCTTTCCTTCATTGATTATAATGCTTTGAGAACTGCCGAATGCAGAGGATTTAAGATGGGAAGGAGAATTTCCTTCCATGTGTTTAAAATTACTGTCTTGAGGATATATTTTATCTAACCAGTAAATCATATCTCTTTTAACATCATCATCAGCATTTTCATTAATGGTTATAGCAGCGGTGGTATGTGGGCAGTATACAAGGGCAATACCGCTTTCGACCTTAGATTTAGCCACACATTGAGAAACCTTAGCTGTTATATCTATAAACTCATCGCTTTCTCTAGTGTTGATTTGATAATTATACAAAGTATCCATATTTAATATTCTCCTCACCCTAAATGATTATTAAAATATCTAATCAGTATTTATACACTGAAATGAGATATAACTATAATTTATTAAGATATTTAATTACATTATATAATTCCACAAAGGGTAAATAAATATAACATAGGAGTATTTTACTTTAATTTAACCAAATATACATATAAAGCTTTATTTTGAAACAAAGAGTAAAATAAATTAATATTAAGAAAGTTTAAGTAAAAATTATCCTGCGGCGTTTTCTATATATTTTAATGCAGAGGTGAAGAAAGCGGTTATTATAAGATAAAGTATGGATGCTAAAAGGAAAATATCTAATGGTCTGAAGGAGATATTTGCCATTTTCTGTGCAGTGCTCATTAAATCACTCATGGATATAACAGAAACCAGGGCTGTATCCTTAATAAGAGCTATAAATTCATTGCTCACTGCAGGTATCATCCTGCTTATGCTTTGAGGAATTATTATGTAGTATAGGGTTTGAAAGTAATTAAGACCTTCTGTTCCTGCTGCTTCCCATTGAGCTTTTTCTACGGATAAAATTGCTCCTCTTATAGCTTCAGCTAAATAGGCCGATATGTTAATGCTAAGACCCAAAAAAGCAGAGGTGGAGGAGGTTAATTTAATTCCTATTTGGGGTAGTCCAAAATAAATTATAAGGAGAAGTATAAGCAGAGGGATGCTCCTGAAAAACCATGTATAAAAGGTTCCTAAAAGATTAAATATTTTTATTTTAGAAAGCTTAACCGTCACTATGAAGAAAGCAAGCACCATACCAAAGCAAAGAGAAATCAATGATAATTCTACGGTTTTAAAGGCTCCCTCTATAAGTATAGGCATATACTGTGATA
>NZ_CCXI01000103.1 GCF_000820705.1 Clostridium polynesiense | reverse complement strand
AGAGTAGTATCTTCTTTTCGTACTCCTATGGCTACAGGTTCTTTGGTGAGTTCTTTATCTGCTATCCTGTATTTACTTCCATGATCTTTAAGATAATATCTTGCAACTAATTCATCTATGACGACAGCTTCAAGCCTTCCGGTACCCAAGTCATTAATAGCATCCATGTTATTTTTATACTCTTTAACTTCTTTTAATGTACTCTTCACAGGGATGAGAGCATTATAGCTTGTACTTCCCATCTGAATACCCACTACTTTACCTTTAAGATCTTCAGGAGAATTTATAGCACTGTTTTTGGAGGTGACTATAACCTGCTTCTCCATAAGGTAGGGGAGTGTAAATCCTATTTCTTTTTCTCTTTCAGAAGTTACACTGAGAGCTGAAATTATTACATCGAATTTTTTACTTTGAAGGCCTAAAAGTATGCCGTCCCAATTGTATGGAGTAAATATAAATTCCTTATTAAGCTTTTTACCTATCTCTGCAGCCATATCTATATCGAAACCCTGAAGCTCGTTGCTTGTGCTTCTGAATCCCATAGGCGGCAGTGAGTCATCAAGACCAACAAGTATTTTATTGCTGCTTTCAGCAATCTCTGATGGTGATTCATTACAGGCAGTCAAGGAAAAAGCTATTGTAATAAATAATATTGTAAAAATGGTTTTATAGTTTGTAATTTTTTTCATTATATTATTCTCCTTTCAGAAAAACTAAAACTATTATACTTTATTACGTTAAAGCTGTAAAGTGTTAAAATAAAAAATGATGATATTTTTAGAAGGGTATTTACAACGTAACAATGTTATGTTACATTAATATTGGAAGGAGGATTTAAATGGATGAAGAATTGATATCTAAAAAAGATTTACTGATAGAAACTGGGATTTCCTATGGGCAGCTATATAGATGGAAAAGAAAAGATATTATTCCAGAAGACTGGTTTATTAAAAAATCTGCATATACAGGCCAGGAAACCTATTTTCCAAAGGAAAAAATACTTGAGAGAATACAAAAAATCAAAGAATTAAAGGATGATTTGTCTTTAGATGAGCTGGCAGAGCAATTTTCCCTCAAACCAGCAGAAATAAATATGAGCAAAGAAGAAATAGTTAATCGTAACATTGTTACAAGCGCTGCGGCAGACATCTATGAAGAGAATATTACAAAGAAATCCAGATACAATTTTCAATATATTCTAGAAATATTTATATTTAATAACATTCTGTCCACCGGTCATATAAATGTAGAAGAAGCGGTAAATATAATAAAAAATTACAGAACCCTTCAGGAACGGCATAAGGATAAGCTTTTAAAAATATTTTATATAAGAAAATACGGAATAGGAACCTGCATAATAGGGGTTGTACCTTGCGAGTTTTACGCTGAAGAAGATTGTAAAATTATTCTTAATATAGAGGTATCTGAAAAGATAGAGGAATTAAAGATAAAGTTAAATGAATAGGAAGGTGAATTTATGGAATCTACAAATTATGAGGAAAGAGGAGATTTAAAGATTTCCGGTTCAGGGTCAGCAGGAGGAGGTAAATACAATTTAATTAAAATCAGCGGCTCCGGAACTGTTAAAGGCGATGTTCACTGCAGAGAACTTTCTATAAGCGGTTCAGGGAAAATAGATGGGGATATAGAAGCTTTATACATTAAGTTAAGCGGCTCAGGAAAAATATTGGGAAATGTTAAGGGAGAAGAAATAAAAGTAAGCGGCAGCGGACATTTCGGAGGAGATGTTGAAGTTCAGCAGGTAAAGATATCAGGGTCTTCTAAAGTTGAAGGAAAAGTATCAGCTGAAGAAATAAGTATTTCCGGAAGCTTTAAAGCAGTTAAGAAGATTGAAGGAGGAATAATGTATCATAGAGGAGCTTTAGCCTGTGAAAGCTGTGAAGTAGAGAATTTTGATTCTGACGGAAGTTTTAATATAACCACGCTTTTAAGTGCAGATGTAATTGATATAAAACTGGTGGGGAGGTGTGCAGCCAGAGAAATAGGCGGTGAAATTATTAATATAAGAAAGGGTACCAGCAGAAAAGGTCTTATGTTTAGTATATTTGGAAGCTTATTTGATCAGGAAGGCAGCCTTAAATCGGAGGTTATAGAAGGGGATGAAATATACCTTGAGAATACTGAAGCAAAAATTGTAAGAGGGTCTAAAGTGATTATTGGACCAGGATGCAGTATAGAAGGTATAGAGTATAAGGATACACTGGAGATAGATAAATCCAGTATTGTAAAAGATAGCGTTAAATTGTAAAAAATAATTTATGGATTTAAAAGGGTGAATAAATAGGGTTTAAAGAGGTGTGGTAATATGGAGGAAAATGAGATTATGGTTTTGAGCAGTGAAAAGAGGAAGAAGAAAAGCAGCCTTTGGAATATTAATTTTATACTGCTCTGGCAGGGGCAGATGGTATCTTCCCTTGGAGACACGGTGTATCAGATAGCATTAGGATTCTGGATACTTGCTTTTACAGGATCCACTGCTTTAATGGGAACCTTAATGGCAGCGAGCATGATACCAAAGCTTATAGTTTCTCCCTTTGCTGGGGTTTGGGTAGACAGATTAAACAGAAAATGGATCATAGTATTAACAGATGCTTTAAGAGGAGTGATTATAACCTTTTTAGGTACAGCGGCTATCTTTGGTTTTATAGAAATATGGATGGTTTTTACAGCAGGAATAATTATGGGATTGTGCGGAGCATTCTTCAATCCTGCTATGGGTTCAGTGCTGCCTGACATCGTCCCTAATGATAAAATAGTTAAGGCGAATTCAGTATATAACATGGCTGTTACCGGTACTAATGTTGTAGGAACTGTTTCCGGAGGTTATCTATACACTCTTCTCGGAGCTCCTATATTGTTCCTGGTTAATGGAATCTCTTATATATTTTCGGCCTTTACAGAAGTTTTCATGAAAATACCTCACATAAACAGGGAAACAGAAAATGGTAATTTTAAAGAAGACTTCAAAGAGGGGATTAAATTCTCCTGGAATCTAAAAGGCCTTAGATATATAATGATTCTTGCCTGCGGAATAAATTTCTTTTCTCAGATTGGATTTATTCTGTTAATGCCAATGTTTCAAGGTGCAGGGGGCTTAGGAGAGGAAAAGTATGGAGTTATTATGGGGATATTGACTGCCGGCATGCTTGTGGGAATGGCATTTCTGTCAATATATAATCTTAAAAGCGATAAAAAGTATTTTGCCTTTATGCTCAGTTCCATTTTATGCTTTGGAGCCGCTTTATTTGTCCCTTTTATAAGAAATTTTTATGGTCTCAGCTTTATAGTTTTCCTGATAGGAGTATTTAATTCTATATTAAATACCATATTATTTTCTACACTTCAGCTGGTGGTTCCGCAAAACATGAGAGGAAAAGTTCTTTCTATTTTATCTACCCTTACTCAGGGATTAACTCCTCTAGGTATGCTTATAGCAGGAGTAATGGCGGAATTTATTCCTATAAGAGCGGTGATATTTTTCGGATTTGGATGTGATTTTATACTTGCTTTAGGATTTATGTTTATTAAATCCTTCAAGAAGTTCATAAGCTTTGACCCAGAACTTCATTCTTTAGAAGATGTTATAAATGAAAATGAAAATATAGTCTGTGAAGCGTAAAGAAATTTTGTGCTTATATATAGGCTGAAAAATCCTCAATGTAAGTTATTGAGGATTTTGCTTTTTCTAAAGAAAATCAGAAATAAAGATATAACTTTTTGGGGGGAAAGGCATAACTTTTTTACTAAGTGCCTTACAAAATGTTAAAAGAGAGTTTATATTTAATTTACTTTCAGTTAATAATATAGAGAAATATATAGCCTTTGTAAAAATATTTTAAAATTAGGGATAAAAATTATTAAATTGTTATAATAATCTCTATTGATAATGAATTTTAATTATGTAATAATAAATTCACTTTTACTATTAGAAGGGTGATGGAGAATGAAGGACGTGAATGTAAAAAAGAAGAAGTTTCAAGTGCCTCATACCTTAACTATTATTTTTACCATATTGGCTATTGTAGCTTTAGCAACTTGGATTATACCTGGAGGAGAATATAAAAGGGCAGAAAATAATGAAGGGAAAACCATAGTCGTTGCTGATTCCTTTGAATACATTGAAAGCTCTCCAAGAAGCATAGGAGATTTATTTATGGCACCTCTTAAAGGCTTTGCAGCTAAGGCTGACGTTGCAGGCTTTATACTTATAGTAGGAGGAGCTTTTGCAATAATTCAAAGTACAAATGCTATAAATGCCGGAATCATGAAAGTGGTAAAAGCCTTTAAGGGAAGAGAACTGTTATTAATCCCTATTGTAGTGGCGCTTTTTTCCCTAGCAGGAGCTATAATTGGTATGGCAGAGGAAACCATTCCTTTTGCAGCAATTTTTGTACCTTTGGCCCTGGCTTTAGGTTATGATTCCTTAACAGGGATGTCAATGTCTTTTATAGGAGCTACAGTAGGATTTTCCGCTGCCATGCTGAATCCCTTTACAGTGGGTATAGCTAAAGGAATTGCAGAAACTCCAATAAAGGCAGGGATTGCTTATAGGACAGTTGTATGGATAATAATGACAATATTAGCTATTGTATATTTGATGTATTATGCTAATAAGGTAAAAAAGAATCCAGAAAGCAGTATACTGTACGAACATGATCTTAAAAGAAAACAGGAGCTTAATATCACACAGTCAGAAGGAGTAGAGGTAAAATTTGACCTAAGACATAAGCTTATACTGTTAACTCTGCTTGGAGGTTTGGCTCTTATCATATTCGGGGTGTTGAAATATGAGTGGTACATAAATGAAATTGCTGCAGTATTTCTTGGTTTAGGAATTATTTCCGGTTTTATAGGAAAAATGTCTACAAATGACATTGTAGAAAATTTTGTTTTAGGTGCAAAGGATCTTTTAGGAGCAGCTTTGATAGTAGGTCTTGCAAATGCAATAGTAATATTGCTTATAGATGCAAAAGTCATGGATACAATATTATACAGCCTGGCAAAGGTTATAGAGCCTCTGCCTAATCTTTTATCCGGTTATGCTATGTTAGTAGTACAATCTATAATAAATTTCTTTGTAGGATCAGGTACAGGGCAGGCGGCTCTTACTATACCTATAATGTATCCCTTAGGAGAGCTTGTTAACATAAACAGAGAAACCACCATACTTATTTATCAGTTTGGAAATGGCTTCACTGACTTGATATTCCCTACATCAGGAACACTAATGGCAACCTTAGGATTAGCAAAGGTACCTTATGATAAATGGGCTAAATGGATTTTAAAGGTGGTAATAGCATTATTTATAATACAGCTTATAATGATTACCCCTGCTATTTTATTCCCAGGATTATTAAGTTAGCGGAAGATAATAGGAGTATAAACGGAAAGAAAGTTATTTACTCAGTGTATATAAATAAATATACATGGCAATATATAAGGCTTATATAAAAGTCACTGTGAAAGGAAGTGAAGAAATTCTGATTAATATCAGGATTAATATGTAAATGGACATAAGCGAAATCATAAAATCTAAACTTGAAAGCATAAAAGAACTTAGAAGAACCCTGCATGAAAATGCAGAAATAGCTCATAAAGAGTTCAAAACTCAGAAAATAATAATGGATACCTTGGATAAACTGGAGATAAAGAATTATAAGTGTGCAGAAACAGGAGTGGTAGGCATACTTAATGAGGAAGAAGATTGTGTAGCTGTCAGAGCTGACATAGATGCCCTTCCGGTAAATGGTGTAAGTCATGTGTGCGGTCATGATTATCATATGACCGTTGCCTTGGGAACTGCTATGGTACTGAAGGAAATTGGATATAAAAAAGGTGTAAAATTTATATTCCAGCCAGCTGAAGAAGCGGATGGTGGAGCTCTTCCAATGATAAAAGAAGGGGTTTTGGAAAATCCTAAGGTAAAAGCTGTAATAGGCTATCATGTTTGGCCAGAGCTTCCTGTAGGATGTGTACAAGCTCAAGGAGGTCCCTCCATGGGATCTGTGGATGATTTTCATATAAAAATAAAAGGTGTGGGTGGACATGCTGCCATGCCGCAGCACTGCAAAAACCCTATAATGCCTGCAGTAGATATAATACAAAGCATTAATTTAAAGTCCAGAAATGAAATAGACCCTCTTAATTCCCATATAATTACCTTTGCAGCATTAAGCGGAGGTACTGCCAGTAATGTAATTACCGATGAAGTACTTATTAAAGGCACCGTGAGGACCTTTGATAATGATTTAAGGTACAAGCTTGCTGATATGATAGAAAAAACCTCAAAGCTATGTGCGGAAAAATATGATTGTAGTGCAGAAGTGGATTATCTCTTTGAATATCCTCCTCTTATATGCCATGAGGAGCTTTCAGAACGCTTTGCTAAGGCTTCAAAGAGAATACTGGGAGAAGAAAATGTACTTCCTGTGGAAAAAACTTTTGCAGGAGAGGATTTTGCCTTTTTTGCACAGGAGGTGCCATCAGTGCACTTTAGGCTGGGCATAGCAAAAGGAGAGAAAGGAATACATCCTCTTCATTCACCAAATTTTACTGCAGATGAGGATGCTTTGTACTACGGGATATATTCTGTAGTAAATTTCATAGTTTCTGAAATGTAAAAAAGAGGGAGCGCCCCTGGGGTGCTTCCTTTTTTCTGGAAGCACCCCAGGGGCGCTCCCTCTTTTTGGAAAATAACTTTCATTGTTAAAGATAAAAAATTATATTATAATAAGTGTGGATGTTTTAACCAAATCTAGATATTAAGAGAGGTAAAGTAATGGGAAGAATGTTTGGAACTGACGGAGTAAGAGGGATTGCCAATACTGAATTAACTTCAGAAATCGCTTATTCTTTAGGCAGAGCAGGGGCATATGTATTGACTGAAGGCACTCATAAGCCAAAGATATTGGTGGGAAAGGATACTAGAATCTCCGGTGATATGCTGGAATCAGCACTTATGTCCGGTATTCTTTCAGTTGGGGCTGAAGCGGTAATGTTGGGAATAATACCAACACCGGCAATTGCACATTTAGTAAAGGAATATGGTGCTGATGCCGGAGTAGTTATCTCTGCTTCTCATAATCCTGTTGAGTTTAATGGAATTAAATTTTTTGACAATAAAGGATTAAAGCTTTCTGATGAATTAGAAGATGAAATTCAAAGGGTAATAGAAAGCGGCTTTGAAGGGGTTCCCAGCCCTGTTGGAGGAAATTTAGGAAGAAAGAGAGCAGAATACTCTGCAGAGGATGATTATAAGGAGTTTGCAAAATCAACTATTGCTACAGATTTAAAAGGCTTAAAAGTAGCTTTAGACTGTGCAAATGGAGCCAGCTACAAAGTAGCGGTGGAAGCATTCAGAGAATTAGGTGCAGAGGTAGTAGTTATTAATGATAATCCTGACGGAATCAACATAAATGAAAATTGCGGATCAACCCATCCTGAAGAGCTTATGGACTATGTGGTAAGGAAAAAGTGCCACCTGGGCTTTGCTTTCGATGGAGATGCAGATAGATGCCTTGCTGTAGACGAAAAAGGAAATCTTATAAATGGAGATTTTATACTTCTTGTATGCGCAAAACATTTAAGAGATATGGGAAGGCTTAAGAATGATACCTTAGTAGTTACTGTTATGAGCAACTTAGGATTAGATATTGCCTGCGATAAGGAAAACATAAAGAGAGTTAAAACTAAGGTTGGAGATAGATACGTACTGGAAGAAATGCTTAAAAATGATTATAAGCTTGGCGGAGAGCAGTCAGGACACGTTATATTCCTGGACTTTAATACCACAGGAGACGGACTTGTAACTGCACTTCAGGTAGCTTCTATAGTAAAAAGAACCGGAAAGACACTCTCTGAGCTTGCATGCTGCATGAAGGAGCTTCCTCAAGTGCTTGTCAATGCAAAGGTTCCTAATGATAAAAAGGATATTCATATAACCGATGAAGAGATAGCCGGAGAAATTAGAAAAATAGAAGAAAGCCTTCACGGTGCAGGAAGGGTACTTATAAGACCTTCCGGAACAGAACCTTTAGTTAGGGTTATGCTTGAAGGAGAAAATCAAAAAGTTATAGATGGCTTAGCTCATAATCTTGCAAAGCTAATTGAGGAAAAAGCTCAAAAATAAAGATATATAATTATAATGCAGAGGAGTATGTAACTATATGCTTCTCTGCTTTTATTTCTATGAAGGAATATTATAATGATTATATGCAGAAAATATAGAAGGACTGGAAGTAAAATATCATAGGAGGAGATAAAATGCTTACTCTGCAGCAGAAGATAAGAATTGCTCATAAAGAAAAAGGCAGATCTGTTATTAAAATAAATGAAAACGCCATGATGGAAACGGAAGCTAAGTCCGGTGAATTATATACCTTTGGAGTGAAAAACACAAATGCCATACCAAAGGATATATTTAACAAGCTCAGAGAAAAGGACAAATATCTGTTTTTAACTATAGATAAGATGTCTGATATGGGAAGAAGCATAGATACCGATATCTTAAATCCATTAACATACAGACCAATGACTGGGTCCAGCAGCGGAGGACCTGTAAATATACTTAAAGGGATAAACGACTTTGCCATAGGGACAGACGGTGGAGGCTCGGTGCTTGCTCCTGCATTATCCTGTAACCTCCCTTCTATTATAGGAGCTGGTTTAGGCCTTTTAACCTCAGAAGGTGGAAAATCCACAGACAATTTTAATTTAACTCCAAGTATAGGAATAATAGCAAAAGATTTGGAGCTTATGTTAAAGGTTGTGGAGGATTTGTTGGATACTCCTATAGAAACGCAGGATGATGAAGAAATCACAGTGCTTATTCCTAAAATAGGGGATGTTCAGCTTCCACTAATGGAAGATATGCGATCAGTCATGGTTAAATATATATCTAAAATATCAGGTTATAATTTTAAAGAGTTCTCCATGAGGGATATAGGAAATAGGAAAGATGCCATGGAGGTAATAAATAAAGCTTTTAATGAAGAAAAAGCAGATATAATATTAACGTACGAAGGACCAATAGATTTATTTGGTTATGGAGAAACTATTCCAGGAACCTTTGCAGGTAAGGCGGGAACACTAATAAGCGAAAAGGGCGGAAAGTTTATGGTGAAGGCGGCAAATATTGCAGGGATAACAGCAATTACTGTACCTTCCGATGAGTTAGCTTCAGGCTTTGTAATATGCGCACCTAAAGGAATGAAGGCAGCAGGTAAAGCAGTACGATTAGCCAAGTCTTTAAATGAAATTATAACCCTTCCTGAGGTCTTTACTAGATATTATATAAATAAAGAAAAATACGTTGAGGAATTTAGCCTTGACTAAATAGTGATGATTAGCTCTATTTTACCGCTGTGTTTTAGAATAATCCTTGAAAATAAAAAGATATTAAAGGAAGCCTTCCGGCTTCCTTTAATTCGTCTTTGTAAAATTGTTTAATAAATTGTATTTTATCTATATTATAAGGGTAGTATTAAATTCCAAATAATATATCTGTTTATAGAAATACTAAAAGGACACTATTATAAAAATATAGTGATGAGATATAAAAAAATAAATGTGTACAAAGAATATAAGATGTGCACATAAAAACTACAGGGTGTATATTTTTATATTGAAATATATTCAGCAATGAAGTATGATAAAAACAGAAAACCTTTTCTATAGAAAAGAGGTGATGATTATAGCTACTATAAATGATGTAGCCAGGGAAGCTGGAGTATCTATTACAACTGTTTCCAGAGTGCTTAATAAAAATTATCCTGTAAAAGCTGAAACTAAAATAAAGGTGGAGGAGGCTATTAAAAAACTGAATTTTAAGCCTAATCAAATGGCAAGAGGGCTTATAACAAGAAAGAGCTCCAATATAGGTATACTGGTTCCAAGTATAACAAACTGGTTTTTCTCAAGCACTGTAGAGGATATAGAAAGAGAACTAAAGCCTATGGGCTATCATGTTAATCTATCTACTACCGGAGGAGAAGCTTCAGAAGAAAGGGAATATATAAACGAGCTTAGAGGAAGAGGAGCAGACGGCATAATAGTTATGGATCCTAATATTGAAAACTTAAATAATGGTTTTTTTGAGGAGATAAGCAGCAGTGTGCCGCTAATTATCATTAGCTCCTATAATCCTGATATAAAAAGCGGCTGCAGTTTTATTTGCTATGATGAAACAACAGGAATGAGAAATGCTGTCCAAAGGCTTAAGGTCATCGGTAAGAAAAGGATAGCTCTTTTAAAGGGAGAAATATCTCAGTCCTGTGAAATAAGAGAAAAGCTTTATTTAAAATATATAGAAGATGAGGGCTTATCCTACAAAAAGATTATTAATATAGAAAACGGAAACAGCATCTCTGTGATTAATAAAATTGAAGAGATAGTACAAAAACTTTGCAAAGCTCAGGAGAAGTTTCCGGATGCTTTTATTGCCTGCAATGATTTGATAGCTTCAGGGGTTATATCTTCCTTGAAAAATAAAGGTTTTTCTATTCCAGAGGATATAGCGATAATAGGATATGATAATACGCCCATCTGCCGGCTTACCTCTCCTGAAATCACCACAGTGGACCTGTGCATAGAGCATTTGGGAAGAAGAGCAGTAACGGAGCTCATAGATATTATGAAAAATGGCATAAATATAAGAAAAAATATCATTTTAAACACTAAGCTAATATTAAGGCAAAGCGGTTAGTTGAGTCTTTATTTATAAAAGTATATTTTTTTATAGTATATAGAAAGCGATTTCTATAAAACCTAAGGAAAATTTAAATGGTTTATTAAGGAGGAAAACTCATGGCTGAATTAAGATGGAATCCATTACTGAAGGATTGGACAATTGTTGCTTCTCACAGGCAGAACAGGCCTCAGATGCCAAAAGATTGGTGTCCTTTCTGTCCGGGATCAGGTAATGTACCTGATAATTACGATGTACATAAATATGACAATGATTTCCCTGCACTTTCTCCTAATCCGTCGGCGCCGGATATGGTAGGCTCAGATTTTTACAAAACCACAGAATCCTATGGAAAATGTGAGGTTATACTATATTCACCGGAACACAGAACCACACTTCCTCAGCTCCCTGTGGAGCATATAAGAAAACTTGTAGATTTGTGGTGCGAAAGATTTGAAGAGCTTTCTAAAGATGAAAAGATAAAATACATCTTTGAATTTGAAAATAGAGGGGAAGAAGTGGGGGTTACTATGCCTCACCCTCATGGACAGATTTACGGTTATTCACAAATGCCTTTAAAGATAAAAACAGAGCTTAATTCCTGCAGAGAACACTATGAAGAGCATAAGGAATGCCTGATATGCAGAATGAATAAGGAAGAAAAGGATTTTGAAAAAAGAATAATCATTGAAAATGAAGATTTTTTGGCCTATATTCCATTCTTTACAGATTTTCCTTACGGAGTGTTCATAGTAAGTAAAAATCACAGGAGCAAAATGACGGATTTTACTGAGAGGGAGAAGGATAATTTTGCTAAGATACTGAAGGATATGACAGGGACCTTTGATGCACTCTTTGACAAGCTTTTTCCATATATGATGTGTATACATCAGGCACCGGTAAATTCACCTGAGTATGGAAATTACGATGATTACTATCATTTTCACGTAGAGTTTTATCCTCCATTGAGGTCATCGGAAAAAATAAAATACTATGCTTCTTCAGAGATGGGTGCATGGGCTGCCTGCAACCCTACTGCCGTAGAAGACACAGCCGAAGATTTAAAAGCAGCTTATAAAAAATATTTAAATAATAAATAAAGAGAGGTTTATGTTATGGAGGCTAATGAAGTTTTAAGCAGTTTTAAAGAGCTTTATGGCGATGAGGGAACAATTAGATTATTTCATTCTCCAGGAAGAGTAAATCTTATCGGAGAACATATAGATTATAACGGGGGATATGTATTTCCCTGTGCCTTGGAATTTGGAACCTATGGCGCTGTAAGGGCAAGAAAGGATTCTAAAATCAATCTTGCTTCTACAAATTTTGATCTTAAAGTTGATGTGGATTTAATGGATTTAAGCTTTAAAAAGGAACACGACTGGGCTAATTATCCTAAGGGAGTAATTAAGATAATGCAGGAGGCAGGCTATAATCTCTCAGGAATGGATATTTTAATTTCCGGAAACATACCCAATGGAGCAGGACTGTCTTCTTCAGCTTCTTTAGAATTATTAATAGGAGTTATGATTAATGAGCTATTTAATGAAGGAAACATTGACAGAATAGAGCTGGTTAAGCTTGGTCAGAAGGCAGAAAACCAATATGTAGGTGTGAATTGCGGCATTATGGATCAGTTTGCTATAGGTATGGGAAGAAAAAACAAAGCTGTTCTCTTAGACTGCGGAACCCTAAACTATGAGTATGCTGATGCAGACCTTAAAGAGTATTCCTTGGTTATTATGAACACTAACAAGAGAAGATCATTAAATGAATCTAAATATAATGAAAGAAGAGCAGAGTGCGATGAAGCTTTAAAAATACTTAATAAGTACAAAACTATCAATGTCCTCTGTGATTTAACTCCTGAGGAGTTTGAAATAATAAAAAACCACATAGCCTCAGAAAAGGTGAAAAACAGAGCAGAACATGCAGTATATGAAAATCAAAGGGTAAAGGATGCTGTTGAAGCTTTGAATAAGGGAGATTTAATATCCTTTGGAAAGCTACTCACTGCTTCTCACAATTCTTTAAGAAATTTATACGAGGTAACAGGAGATGCACTGGATATAATTGTAGAGGAGGCTTTGAATTCTGAAAGCTGTATAGGAGCAAGGATGACGGGAGCTGGATTTGGAGGCTGTGCCATAGCTTTAGTTAAAAAGGAAAAGGTAGAAGAATTCATAGAAAATATCGGAAGAAACTATTATCAAAGGATGGGAATAGCTGCAGACTTTTATTTAAGCGGAATAGGAGAAGGAACCTGTGAGGTGAAATAATGATAAAAGAAGCTGATTTTAAAGGAGAAAGAGCGTTTTTTTTAGAAAGCGATGAGCTGAGGGTAGTAATACTTCCTGAAATAGGAGGGAAAATTGCATCTATATACAGTAAAGATAAGGAATTCGAACTATTGTTTCAAAGCAAGGAGGGTTTTTACAGAAAAGCACAGCTTAACTCAAGCTTTGCAGATTATGATGCCTCAGGATTTGATGACTGCTTTCCCACCATCGATGAATGCACTGTGGAGGTTTCAGGAAAAGAAGTTCTGTATCCGGACCACGGTGAAATATGGAGCTCTAAGCTAAAGGATGAGATTTCTGAAGAAAAGGCCATACTTATAATGGACAGCACTATTTTACCTTATTCATATAAAAAGACTGCTGCATTAAAAGGAAGAAAGGTTATACTTGATTATGAAATCCAAAACAATGGTGAGGAGGAATTTCCTGCTATTTGGGCTATGCATTGTTTAGTTAACTGTGAAAAAGATATGATAATTAATTTTCCTGCAGAAACTAAGACTGTGGAAAATGTCCATGAAAGCAGGTTTTTAGGAGCTCCTGGAACCATTTATAACTATCCCGTTGATAGGAATTTAAAGGGTGAAAACTTTGATTTCAGAAGGATAAGAGGGAAAGAAGAAAAAAATACTGAGAAGTACTATGTTTCTCATGGAATAAAAGAAGGCAGCTGCTCTATTTACTATCCTTCCAAGGATGTCACCTTTGAAATAAACTATGACAGTAAAAATCTCCCATATTTAGGTTTTTGGGTAACAGAAGGTGGTTTTAGAGGGGATTATAACTGTGCTCTTGAGCCTGCAAGCGGCTATTGTGACAGCATAACAGAAGCAATGGCAAGAGGACGATGCAGATTTATAAAACCTAAAGAAAAATTCATTTTTAATATAATATTAACATTATTTTAGATATTAAATATGTAGGGCATACTAAGGCTTGCTGCAGATATAAAAGGCTTTAGTATGCCCCTTAATCTATCAAGTATTATAAGAAAATTCCGATATTTAGGTAGGAGCACTTAATTTATAGCTGTATTGAAAAAAAGCAGAGGTTGTGTTAACATTTTTAGGTAAATATTTTAAAATTTGTAGGGGGCTAAAGATGGTTTTATGCTGACTTTTATTTTAGTGATAGGTTTTGTTTTAGGAATTTTAGCAGCAAATGTTCTATCAAGATATGGCATATCCATTTTAAAATTACAATACTGCAGGTGTAAAAATAGACAAAATACATATAAAATGATGCTGGATAGCGGGAAAGATATAATGTATTATTACGAAGTTTTTCCTGAAAAAAGATTTGTTTATTTATCTCCCGCAGTGCAAACGGTTTTGGGGTGGAAAGCCGGTAAAAATCTTAGTAATCCGTATAATATATTAAACCTTGTTCATCCTGAAGATCAGGATTTACTGATTCAAAAAGCCAGGGGTGAGCTGGATTATTCTAAACCTATATTTATGCGGTTTCGACACAAAGATGGGGAATATATATGGACTGAGGACTATGCAGTTCCCATATACAAAAACAATAAGCTCATAGCAATAACCGGAAGTATAAGGGATATTACTCTCAGGAAAAAGTTAGAGGAGCTTATTGAGTATAAGAGTAACTACGATACTATGACAGGGATTTATAACAGACAGTATTTTGAATGGGTCTTTGAACGTTTGGACAAGCATAAGAATACCAGAACAGCTATTTTAATATGTGAGATAAGAGGGATGAAGCACAGAAACGAGAGATTAGGTCTGAATGGTGGAAACGATTTTATTAAATCTACTGCAGAGCTTCTTAAAAAATTTATGGATGAAAGCTCTATGTTTTTTAGAATAAGTGGGGATGAATTTGCCTATATACTTGTGGATGTGGAGGAAAAGGCTGTAATTGAAAAAGTAAGAAGTATAGAGGAGGAAGTAAAAAAGATAAACAGTGCTGAAAATCAGCTTCCTATTGAGATGACCGTGGGATATGGTTACACTCTAAGCTCCTTTGGCAGAATGAATTATGCTTTAAAGGTAGCTACGGATATGATAAATAAGAATAAGGAAAAACTCAATATTTTAAATTAGAAGAATTTAAAGCTGGAGTATTCCGGCTTTTTTATTTTTATTAAACCCATGGAAAAATAATATTGCATATAAGTTTTCCAAAGAATATACTAGTATAGTAGCTTATTGTAAATAATTTTGCATTAAAAGGAGATGATATATGCACAATAAGGATAAAGTGATGGTTAAAAGAAGTTAAAGCGCCAGAACTAAAGCTTATAATGAGTAAAACCGCTTTAGTTGACGAGGATGGGGAGAATCGAATCTTCGGCGGGTGCCCCACGGTATCGCACTACCGTTAACGATTGATAAAGCCGGGAAGTGATTTCCGGAAACAACATCAATCAGGTGTTAAAACCTTTCAAAGACAGGGTTTTTGAGTCCATAGGACAAGTGAACCCTTTTTTACATTAAGCTTACTAATATATTGACAGAGAGAGGAAGAAAAATATGTGCGGAATAGTTGGATATTTTGGATTAAGAGAGGCTGCACCTCTTTTAATCGATGGACTGCAGAAATTAGAATACAGAGGATATGATTCTGCAGGAGTTGCCATTTCTAATGAAGAAGGGATAAAGGTTTCTAAATGCAAAGGAAGGCTTGCAAATCTTGAAAGCAAGCTTATAGAAACCCCGTTAAAGGGAAATGTGGGGATCGGCCATACCAGATGGGCAACCCACGGAGAACCTTCAGATGTTAATTCTCATCCCCATTCTAATTCTAAAATTTCCATAAGTGTAGTTCACAATGGTATTATTGAAAATTATCTGAAGCTTAGAGAATGGCTAATATCTAAAGGATATGAATTCTTGTCAGAAACAGATACAGAGGTAATACCAAATTTAATAGATTATTATTATGAAGGAAACCTGATTGAAGCGGTGATGAAGGCTGTTTCAAGCATGGAGGGAAGCTATGCCATAGGAGTTATCTGCTCTAAAGAGCCTGATAAGCTGGTGGCAGTAAGAAAGGACAGTCCTTTGATAGTAGGATTAGGAAAGAATGAGTCTTTTATAGCTTCTGATATCCCTGCAGTGCTTAATCATACAAGAGATATATACCTTCTTGAAGATAAAGAATTTGTTGTTCTAACCCAGCAGGGAGTTACCCTGTTAAATGAAATGGGAGAAGAAATAACTAAGGAACCCTACCATGTCACTTGGAATGCAGATGCTGCTGAAAAGGGAGGCTATGAAGATTTCATGCTTAAGGAAATCCATGAGCAACCTAAGGCTATAAAGGATACCATGGCATCAAGAATTTCCTTAGATCATGATATTATCCTGGATAAAATAACTATAACCAAGGAAAATCTCAAGGAAATTGACAGGATTTTTATGGTAGCCTGCGGAACTGCTTACCATGCAGCAGTGGTTGGAAAATATGCAATAGAAAAGCTTGCTAAAATACCGGTAGAGGTGGATATCGCCTCTGAATTCAGATACAGAGAGCCTCTTATAACAGAGAAATCTTTAGTTATAGTAGTAAGCCAGTCCGGAGAAACAGCAGATACTCTTGCAGTACTTCGTGACAGCAAGAAAAAAGGTGCCAGAGTAATAGCGGTTACAAATGTTGTAGGCTCCTCAGTTTCCAGAGAAGCAGATGACGTTTTATATACCTGGGCAGGACCGGAAATAGCAGTGGCCTCTACAAAGGCTTATGTAACTCAGCTTATTGCAATGTATATAATTGCTCTTCACTTTGCTGCTTTAAAGGAAAGCTTAAGCAGTGAAGAAATATATGATATCAAAAAGGCTATGCTGGAGCTTCCTACCTTAGCAGAGGAAACTCTAGAAAATAAGGATGTGCTTCAGAAGTTTGCTGATCAGACCTACATGGAAAGGGATATGTTCTTCCTGGGAAGAGGCTTAGATTATGCAGTATCCATGGAAGGCTCCTTAAAGCTTAAGGAAATATCCTACATCCACTCAGAAGCCTATGCAGGAGGAGAGCTTAAGCACGGTCCTATAGCCCTTATTGAAAAAGGTACCGTAGTCATTGCCTGCGTTACCCAAAGCTATCTTGCTGATAAAATGGTAAGCAATATAAAAGAGGTAGTAACCAGAGGAGCCAAGGTAATTGCAATTGCTTTAGAGGGAAACACAGATATAGAAAAATCAGTGGATTCAGTGATATATCTGCCAAAAACCTTAGATATATTAACTCCTGTACTTTCAGTAATTCCCCTTCAGCTCATCGCCTACTATGTAGCTAAGCAGAAGGCCTGCGACGTGGATAAGCCAAGGAATCTGGCCAAGTCTGTAACGGTGGAATAGGGGCTTTAGCATTGGTGAATATTTTGTGTACCCTATTTTGATAATCACAGAAATGATATTTGAAATGTTTTAGGACATGTGTAGAAGTGCCTTGTCTTAGTAGAGGAGGTAAAAAATGATTGAATTACGAAAGATAACCGGGGATAACATCGATGAAGTAATAGCACTTGAAGTTGAAGAAACCCAGGAAGAGTTAATAGAAACTACTAACCTCAGAAGCTTTGCAGACGCTCACATGTTCAACTCAGACGGTATACCAGCTACCCCTTTGGTCATTTATGCCGATGAAGTTGTGGTTGGATTTTTGATGTATATTTATGATACGTTGGATCATAAATCATTTGAAAATGAAGTTTTTTATGGGAAGAAGAGTTATTTTATTTGGCATATTATGATAGGAAAGAGTTACCAGGGGAAAGGATACGGCAAACTTGCTTTTAAAAAGATGTTGACGGATATTGAAACTATGCCAGATGGAGAAGCAGAATATGTAACCCTCTTTTATCAAACAAGTAATATCATAGCTAAAAGATTATACGGTTCATTTGGTTTCGTAGATACAGGAATCATACAGGATAATTCCATGTTGGCGATCAAAAATCTACATGGGAAAAAAACAGAGTCTTCACCGTAATAAACACAAATATCCTGTTAAAAAGTTAAAACATGTATAAAAATCGCCTTCTTATGGTGTTATAAATATATAACATAAGAAGGTGATTTTTTGTACGTCCATAATTTTATATTAATTTATAGTTTTCTTGTAAGAAATTGCACTCTGCTATCGTTTATATAAGTGAGGAGCTTCTAGAGAATATAGAGGGAGGAGGCAGCATTTGTGAAAATAACTGAAACCAATTTAGCTGATCAGTTGAAACGTAAGAATACACGTGCTTTAGATTATTTAATAGATAACTATAGTAATCTTCTATATAAGGTTATTTATAACGTACTAATTAATTATGGAGATAAAGGAGTTATTGAAGAATGCCTAAATGATGTTCTTTTAAGCATCTGGAACAATTCAAGTATGTTTTCTGGTAAACCTGAAAAGTTTGTTCACTGGATTTGCGTAATTGCTAAGTATAAAGCAATTGACTATCAAAGGAAGCTTGCTAAAAACAAGAAAACCGTTGATATTGATGACTGTGTGATCATTACCGGGTTGACAACGGAAGATAAGGTATTGGCTGATGAAAATCAAATGGAATTACTTGGGTATATAAATGAAATGGAAGAACTGGATAAAAGAATATTTATAATGAGATTTTACCTTGAAGAGAATATAAGTGATATTGCTGTTAAGCTTGGTGTATCAAGAAATGTTGTAGATACAAGGCTATCAAGAGGGAAAAAATTATTAAAACAAAAACTAGGATATCATCAAAAGGAGGAAAATGGTGATGAAAAATGTATACAAGCATTTTAATGATATGGAAGTGGATATAGACCAGATTAATTCAATTGATGTGGACCTTGATGATATAACTAAAAAAAGGATTAAAAAGAATATAAAGAATTCAATAAAAGTAAAAAAACATAATGGCCTTTTCAAAGCGGGTATGATAGCTGCTGCTGTTTCTTTACTGCTTTCAGTTACAGCAATAATACCACAGCAGTACTTTGCTGCTTTTGCTGACAATATTCCAGTTCTGGATACATTGTTTCAAAGGTTTGGATTAGGGTATGGTGGTGATTTTCAAAACTATACAAAAGTTATAGGAGAAGTAAAAAAAGACAAGGGATATGAAGTTAGCCTTGATGAAGCAGCTATGGATGACTTTAGCTTCAAATTAATATATACAATAAAGTGTCCGGAGAAGGTGTTAGATTTGATTAATCAAAAAGGTAATCCCTTTCCACACACTCCAGGTAAAAGTATAATGATAAATGGCAAAGCTTTTGTTGGAGCAGCAGGGGGAACTCATAGAGTAATTGACGATTATACCATTCAGGTAATTGAAGATTATGATATAAATGAAGCGGATATACCAAAAAACCTTGATATAGAAATTGATTTTAAACAAATAAATGATACTAAGGGAGATTGGAAGTTCAGTTTCCATGTATCTAAAGAAAAAATTTCTAAAGACACTAAGAATTATAGTACCTAATAAAGAATTAGAAA
>NZ_CCXI01000102.1 GCF_000820705.1 Clostridium polynesiense | reverse complement strand
GGATATACCAAAAAACCTTGATATAGAAATTGATTTTAAACAAATAAATGATACTAAGGGAGATTGGAAGTTCAGTTTCCATGTATCTAAAGAAAAAATTTCTAAAGACACTAAGAATTATAGTCCTAATAAAGAACTGAAAATACGAAATACCAGCGGTGAAGAAGTAACACTAACCTTTGAAAAAGTAAGTTTTTCTCCAATCTCAACAGCTATTTGCATAAAAGCAAATAATGAATTTGAATATAGTAATTTAGTGTTTAAAGATGAAAATGGTAATGTTATTGCCCCTAGAGGCTCAAGTTTAAATGCTCATAATGGTGTATTGGGATATAAAGGTACAGCGCTGTATAAGTTTGAACCTATGATTGAAATACCTAATAAGATTTTAGTTCAGTATAAGAATGGGGATTCAACTAAAGCTAATGAAATAGAATTAAATTTAAATAAATAACTTGTAGATTGGTTTTTACTTTTACATTAACTTTTTTTAGTTTTTGAAATCAAAAGTTTTATAAAGGCTACACATTCTCATTTTTGGTGACAGTGTGTAGCTTTTCTACATCTAATGAGTTAAATTGATTATTTAGTATGTGCTTATTATATGATTTACCATACATTATAATAAGCAAAATTGATTTTAAAAAATTAACTAATAAAACACTATATATTCCCATGTTTATCAAGGATGAAAAGAGGTATATTAATAAAATAGATATTATATTCACGAAAAAAGAAGTATAAAGAACTTTACTAGCTTTTCCAATAGTCTGAAGTGCATATCGGTAAATAGTTTCAAATGCATTTAGTAGATATGCAATAAAAGTCCAAAATATAGTATACTTAACTGATCTTATTAGTTCTATATTAGTAGTATATATGTAGCCTACTTTTGATCTATTAAATACAAAAATTAAAAATATAATTATATAAAATATTTCTGACAATATTATAGAATTGATTGGTAAAGATCTTAAGGATTTTAATGACTTCTTACCCATTGCTTCACTTAAACATGTTAACAATGCTGTTCCATACATATACATGGCCATAGTTGATATTCCAACCAATTGCATTAATATATTATATGTTCCTAAAATCAATGGACCCATTCTAGAAAGTATAGCAGTTACTAGTATTCCAAAGATACTTCCTTCCAGAATCTCTTGACCCATAAAAGGTATCATAGTACGTAAATTATAGAGCATGCCTTTTATTATTAATTCAGGTTTTGTAAAATCGTATTTTATGTAGCCTCTGGATAAAATTACATAGATCATTAAATTGGTACATATAGAAATAGCACTACCTATTGCAGCTCCTAAGGTGTCTAATTTAGGAAATCCAAATTTTCCGAAAATCAATAGATAATCTAACGCTACATTCAATGTTGCACAAAGTATGGAAGAATACATAATCTTTGTAGTCTTTTTTTCTATCTTAAAAATAGCTCCATAAGTAAACATCAAAAGTTGTACTGGTATAGATATAACCATAATCCTCAGATAAGTCCATGCTTCATCTAAAGTTAGTCCACTGATTCCATAAATTAATCTTAATATATCTTTACCAGATATAAAAAATATTAAGACTAATGGAAAGGAAATAAACAATGATAAAATAAATCCTTCTATGAATTGACTGTAATATTCATTGTCATTACCCTCGGCCTTTGCTTTAGTACCTTTTATATTAAAAACTATTCCAGCGTATCCAACAATCCCAATTAGTATAGACAACATTGAGGATACTATTCCAATTCCATTGAAAGCCTCAATACTAATTCTCCCAATATGTGCCTGATCTCCGATAGATATAAGCATTGAACCAATTTGCTGAACTAGCAATGGTATGGCTATAATGCTTAACTGACGAAATTCCTTGAGATTTTCATTAATATTCATTTTCTCAGTTCTCCTAAAAGGTCTGACTTTATTAAAGAGTGAGATTTTATTTATATATATGTTATAATAAAATTTATATATTTGTAAATGATACTGTGATTGTAACTATTACATACTTATAAATTCACATTATTACTATTATACATACCTATGTTTGAATAATTGATTTTAATTCCCTTTTGTAATATATAATATTTTTATAAGGTCAATATATATCTTCTATTCTGTATAACTGTTTTTTTATAAGTACCTACATCAGAATAGTTTAACTCTCTAAATCTCCATACATAGATGAGATTGTCTTAGAAGTAAAACAGTAATATAACGATAAAATGGAGGAAGCTATAAATGAAAATTGAACAACTTGAAATATTCATATCAAACTTTGAAGAAACAGTAGCTTTTTATAAAGATGTAATGCAGTTTGAAATTTTATCGCTAACAAACGGCACTGCTTCCTTTCAAACCGGTGAAAGTACCTTTACCCTTCATAAAGATGAAGAGTATAATCATTTCTATCATTTTGCCTTCAATATTAATACTGATACTTTTAAAGAGGCAAAAAACTGGGTACAGGCTAGAACAGTTTTATCAAAGGAAGCGGATGAGGATGAAGCTGAGTTTGAAGATGCAGGAGCTATGGCCTTTTACTTTGAAGATCCTGCGGGAAACATTGTGGAATTCATCGCCAGAGAAACCTCTCCTAATGCTTCAGAATCCGGTTTTTCTCCTGAAAATGTATTAGGAGTGAGCGAAATAGGGGTTACAGTAAAGGACATGAAGAGAGAGGCTGAAAGGCTCATAGATATGGGGATTTTGCCAAGAAATAATGAACCTATTAATTATGATAAGTATTTAAATTTTATGGGTGAATATGAAGATGGAGTATATATCATCTTGGCACCCCTGGGCAGAAGATGGATATTCTCTGATAAAAAAGGGGTTGAGGCTCCTGTGATTATAAAAACTAATAAAGGAACTCTGGAGTTTCATAATCATAGTAAATAAACTCTTATTGCTAGGTATGAACTTAAATATTTGAGCTTTTTATATTAGATAATACATAAATAAAAACAGGGAACGGAATAATCTGCTCCCTATTTTTAATGTTAATCAAATAAACTTAACTGTTCCTCAAACTTCTTTTCATTAAAGGTATACAGATATTCAAATATTTGCTTATTGTCGTGCACAATTCCATGTTGAGTACATTTTTCATTGAACAATTTCATTAAACTCTTATTATTAGGGCTGCTTAGCATATATTGATTGCCATAAGTCTTCACATATTTTTCCTTCATTCCAGGAAATAGGTTATCTAAATTTTGATAAAAGTATTCTCTGTTTCCGTCTCGGAGTGTCAGCCCCATTCCGAAACAAATCACGCCATAAACCTGGGCTTCTATGCAATAATCTAAAATACCAGAGATATTATCTTCCGTATCATTGATAAAGGGAAGGATAGGGCAGAGCCAGACAACAGTTGGTATACCGGCATCTCGCATTTTTTTTAGCACTTCAAAACGCTCTTTAGTAGAGCTCACATTCGGTTCAAGTTTTTTGCATAGGCCTTCGTCATAGGTAGTCAAGGTCATTTGAACTACGCATTTAGTTTTTTCATTTATCTTTTTCAACAGGTCTAAATCCCTTAAAATACGGTTTGATTTTGTTATAACAGTAAAGCCAAAACCATACTCATATATCAAGGATAATGATTTTCTCACATTTTCCATTTTTAACTCAAGGGGAATATAAGGGTCTGTCATAGACCCGGTACCTATCATACTTTTTTTTCTTTTGCGCCTAAGAGTATTTTCAAGTAATTCAATGGCATTTTCTTTCACTTCTATATCTTCAAAATCATGTATCATCTGGTAGCAGATGCTTCTTGAGTCGCAATAAATGCATCCATGAGTGCAGCCTCGGTATAAATTCATGCCATTTTTAGCAGATAAAATCCCTTTTGATTTAGTATAGTGCATTTTTATTTCCTTTCAGGCAATTCAACCTTCCTCTTAACTTTATCTCTCTCTTCAATATTAATTAAAATTATTTCATAGGGCTTTGTATCCCCTATAAGAGTTAATTCAGCGGTGTTACCCTTCCATTTTAAACTGTAATTATTCTTGCTTAAACTTGAGCCGTCATGAAACATCATAGTTTCAACTAAATAGTTTTTTAAAATGGAATTTTTCCTTTTATAATAGATACTTACTTTAAAGGGTCCTTTTAATAGAGGTTCTTTGTATTTTAACATTATTTTAAAGGATGAATCAGGAGAGCTAACTGTAGCCAATGTCTTTTCTGAGTTAAACAGTAGGAATGATATAAATATTAAGAGGGCTACAATAATAGAAATGATTTTTTTCATTTTTATGCTCCTACTCCATTATTTATTATATAAATGTGTTGTTTTTTATTATCTCATATAATGAGAATTTTCTAAATAAGAACTTCTTAATCTATATCCTTAAAAATTTTATTTGTATATAAAATTTTTAAGGCAACTAGTTGAAATCAAGGATAAGAGGACATAATTACATAAAAACTAGTATCAAATCCTCTTGACAATGTGTCTATATTGTATATACTGTATATATACAATATTTTATAAAAGGTGATGAATGTGAATATAATTATAAGCAATTCAAGCGGACAGCCCATTTACGATCAAATAAGTTCACAAATTAAAAATATGATAATTTCAGGAGAGTTAAATGAGGGGGATGCCCTTCCTTCCATGAGACTTCTTGCAAAGGAGCTTCGAATCAGCGTTATAACCACAAAGCGTGCCTATGAAGAATTGGAGCGTGATGGCTTTATAGTTTCCATTACAGGTAAAGGAAGCTTTGTTGCCAGCAAGAACATAGATTTTATTAAGGAAGAGCAGCTGAAAAATATAGAGGAGCATATGCAGAAAATAGTTGAAGCAGCTGAGATATGCGGGCTAAACTTTGAGGATTTAACTCAGATGCTGGAGCTTATTTATAAGGGGGAATAAAAATGACAAATGCATTAGAAATAAGAAATTTAACTAAAAATTTCGATGAATTTACTTTGGATAATATTAATATTACTCTGCCTTCCGGATGCATTATGGGATTTATAGGTGAAAATGGTGCTGGAAAAAGCACCACTATTAAGCTGGTTTTAGATATGATACACAGAGACAGTGGCGAAGCTATGGTTCTTGGGCAGGATTTAAAAAATGCAGATAAAAGGGTAAAGGAAAACATTGGGGTTGTACTGGATGAATGCTGTTTTCCTGAAAACCTTAATTTAAAGGAAATAAATAAAGTTATGAAGAGTATATATAAAACCTGGAATGAAAAGACCTTTTATAAATATGCGGAAAAATTTTCTCTTTCTCATAAGAAAAACCTTAAGGATTATTCAAGAGGAATGAAAATGAAGCTTTCTATAGCTGTGAGCCTTTCCCATGACACTAAAATACTGATATTAGATGAGGCTACCAGTGGTCTTGATCCGGTGATAAGAGATGAAATATTAGATGTGTTTATGGACTTTATTCAGGATGAGGAGCATTCTATATTTATTTCCTCGCATATAATAAGCGATCTTGAAAAGATATGTGATTATATTACCTTTATCCATAAAGGGAGAATTTTATTCAGTGAGAGCAAAGATGATCTGCTTGAAAAGTATGGAATATTAAAATCTTCTAAGGCTGAGTTTGAATCTGTTGATAAATCTATTGTTAAAGGTTTTAGACAAAACAGTTTTGGAGTGGAAGCTTTAGTTTTAAAAAATAAAGTAAGACCTGACCTGCTTATTGAACGTGCTTCCATTGAGGATATTATGCTGTATCACATAAAGGAGGGACAATAATGAAAGGCTTAATATTAAAGGATTTTATGACTATTAAAAAACAGTTAAAACTATATGCTGTGTTTATCATATTTTTTGCTTTTACCTCCATATTCAGCGGTGACACTTCCTTTTTAGGAGGAATTCTGTGTATATATTGTGCTATGATTCCCGTTAATACTTTATCTTATGATGAAATGGCAAAATGGGATAAGTATGCATTATCTATGCCTATCACAAGAAGAGATATAATATTAAGTAAATACATTATTGGCTTAATAGGTATAAGCATAGGATTGCTGATTATGACAGTGTTTAATCTATTTTTACCTGTAAAAGAAGGAAACAGCTTTTTTATTTCATTGATATTTTTTGGTTTAAGCATAATATTTTTATCTGTTTTGCTTCCGGTTATCTTTAAGTTTGGCGTTGAAAAGGGGAGAATGGCTATGATGCTTACTTTGTTCTTACCTACTATATTAATAATGCTTGCATCTAAGCTAAATCTTCCTGTACCAAGCGCCGAAACTATAAAAATAGCTGCTTATTTTTCACCGGTAATTATTATTTTGATTTTATTAGTTTCAATGATCATTTCATTAAGGATATACACAAAAAAAGAACTATAACAGGGACTATTGCCTTGAAATTTTAATTTAAACAGATTAAAGGAACAACAGATATATAACTTTGTTGTTCCTTTTTTAAGTTTATATTATTTTTTACAGTATTTCATATTTATGGTATTATTATATCACTTTTAATTACAAATCAAACAAGAATAGTTTTTCGAGAGAATATTATTTAAAATGAACTTTATGCTGAGAGGTATTATTGTATGATGATTGAAGTAGAGAACTTAAGTAAGACCTACATATCTTCCAGGGATAAAAGTGAAGCCTTGAAGGATATTAGATTTCAGTCTACTGAGGGAGAAATTTTAGGAGTTTTAGGTCCAAACGGAGCAGGAAAATCCACGTTGATAAAGGTTCTTTCTACGGTTTTAACCCGGGATAAAGGAAGAATTGTAATGGATGGCTGCTCCATTGATGACTCTTCAAAATACAGAGAAAAGTTTACTGTAACCATGCAAAGCAGCAGCTTAGAATTATGGCTTACGGTAGAAGATAATTTGAAGATATATGGAAAATTCTTTGGACTGAACAAAAAGCTTTTAACACAAAGGATAGATGAAGTGATAGAAATATTTGAGCTATCTGAATATAAAAGAAAAAGAGCGGCAGAATTAAGTGGAGGCTATAAGAAAAGGCTTCAGCTTGCAAAGAACTTTTTAGTAGATACACCGGTTATGATGCTGGATGAACCTACTGTAGGACTTGATCCTAATGCAAAGAATAATGTTATTCAATTACTAAGGAAAAAATCTCTTGAAGGAAAAACTATAATCTTTACAACACAGGTAATAGCGGAAGCGGAGGAATTATGCAGCAAAGTGATGATTTTAAACAAAGGAAGCATGGCAGTAGCGGATAATCTTACAGGGCTGAAAAATAAATTTAATCATAAAAAGCGGATAGCATTTAAATTCAATGACATAAAGGATCAAATTTTCAATGAAGCTAAATTCATATGCAGTATAAGAGGAAGAGGAAATCCTGATAAATACGAAGATGGAATATTATTTGACTTATCCTTGGAAAATGAGTTGGACAAGGTGTTGATATATGAGCTTATTGATAAACTAAGACCAGAGAGTATAAATACTAAAGCACCAACCCTGGAAGAAATATTTATAGAAATAGTAGGAGGAAAGTAAAATGAAGGGTATAACTGCTTCCTTTTACAGAGAATATAAAATACGAATATCCTCTCCAAGAATCTTTGTTGAAAATATTGCAAATCCGATTTTTATATTATTGATCTTTGGATTAACTTTAGGAAATACTATGGGAACTATGACTAGCTATACTGAAAAAAATATATCATATATTAATTTTTTTGTTATAGGAGCTATAAACATAAGCCTTATATCCAATGCTTTAGTAGCTGCAACAAAAATGTTTTTAGATAAATACATAGGTCTTTACGAAGAGTTTCTGTCCTATCCTGTTAAAAGAAGTGATATTTTACTTGGAAAGCTGGCTTTTAATCTTTTATTATCCCTAATCCAATCCATTATAATGATGTCTTTTGTTCAGATAATAACAGGATTTAGTGGATTAAATTTTTATAAGAGCATCTTACTGTTGCTTCTGTCCGTAATAGGCAGCAGCACATGGTTTTTCTCCATGATGATTATGGCAATTAAGCTAAAAACGCAAGACGCCTTTAACACCATGTACTTTTTAATTATGACGCCTATTATTTTTACAAGCTCTATTTATTATCCTATAAATAAAATGCCCTACCTTCTAAGAATCCCTGCATATATAAACCCTTTATCCTGGCTTACGGATATAGGAAGATATATTTATATAGGTATGCCCACAGAGTTTTTAATATTTAAAGTCATAGGAATAATAGCTATTTTGATTATTTCCTCTATATTATCTATTAGGCTGTTTAATAAGGCATAACTGTCATATTTTTCGGTACAAGCTTAAGCTTTGTCCTTTTTTAGTGATTTTTTTATAAGAAATACAATTAGATCTAATAAGGAAATTCCGAAGGAGATTGCAAATGCTTGAAGTGCGCTTATGGAGAAAAAACTGCTTATCTTAGGAAGGATAAAAAGTATTAATAGTTGTCCGATAAATCTAATAAAAACCTCCGAGATGCTATTACTCACGATACTCCTCCTCACTTTATTATGTTTAAATTATTAATCATTAATAAAAATTTACATTAAAATTCCATTAATAAAAATATTATATATTGCTTATATAGTGAGAATTCATTGGTATTCACACATAACTTTTATATAAAAGGATAAGATAATTATATAAAGGAGGTATGAACTATGCCATGCGGATGCGGATGTGGAAGTGAAAATAAGGGAAACTTTAAACTAGCAAACATAAATGAAAATGATAATAAGAAATTAAAGGATTTAGAAGAGAAATTTAAAACGGAAACCGGCAAGGATATGGTTTTAATCGCCTGGGAAAAGCAAGGATAATATTTAAAAGCCTTGGCTTCTTATATTGAGGAAGCTGAGGCTTTTATAATTTATTAAATAGGATGTGTTCTTATAAATTATGGTATAATTATTTTTGGAAAATATAGTAAGTAAAAGATTGTAAATATAAAAGGAGCTGGTCATTATGACAGATAATATATTTAAAAATCACTATTTAAATAATAGGGGATTTAAAAATAGTTTCCCAAAAATAATGGAGGAATTTTGTGAAGAAAGAGTTATTTTTAAAGAGGATTGATGAAAAATATCAAGGTAAGGGATACGGAACTGCAGCGATAGAATTATGAATTGATTATATAAAAACAAAAACTTTCGGAGCATCAAAGGATGTTATATTAATTTATAATATAAATAATGCTGCTGCAATTAATATTTATGAAAAATTAGGTTTTATAGCTACAGGGGATATGGACGAAGATGAGCTGGTTATGAAATTAGTAATACAGGAAAAATTAATTCATTAATCACATATTTTTAAAGTTTCCTTAATATAATTCTTATGATGAATAATTATATTAAGAGGGGCAATAGTGCTGACCAATATTGAATTTATACAACAATCACTGGAATTACATCTGTTTTTTGCAAGGATTATGAAAGAACATTCCTTTTTCTTAGAAATAGGATTTACTCCTAAAAACATAAATTTTATAAGGCAATGTGATTATATCAGAAGAGAGTTTGACATGTTTTTAGCAGATGTTATATCCATTTCTAATGGAGTTATTAGTCCTGATGTATTAAAATCCGGAGAAGCTGTAACACCGTATACATTAAAAGCTGAAATGGCTTCTTCGTATTTCACCGGCATAACAATACCAATAGAATTAACTGAATCAGAACTTGGTTTAAAGGGAAATGATATGCCTGTATATAATTCTGTTTTAGAAGAACGGGTATGTATACTCAATGAAAGAGGAATGACACTGACTAAAGCCTTGGCTAATCTTAAAAGTACAATATTATCCGATGTTATATCTTGTAAGATGTTTACAGCTAATTATCCACTGCTCATTGATCATATTCTAAGAGAGGCAAAATTATATTATAATACCATACAAAAAATTCAAAATAGAGAAAAAGTTAATCTTGCAAAGGAAGCAAACGAACAAGAAATTTTCTGGAATAGAATTATGGCAGAGCATTCAAAGTTTATCCGTGGGTTACTTGATCCTACTGAAAATGAGCTCATAAATACAGCAAATAATTTTGGTAAGGAATTTGATGAACTAACAAAAGAGGCAAAAGAGGCCATGGATAAGAGTGTTTCGATTTCAAAGGTTACAGAAGACAGCTTAAAAGCGGTGAAGGATATTAAAAAATTTAAAGAGCAAGGAACTAAAGGTCTAATAGATTGCAAAATAAAATCTATAATAATACCTTTATTAGGAGATCATACTTTGAGAGAGGCAAATCACTTTCTAAGATTATTAAATATATTTGAGAATGTGATTAATAAATAAAAGTTTTGGCTTAGTGCCAATTAATTAAAATGTCATGAGCTTGTTTTAACGGATTCATGACATTTTTTTGTGTATAAATTATTAAGAAAAACATATTAATAAGTGGTTTTTATGAAAAATATTAGATAGTTAAACGATTATTGAATTATATGGTAAAATATTTATCATAGGTGTAACTGGACAGGTTAAATATATTCATAAGGAGAAAGAAATGATAAATAATGAAAAAATTGAGTTTTCAGTAAAAGCATTAATTGTTAAGGAGGGGAAATTTTTAGCTCTGCACAGAAGTACAGAAATAAGCACTCTTAATGAATTGCCTGGGGGAAGGCTGGAGTTTGGAGAAACAGCAGAGCAGACGGTAGTGAAAAAGGTTTTAGAAGAAACCAATTTTTCTGTAGAGCCCATAAAGCTTATTGATACTTGGAATTTTATCAAAGAAAAACATCAGATAACCGGAATTATATACCTCTGCAAGATTAAGCAGGGAAGATTTATGCTTTCCTATGAACATAACAACTATGAATGGCTGGAGTTAAATGAGGAAAGTGTTAGCAGAATGACTTTTCCATTTAAAGAACGTATGAAAAATTGGGATATGAAGAGTATAATGGAAAGCTCTCTGTAAAGTATATACTATGGATATTACATAAAGAGTATTTCTGTTTCTATAATTATATTGTTAATAAACAGTAAATTAATTTTTTATGCTTCTAAAAATTACAGTTATATAGGGGTATCCATAAATTGGATAAAAATATGGTTATTAATAAATTATATATATTTTTTATATCTAACTATAAAAATTACTGAGCCAAAATGAAGACATTAGTAATACTGCATTTTATGCAGTCATTATATATGAATTATTATAAGAAAATAATTATAAACAAATTATAACAATGGTTGAAGAGCTGTTGAAAAGGCAGTGTTTAGGGGATAAAATCTATGTAAGTTATTAATAAATATCATATATATAATTGTTTAAGGAGCTGAGTTTCATGGAAAATATAAAATACGAAGTTACTACAGAAAAATCCTTCGAAGAAGCAGTAGAGAGCGTTATTAAAAGCCTGAAGGACCAAAAATTCGGTGTGCTTTGGCAGGTTAATTTTAAAGACAAGCTGCAGGAAAAAGGAGTGGACTTTAATAAAAACTTCATGGTACTGGAAGTTTGTAATCCTCATAAGGCAAAGGAAGTTTTAGAAAAACACCTTGATGTGGGATATTTCCTTCCCTGCAAAGTAGTGGTTTATGAAGATAGCAATTCTGTAAAAATAGGAATGTTGAGCCCTGAAAAGCTCATTGGACTTCTTGGCTATGAAGATTTAAATGAAACAGCAAAGGAAGTACAAAAAACCATAGCCTCAGCTATTGATAATGCTAAATAAATAAAATACTTAAAGTCCGTCTGCAGTGAAGTGAACCCCTTTTGTTAGGCAAAAACCGTCTAATGAAAGGGGTTCACTTCAAGTACTGGGCAGATTTTTTGATGCTCTTCCTTTTGAAAGTATATTTTTATAAATGAATTTTAAGGTATAATCATTAATAAGTTTATAATAATTGAAAAAAATGAAATTACCTGTTATTATAACCTATAAAAGCAGGTAAAAATTGACTATAATTTTTGACAGATTAATGAGTAACAGTCATAAGTAATTATAATTTATAAATATATAATTATTCGTTCAGGAGGTTAAGTTATGTTATTAGGAGCAGTGGAAGCTGGAGGAACAAAATTTGTATGTGCTGTGGGTAATGAAAATGGTGAGGTTTTGGAAAGGATTAGAATAGACACCACCACTCCGGAAGAAACCTTAAGCAAGGTGTTTGAGTTTTTTAAAGAGAGGGAGGTAGAAGCCATTGGACTTGGATTTTTTGGTCCATTGGATTTAAACGAAAAATCTGAAACCTATGGATATATAACCACTACCCCAAAAGAAGCCTGGAGAAATTATGATGTGCTGGGAGCTTTTAAAGATAATTTTCAGCTTCCTGTAGTGCTGGATACCGATGTAAATGCAGCTTGTATGGGTGAGGCTGTGTGGGGAGCGGCAAAAGGATTGAAAAACTGCCTTTATCTTACCATAGGCACCGGAGTAGGTGGAGGAGCTATGGTGGATGGGAACTTGGTCCATGGAATGCTTCATCCTGAAATGGGGCATATCCTTCTAAGACGTCATAGTGATGATGATTTTCAAGGGATATGTCCATGGCATAAGGATTGCTTAGAGGGAATGGTTTCCGGACCGGCTTTGATAAAAAGGATAAAGGGTAAAGATGTAATGGAGCTTAAGGAAGAGGACGAGGTTTGGGAATTTTACGCTTATTATCTGGCTCAGGCCCTTGTGAATTATATTCTGATATTATCACCGGAAAAGATAATTTTAGGCGGAGGTGTAATGAAGCAGGAGCATCTGCTTAAAAAGATTCAATTTAAAGTAAAGGAACTGCTGGCAGATTACGTGGCTCATGACAATGTTAAAGATGGTATTGAAGGTTATATAGTCCTTCCTGGACTTGGAGATAATGCGGGAATCTCAGGAGGATTAGCTCTTGCAAAAAAAGCTCTTTTAAATAAATAGAGATTAGTTTTTATATTGACAATGAGAAATTTATTATGCTATTATAGAAAAAATACCTTTAATCCGGTTCAGAGAAACCAGAAAGGGAAGCAGAATTAAGCATTTTATCTTATTATTTACGCAGGATAACTATGCCTTCCCTTAGGGAAGGCATTTTTTATGCAATAAAATCAGCACCTTTAAGTTTAGTACAGAGATACTAAGAAGGAGGAATTATTATGTTAAAAGGAAGACATCTTATCGACCCAATGGATTTTACAGTAGAGGAATTTGACGAAATCTTTAAACTGGCAGATGAAATAATAGAAAACCCTGAAGCATTTTCTGAAGTTTGCAGGGGTAAGCTTCTTGCCACACTTTTCTACGAACCAAGCACAAGAACGAGATTCAGCTTTGAAGCAGCTATGCTGAGATTGGGGGGAAAGGTTATAGGCTTTTCAGAACCTAACTCAAGCTCCACCGCTAAGGGTGAAAGCATAGCAGATACTATAAGAACTGTTGGCTGCTATACAGATATAGCTGTAATGAGGCATCCAAAGGAAGGAGCACCAAAGGTAGCTTCTATATACTCTCCAATTCCTGTTATCAATGCTGGTGACGGAGGACATCAACACCCTACCCAGACCTTAACAGATCTATTAACCATACGTTCCTTAAGAGGAAATCTTTCAAATCTAACCATAGGCTTATGCGGGGATTTAAAGTTCGGAAGAACGGTACATTCCTTGATTAAGGCTATGTCAAGATATGAAAATAACAAGTTTATTCTCATATCTCCTAAAGAATTAAAAGCACCGGATTATATAATAAAAGAAGTATTGGAAAAAAATCATATTCCTTATAAAGAAGTGGAAAAAATAGAGGATGCTGTTGGAGAGCTGGATATCCTTTATATGACAAGGGTTCAGAGAGAAAGGTTCTTTAATGAAGAGGACTATATAAGATTAAAGGACAGCTTCATATTAAATGGAGAAAAAATGAAGCAGGCAAAGAAGGATATGATGGTTTTACATCCTCTCCCAAGAGTTAATGAAATAGCTTATGAAGTTGATAAGGATGAAAGAGCCTTTTACTTTACACAGGCTAAGTACGGAATGTACGTGAGAATGGCTTTAATAGCTAAACTTTTGGGGGTGAGATAATGCTTAGTATAAACAGTATTAAAAACGGTATAGTAATAGATCATATAAAGGCAGGTCTCGGTATTAAGATATTTAATTATCTGGGGCTTGATTCTGTGGATTTCAGGGTTGCGCTGCTTATGAATGTGGAAAGCAGCAAGCTTGAGAAAAAAGATATCATAAAAATAGAAAATTCTTTAGACATTGATTATACAGTGTTGGGATTCATAGACCCCAACATAACCATAGATATTGTAGAGAATGAAGTGATAACAAGAAAGACTAAGTTAAACCTTCCGGAAAAGGTGACAGATATTATTAAATGCAAAAATCCAAGGTGTGTTACATCCCAAGAGGCACATCTGCCTCATGTGTTTTATCTGTCAGACCAGTGTACAGGAGAATATAGATGCGAGTACTGCGATAATGCTTACACAGCTAAATAGAAATATAGTTAAAAGCTGAATCATATATGGCTTTATTTTCGCGGAAAAATAAGCTTTACACCGGATAATAGAATATTACGGAGGTGCCAACTAAAATGGATTTATTGATAAAAGCTGCAAGAGTTGTGGATTTCTCACAGGATTTTGTGGGAGATGTTTATATAGAAAATGGTATCATTTCAGAAATAGGAAGAGATCTTAAAAAGCAGTGCAGCATAATTGACGGAAGAGGAAAAATTTTAATACCTTCTTTTATAGATACTCACTGCCACTTTAGAGATCCGGGTTTCACCTATAAGGAGGATATATATACCGGAAGCAGGGCTGCAGTAAGAGGGGGATATACCGGGGTTAACTTAATGGCAAATACAAATCCCGTATGCAGCACTATAGAAACTGTGGACTATGTTTTAAATAAAGGGAAAGAGGTTGGACTTATAGATATACATCAGTGCACTTCTATAACCCATGATTTTGACGGACAAAGTATAAATCACCTGGACAGATTATCCCCTAAGGTGAGGATAATCACTGAAGACGGAAAGGATGTAATGGATGTTAAGGTGATGATGGAGGCTATGTTTAAAGCAAAGAAAAAGGATATAACCGTGATGTGTCATTGTGAAGATCATGCATTATCTAATGAGGATATGAGACTTGCGGAAAATATGATGACCTGGAGAAATGTTACCTTGGCAGAGTATACCGGATGCAGAGCACATATAGCTCATGTAAGCACTAAGGAATCTATAGATTACTGTATAGAGGCAAAGAAAAAAGGACATAAGGTAACTTTAGAGGTTACACCGCATCATATAGCCCTTACAAGAGATAATATAGATTACAGAGTGAATCCTCCTATAAGAAATGAAGAAGACAGGCTCCATATAATAAAGGCCATACAGGAAGGTTATGTGGATGCCATAGGTACGGATCATGCACCTCATACCCCAGAGGATAAGAAAAAAGGGGCTCCGGGATTATCCGGCATTGAAACCTCTTTTTCAGTATGCTACACAGAGCTTGTTAAGAAAGGGTATATAGATTTGTGCAGGCTTTCAGAAATAATGTCTAAAAGGCCTGCAGAAATAGTTGGTTTCAATAAAGGACAGATTAAAATCGGATTTGACGGGGATTTAGTCCTTGTAGACTTGGACAGTGAATATAAGATAAATGCTGAAGAGTTTCATTCTAAAGGGAAGAATACTCCTTTCCATGACAGGTGGGTAAGCGGTAGAGTTATTACTACTATAAAGGCAGGTAAGATAGTGTTTCAGGAGGGCGAAGCGTAAAAATGATAATAGATAAATTGTTTCAAAGTGTGAAGGAAAAAGGACACGTTTGTGTAGGATTAGATACGGACATAAGTTATATTCCAAAGGAGTTTTTTAATAAATATTCCTGTGAAGAAGAGGCGCTTACAGCCTTTAATGAAAGGATTATAGATGCTACCTTTTCATTAGCTGCCTGCTATAAGGTACAGATTGCTTACTATGAAGCCTTAGGGTTAAGGGGAATGAACGCTTATAAGAAAACCTTAGATTATATAAGGAAAAAAGGCGGCATAATTATAGCGGATATTAAAAGAGGAGATATAGCAAAAACCGCTGAAATGTATGCTAAGGCTCATTTTGAAGGGGATTTTGAAAGCGACTTTATAACCTTGAATCCTTACATGGGACTAGACAGCATAGAGCCATATCTTACTTATGTAAAAGATAGGAACAAGGGACTCTTTGCCCTGGTAAGGACTTCAAACCCTGGAGCTGAGGATATTGAATATATTGAAGGTAAAAATGGCAAAAGAGTCTATGAAATCACCGGAGAAAAAATACATGAAATGGGAAGAAATTTTTTAGGAGAATGCGGCTACAGCTCCTTAGGTGGAGTAGTAGGATGTACCCATGTAGATGAAGGATTAAAGCTTAGAAAAAATTTACACAGCATGTTTTTCCTGATTCCCGGATACGGAGCACAGGGAGGAAAAGCTGAGGATGTAGCTCTCTATCTTAAAGATGGAAACGGAGGAGTGGTAAATTCCTCAAGAGGCATATTATTAGCCTACAGAAATCATGAAGACGGAGCTTTAAGGTTTGATGAGTATGCAGCAAAAGAAACTGTAAGGAT
>NZ_CCXI01000101.1 GCF_000820705.1 Clostridium polynesiense | reverse complement strand
TTAGCCTACAGAAATCATGAAGACGGAGCTTTAAGGTTTGATGAGTATGCAGCAAAAGAAACTGTAAGGATGAGAGATGATATAAGAGCTAATATTAAATAGAGGAAGCTTTAAGGGGGAAAAGGATTTGCAGAAGATGGAATACAGAATCTCCAGAGTTTTAGAAAATGAAGAACTGGCTCAAAGGGTGTACAGATTAGCTGTAGAAGGCAGCTATGCTGCTTTCCCGGGACAGTTCTATATGCTGAGAGCCTGGGAAAATGAGCCTTTATTATCAAGGCCTATAAGTGTACACAAGGTAGAGGATAACAAAATTCATTTTATATATCAGGTGTGCGGACAGGGAACAGAAATATTAAAGTCATTAAAGTATGGAGATGAAATTAAACTTACAGGTCCTTTAGGTAATGGATTTCCTGTAGGGGATTTAAAAGGGAATATTGCGATAGTTTCAGGAGGTATAGGGATTGCTCCCTTTAACTACGTAGTGGAAAAGCTTAAGGATAACTCTGAGGTTAATTCTATTGATATATATGCAGGTTTTAGAAGTGAAGTTTATGCAGTAGATGAAATGGAGCGTTGGGCTGAAAGTATAAATATAGCCACAGAGGATGGAAGTACAGGTTATAAAGGGTATGTAACAGATATATTGAATTTAGAGAACTGTGATATGGTTTTATGCTGCGGGCCGGAAATAATGATGAATAAGGTTGTAAAGATATGCAGAGAAAAGGGTGTAAAGGTACTGGTGTCTACGGAGAAAAGGATGGCTTGCGGAGTTGGAGCCTGCCTGGGCTGTACCTGCAAAACAAAGGATGGAAATAAAAGAAGCTGTAAGGAAGGTCCTGTATTTTCAGGGGATGATTTAATACTATAACTATTAAGAAGAGGAGTGGCGGATATGCTTAATATAAATATATGCGGAATAGATTTTAAGAACCCGGTAATTGCCGCTTCAGGCACCTTCGGCTTCGGAGAAGAGTACGGAGAATTTTATGATGTATCTATCCTTGGAGGTATTTCTTCAAAGGGGCTTACCTTAAATAAAAAAGAAGGTAATGACGGAATAAGGGTATTTGAAACCAGAGGGGGGCTCCTTAACAGCGTAGGCCTTCAAAATCCCGGAGTGGATAAATTTATAGAAAATGAACTTCCTAAAATGAAGAAAATAGATACTGTAGTAATTGCAAATTTGGGAGGGGGTACTCTGGAGGATTATCTTGCAGGGGTTATGAAGCTTAATGACAGTGAAGTGGATATGATAGAGCTTAATATATCCTGCCCAAATGTTAAATCCGGAGGAATGGCTTTTGGAATCAAATCCTTAGTAGCCTATGAAGTGGTTTCCGAAGTTAAAAAGATTTGTAGGAAGCCTCTTATGGTGAAGCTTTCACCTAATGCAGAGGATATAGTTAACATGGCATATAAATGCTGTGAAGCGGGAGCAGATGCACTGTCCCTTGTAAATACCTTTAAGGGAATGGCCGTAGACATAAGAAAGAGAAAGCCTGTGTTTAATAATATAACCGCTGGTCTATCAGGACCTGCAATAAAGCCTATAGCATTAAGGATGGTTTATGAGGTATGCAGGGAGGTGGATGTGCCTGTAGTTGGCTTAGGAGGAATAAGCACATGGCAGGATGCTGTGGAATTTATCATGGCAGGAGCAAAGGCAGTACAGGTAGGCACAGCTAACTTCGTTAATCCATATGTCTGTCCGGAGATTATAAAGGGGCTGGAAGAATTCATGATAAGAGAAAATATAAAGGATTTAAGTGAAATAACAGGAATTATATAAGACCTTTTCATATAGAAAAAGTTATAGAAGTAGTTATAACAGTAAAGTATTGATTTTAACTGAAAAAATTATAGATTATATTTGGAGGGTAAGCTATGAGTGATATAGATGTAATAGAAATATTAAAAGAGTGTGATGCATTATTGGAAGGACATTTTCTTCTGTCCTCAGGAAGGCACAGCAACAGATACTGTCAGTGTGCAAGGCTGCTGCAGTATCCTGACAAAGCAGAAAAAGTCCTCAGCGTGGTAAAGGATAAGATTAAGGATTTAGACTTTGATTTAGTAGTTGGACCTGCTATGGGGGGAATAATTGTAGCCTACGAGGTAGGCAGGCAAACAGGAAAACCTGCAATATTCACTGAAAGAGAAAATGGAGTTATGACCTTAAGAAGAGGTTTTGAAATAAAAAAAGGACAAAAGGTATTAATTGCAGAGGATGTTGTAACCACAGGAAAATCCTCCCTTGAAACAGCAGAGGTATTAAAGTACTTAGGAGCAGAGGTTATAGGAATCTGCTGCATAGTGAACAGAAGCACAGCAGAAGTAGCCCTACCAGTATACGGAGCTGTCAACCTTCATATAAAAAGCTTTGATAAAGAGGAATGTCCTCTATGCAGAGAAAATATTCCTTATGTGAAACCGGGAAGCAGAGCTATAAAGTAGCTCTGTAAAAAAATGTAACTACCCCTGGGGTGCTTCCTTTTTTCTGGAAGCACCCCAGGGGTAGTTACATTTTTTGGTATATAATAGTTTTCATAGTTAAAAAAATGGTTTAAAATATAAATAGATGAATTTAATGGTTGTTTATACTCCAAGACTTAAATTAATACAATTATGGATGATTGGAAGCGAGGAAGAATGGATGTATACCAATATTTATTTAATCCGACACGCAGAGGTTAATTTTACACCTAAAGATTCAAGGAGACCGCTGTCTTTTAAAGGGAAAAGAGATGCTTTAATGCTCACTGAACTATTCAGAGATTATGAAATATCACGAATTTTTTCAAGTCCCTATTTAAGAGCTGTGGACACTGTGAAAGAAATAGCGGTGACAAAAGGTATAGATATTGAAATATCTGAGAATTTTAGAGAGAGGAAGATAACTGAAGGATACATTAAAGATTTTTATGCCTTTACTAAAAAGCAGTGGGAAGATTTTGACTTTCACCTTGAAAAAGGGGAATCCATTAACGATGTGAAAAGGAGAGGGGTTATAGAGCTTAGAAAAATACTAAATAAATATAAGGGAGAGAACATTATAATCTGTACTCATGGCACAATACTTACCTCCTTAATAAATAATTATGATGAAAGCTGCAGTTATGATTTTTGGTATAAACTGAAGATGCCTGATGCTTTTAAGCTTACCTTCGAGGAGAAGAAGCTAATAAAAATAGAAAATATACTTAATAGATAGCATTTCCACTAATAATTCAATGTATATTAAGGAATATTAATACATATAAGTATATTAATTAAATTATGGGGTGGAAAAGTGAAATATAAAATTTATGCTTTAGCTTTTGTAATATCAGCAGTGGTTACTTTTACAGCCTGCACAGCAAATGTTATAGGAAATAAAAACGGAAGTATAAGCGCCTCTCCGAAGGAAATTGCTATTTATAAGAAGGGTGAAAGGATAACCATAAATCCCCAGGACCCTAAGTATCGAAAGATAATTAAAGCCTCAAAGAAGAGAGCGGAAAAAATAGAAGGAAAATATGATGTTGAGGAATTAACTGAATATCAGGTAAAGGAGCTTGAAAAACAAAACATAGATATAAACAGCCTTTCTCCAGATAAACGGGAAGGGGCAATAGTACTTGGGATTGCAGACGATATGAAAAAAGCTATGAATGATGGTTTGGTTTTAGAGTTTATTTACGATGAACCTCAGGAACTACAATATAGTACTGCAGATAAAAAAACCATTTTGAGTGACTATAATAGAGTTTATTTTCCTATAAAAAAATACGGTGATAACTATATTTATATTGCAGTGCTTATAAATGGAAATGTTGAAAGTTACGTGGCACCTCTAGGACCATTAACGGAACCTGATGAATTAATTGATATTATAGAAAAAATGATATTAAAAA
>NZ_CCXI01000100.1 GCF_000820705.1 Clostridium polynesiense | reverse complement strand
ATCCTTATAAACTCAGGATTGCTTTTTAATATCATTTTTATTTCTGTATTAGTTTTTAACATCAAGTTTTCTGTATGACTGTATAAGCATGATATAAATTTTTCAATGATTACTGGATAATTACTGGATAAAAGCTGCGATATTAGGAAGCATTATTTTTGGAAACTTCCGGAAACATTCTTAAAATTTCAGCTATTATTTTAGAAGATCCCTGCTTTAAAATATCAGCAGTTACAATATGATATTTCTTTTCACACTGCTTTGTATACTTTTCCACTTCTATATCAGTCATATCTTCATGATTGATAGTTACACCTATTACTGGCTTTTTTGAAAGGTATTGAAGGAGTTCTATTTCGCTTTCTAATGAAGGAACTTCAAGGAAAGGAAAGTCTACCCTTATCTTTCTCTTTGGCGCATGCTGCAGAAGAATGGCATCAGGTTTAGCTCCTTTTATTATACCGTAAGAGGATAAATATGCGGGATGGCTTAAAGAACTTTGACCTTCCACTATAATTATATCAGGCTTTTCATTTTCATAAGCAGCAACTACAGCAGCTTCAATTTCTCCCACCACATATTGAGAATTGATTACATCTATAGGAACTCCATATTTAGCTCCCTGCAGTATACCTGTTTGACCTGTGGCAACAAAAGCGGTGTTTATGTTCATGTTCCTCATATCCTTCACTAATTCCATACAGGTTGTCCTCTTACCTATTGCACAGTCTGTACCCAGCACTGCTATAACAGGCACCGTTACTTCGTTTATTCTACCGGTAAATAAATTTAGATCTGTAAGTGGCTTAGGTTTTCTAATATCATAGATTTTTACTCCGTATTCCATAGATGCTTTTTTTAGTTCTTTATTATCATTAAAGAAAATTGGAAGACCATTTATAATATTCATACCGTGTTTCATGGCTTCCTTAACGGGTTTAATTATAGTGTCAGGAAGGTAAGATTCAGCCAAGGCAAGTCCAATAATGAATTGGTCAGGAGTAACTTTTAAAAGATTTAAAGCCTCTTCAATATTTGAAAAAATAGGAATATTGTTTTTAACTCCATCCAAATATTCACCTGCATCCATACCGGCTTTGGTGCTGTCTATTATTCCTAGTATTTGATATTTTTCTGAATATCTTACTAATCCATTAGCTACCTTTCCATCGGATTCCCCAAACAAACCTTGACAATAAACTAATGCTTTATTTCCCATAATTCTACTCCTTTCTGAAGTTTTATTGCATTTAAAATAAGAAAAATTGTATTAGTATTATTTTCCTAAATATGTAATAATATAGATAAGGATCTTTTAATAAAAATCACTACAAACTGCAAAGTAATCCTTTAAATCCAAGATAATGCAAGGATTTTTATTACAGTAATGGTGATTTAGAAGGTATATTATTATATGCACTGGTAAAAAAAGCTACAATTTTCTGTCTTTATTATAACACAATTCATATATAATATTTTATAATAGCAATTAAATTTACAGAATATTTGAAATTTAGATCGGCTTTTTGGTTTATAATTAAATTACTAAACATTAGAAAATAATTTTTTTAGATCGGGTATTATGTAAGGGTATCTTCATAATACTTAAGAAGATTTTTTTTAAGGAGGCAGAAAATATGAGTAAATATCCTTGTTTAGAAATAGATCTTAATAAGATATCCTATAATGTAAAAAAAATTAAAGATATCTGCAGAGATAAAGGCATAAGTACAGCTTTTGTAACTAAAGTATTCTGCGGAGATGAAACTATAATTAAGGAGATCGTAAATTCAGGAGCAGATACCCTTGGAGAGTCCAGAATAGATAATTTCCGTAGATTAAAAAAACTTCATTTCAAAAAGCTTTTAGTTCGTATTCCTATGCTCAGTGAAGTAGAGGAGGTTGTAGAATACTGCGATATAAGCTTAAACTCTGAATTAAAAGTCATACAAGCCTTATCGAGAGAAGCAGAAAATAGAAGTAAAAAGCATTCAATAATTCTTATGGTGGATTTGGGAGATTTAAGAGAAGGCGTACTTCCAAAAGATGCTATAGAAATCGTTAAAGAGATACTAGAGCTTAAAGGAATAGAACTTTTGGGAATAGGGACAAATCTTACCTGTTATGGAGGAGTAATTCCTGATGAAAATAATATGGGAAGACTTTTGGAAATTAAACATAATATAGAAGAAAGTTTAAATATAAATATTCCGCTGGTTTCAGGGGGGAATTCAAGCAGCTTATATATGGTTGAAGGGGGAAATATTCCAAAGGGAATAAATCATTTAAGGATTGGAGAAGGATTTATACTGGGAAGGGAAACAGCCTTTGGAAAGGATATTGATCATTTACATAAAGATGTATTTACTTTAAAAGGGGAAATCATCGAAATAAAGGAAAAGCCATCAATTCCGGAAGGTAAAATAGGTCTGGATGCCTTTGGAAACAAACCTGAATTTGAGGATAAAGGCTTTATGAAACGCGCTATAGTAGCTTTAGGAAAACAAGACATACTTTTAGAAGTAATATATCCCAGAGACAAAAAAATAGAAATACTGGGAGCAAGCAGTGATCATTTGATTCTCAATATAACCTCCTGCGGTAATAAATATTCAGTAGGGGATATAGTGGAATTTGATGTGAACTACGGATGTTTGCTTTCTGTTATGATCTCCTCTTATATAGAAAAAAGGTACATAAAATGATGGAGAGGAAATAACAAGATGAAGTTATTAAAACACCTTGGTATGTCTTTACTTTTATTGTTTTTAGGAACTTCAACCTTCCTATCAATAATATTTTTCCTAAATCTAAAGCGGCTTATAATTGCCTATATTATATTCGGCACAGCTATTTTGGTGATTACTATTTTACTTATCAGAAGAATGACCTTTAAAAATAAAAGATTTTTAATTTTTTATGGAAAATGGGGAACAGCATCAATTATAATTACTTCGTTATTTTTGCTTATTAACAGTACTATTCTGGTCTTTTTGGGGATTGCGGCTATACAATTACAGAGTCCTGATTTAAAAGCATCCTTACAATCCAATATTTCTATTTATTCTTTTTACAATACAACGAAATCTAAAAAATATTCCGATAAAGTATTTAATAAAGAGCAGTATAATAATGTGAATTTATATTATTTAAAAGATATAGAACATGGAATTCCGCTGGTTAAGCACTATTTAGACAATATACAGGAGGATTGCGAAAGTATATTAATTCCTGTAAATCTAAGAAATTTAAATTTTAAACTGGAATTTAATGAAGAAGAATATAATTCCTTATCTACACTTTATAAAGAGTATAAGGGAATTTATATAAGCAGCAAATTTAATAATCAGATAAGTATGATTGCAGTAGACGCTTATGAGGATATTTTAGGCTTTAACTTTAAGTCTTCTGCCTTTAAAGATACTCTAAGACATGAATATACCCATTACTATTTAGACATGTTTTTTAAAGATAATAACAGTACTTTAAATGCAATTCCGGTGTGGTTTAATGAAGGGGTGGCGGAATATATTTCCATGGTTTCTCCCATATTCAGCGAGGGATTTCCTAAAAAAATAATTCCCTTTAATAAGCTGTATACAGATGAGGAATGGAGCAGGGCTATAGAAGAAGGGGAAGATATATATCTTCAGTCGCATTTTGCAATATTTAATCTTTCTGATTTAAAGGGAGTGGATATAATAAAAAGAATACTTAAGAGTACATTATAACATGGCTTTAATGAAGCTTTTAAAAAAGAGGTTGGATTAACTGTGGAGGAATACGAAGAAAAGTTGAGAGACATATTAAAGGCTCACAAAAAAAACGAAAACAACGAGATACTTTATAATAAAAATGTAGACCTCAGCATTATTGATAGAGATTTCTTTCCACCAGAAAGAAATAGAGGAATTGAGAATTACGTTAAGGAATATCCTGAAAAAACTAAAGCATACATGGATATATCTCTTCATTATGAAAGGGAAAGACAGTATGATAAGGCTCTTGCTATAATAGAAAAGGCAGCAGAAATAGACCCACGGAATGAGGATATAATCCATAGGCTGGGATTGGCAGCTTTTAATCTTAAAGACTATAAAAAAGCTGAAGAAAGTTTTAGAAGGGTTACAGAGCTTCAGCCGGATAATATACATCCCTACATTAATTTAGCTCAGGTGCTTTTAATTTCTCAGGAAGACAAAGCTCTGGAAATATTGGAAAAGGCACACACTCTCAGTAATAATGGGAATATAAACGGTTTAGACCATACTTATCTGGAGAAAATGATAGCCTATTATAAAAGATATATAAAAGAGTATAAGAACGGAGATCCGCTTAAAGCAGCCTATGACATGGTTATGAGTAATGATAATTATCTTGCCAGGCATAAAGTGATTTTTATTGAGGAGGCATTAAGCAGGTACCCCTACAGTAAAAGTAAATACAAAGCTAAGCTTCTAAAAGCCAAAGAAGAAATAGAGGAAGGTTTAGAAGATGATATGCGAACATAATGTCAGGTGCCAGGCACCTGACATTTGTCAGGCCCCTGGCACTATTTCTTCATAGCTTTTTATGGCGTATTCTCTGCCGGAAGGTGTGAGCTTTATAACATTGTTTTCAATACGTATTTTGTTTGTTTCCAGAAGGCGCTTTATAGTAGCTTCAAGGAAGGTTTGATTCCAGTGCAGGTGGTGGTGTATGGTATCCACCCCGCATTCCAATGCTTCATTTGTATCATTTTCGTGATTGAAGAGATGGAATAGCAGAGAGTTTTCTGCAAAGTGAATCTTCTGGCTGTGGCGCCTTCTCAATGTTGTCACAAGACCTCTTTCAGGAGCAAATATAAATACTAATAGGAAGGAAAGTCCTGTAGCTAAAGCCATGGAGCCTGCTATGGATACATCAATTAAAGATGAAAACTGGTAACCTGCTATTCCGTTGATTGCACCTATTATACCGCTCAATATAAGCATCTTTTTAAGATCATCCGTTAATAAATAAGCTGTTACAGGAGGTCCTATCATAAAGGCTATTACTAAAATAGAACCTACAGATTCAAAGGCACCCACCGCTGTGACGGAAACTACTGTCATGAGGCTGTAGTGTATCAATGCTGGAGAAAAGCCTAAAACCGCTGCTAAAGCAGGATCAAAGGTAACTATTTTCAGTTCCTTAAAGAAGAATATTACAAAAAGCAAATTCAAAACTAGTATTGCTCCCATGGAGTATATCGCCTTTGCTCCTATATCTATTCCAAAGAGCTTCATTCTGTTAAAGGGGGCAAAGGCCAGTTCACCTAACAGCACTGAGTCTGTATCCAGGTGCACTGAACCTGCATATCTGGATATTATTATTATGGCTATGCTGAAGAGGAAGGGAAAGATTATTCCTATGGAAGAATCTTTTGATACAAGCTTTGTGGAATTCAGCATTTCTGTAAGGAATACTGTTAGAACTCCTACCACTGCAGCTCCTACTATAAGCAGAGGGGAGGAGAGATCATGAACCATAAAGAAGGCTGCTACAATACCTAATAAAATTGTATGGGTTATAGAGTCTGACATCATTGACATCCTTCTTAAAACTAAGAAGACTCCAGGCAATGAACAGGCAACAGCTACAATTATGGCGATTATTTGTATTTCTAAATCTGGATTCATTTATTTTCCCTCCCTTTAAATTGATTTTCTATGGCATCTATACCTTTATTGGTAATAGACCACTGATTATTATTAACTTCAACTACCATACCTTTATCTTTTAAAGATTTCAGCTTATTGTGAAGTTCCTTAAGTCCTTTACTCTGTACTGCCATGGATGGATTTATTACAGTTATGTCATGGCTGTGGAAGTGGTCTTTATGATTCATGGCTAAGTTATAGAGATCAGATAAAATCATATATTCATTTATGGATTTATGATTTTTCCTATCCCTTATATATCTCCACAAAAGACCTCTCTTAGGAGCTATAGCAAGACTTATAAATACTATTATGCTTAATACTATTACTATGGAAGGTCCTGTGGGCAGCTTATCCACTATTGAGCTGAGAACAGTGCCTATAATACCTGATAGAGCTCCGAATACCGCTGAGAGTATTACCATTATAGACAGCTTATCGGTCCACTGCCTTGAAGCTGCTGAAGGAGCTATTATCATAGCGCTCATCAGTATAACACCTACGGTTTGAAGACCGATTATTATAGCTGTAACTATCATGATAGATAATAAGATGTTTACCTTTTTAGTTGAAAAACCTAAACTTTCTGCAAAGTCCGGGTCAAAGGACACGATTTTAAATTCTTTCCAGAATACTACTACTAGAGTAAGGAGTATAAATCCCATGATAATCATAATATTTACATCTCTTTCTAATAGTGTAGACGCCTGTCCAAAAATAAATTTATCCAAACCAGCCTGATTAGCATTAGGAATCTTTTGAATATGGGTGAGGAGAACAAGCCCTCCTCCAAAGAATACTGATAAGACCAATGCTAATGCACTATCAAATTTAATCCTGGAATTCTTTACTATGGAAAGTATTATAAAGGCTGCAATTAATCCGGAGGCTAATGCACCTAAAAGAAGAATCTCAGTGTTTTTAGAATTTGTAAGCAGAAATGCTAATGCTATTCCGGGAAGTGCAGCATGGGAAACAGCATCACCTAGCAGGCCTTCTTTTCTTATAACTGCAAAGCTTCCTAAAACTCCACTGATTATTCCTAAAAGAGCAGAGCCCAGTGAAACTACCTGAAGGGTATAATCAGTAAAAAATAATTTTAATGCTTCCATGCTATCACCTACCTTTTCAATATTTGTCCTGTACTTCTATAAGCCTTTTTAAGGTTTTCATCAGTAAATACTTCCTTTACCGGTCCGCTTGCCACTACCTGAGTGTTTAAAAGTGTAACCCAGTCAAAATATTCAGGAACGGTTTGAAGGTCATGATGAACAACTATTACTGTTTTCCCTTTTTCTCTTAACTCCTTTAAAAGGGCTATGATGGCTTTTTCAGTTTTGGCATCCACCCCTTGAAAAGGCTCATCCATAAAATATATTTCAGCTTCTTGAACCAGAGCTCTTGCCAGGAAAACCCTCTGCTGCTGTCCTCCGGAAAGCTGGCTTATCTGTCTGTCTGCAAATTCTTTCATTCCTACTTTTTCTAAGGCTTCTAAAGCTATTGCTTTATCTTTAGCTGTGGGACGCTTTATCCAACCTAATAATCCGTAGCGGCCCATTAAAACTACATCCAGTACATTAGCGGGAAAGTCCCAGTCTACACTTCCGCTTTGAGGAACATAGGCTATATTTTTTCTCTGCTCTTTATAGCTTTCCCCATTAAAGGTTACCTTTCCTGAGATGGGTTTTATCAAATTAAGCATTGCCTTAATCAGTGTGGATTTTCCTGCGCCGTTAGGACCTACAATTGCCATTAAAACTGAACCTGGAATTTTTAAATCTACATCCCATAAAACAGGTTTAACCTGATAGGCCACTGTCATATCTTCAACTTCTATTAAATAATCCTTATTATCTTTCATACGTCTACCTCCTGATTTATGCTATTTTAAAGCATCCACTATAGTATCTATATTGCTTTTGAAGGTTTTAATATAGGTTTCATCTCCCGAACCTTCATCACCTAGGGAGTCTGAATATAGCTCTCCACCGATTTCTACATAAAAGCCTTGAGCCTTTACAGCTTCTTGAAGCGCCTGAATATTCTTTTTGGGCACTGAAGATTCAACAAATACCGCTTTAATCTGGTGCTTTACTATAAAGTTAGCAAGATTTCTAAGATCTGAGGTACCAGCTTCAGATGCTGTGCTTATACCCTGAAGTCCTTTTACTTGAAATCCGTAAGCATGACCAAAGTAATTAAATGCATCATGAGCTGTTATAAGAACTCGCTTTTCTTCAGGAAGCTCTGAAATCCTCTTAACTATATAGTCATTTAAACCGTCTAATTCTTTCAAATAAGACTGAAGGTTATTCTCATATTCCTCAGCATGCTGGCTGTCTAATTCCTTGAGTCCTTTTGCAAGCTCCTTTGCAGAATCCTTCCATAAGCTTACATCAAACCATATGTGGGGATCATATGCTTCAGCATTATCCTCTGACATTAAAAGTCTGCTTTTATCGATACCGTTAGAAACATTAACCACCTTCTTGTCGATATCTGTGAGGTTTTCAAATATTTCACCCATTTTTCCTTCCAGATGGAGACCGGTGTATACTACCATATCTGCCTTCTGCATAAGTTTTACATCCCCGGCACTGGCTTTATATAAGTGAGGATCTATTCCAGGTCCCATAAGACCTTCCACTTGTATATGGTCTCCACCCAGTGTTCTTGTCATGTCTGCAAGCATAGTAGTGGTTGCTACCACCCGGAATTTCCCATCGGGAGTTTCAGATTTTTTTCCTGGATTGCATCCTGATAATACCGTTACTAAAATCAATGTTATAAATATGGGGATAATGACTTTCTTCAATTAACTCACTCCTTTACTCTACATAGATAAGCTCTGATGCTTCTTTACCTATTATTATTTTTTTATCCTGCTTTATTAATGTGATTGGACCGTTATAGGGAGCAAGATTAATTATTGAAATTTCATCTCCTATAGCCAGACCTAAATGCATAAGGTATTTAAGCAGGGGTTTTTTATCTGTTACTCTTTTAATTACAGCCTTTTCTCCTTCTTTAAGGGTGTCCAAGCTTCTGTAGGGTGTAGAGTCCACATCCTCTTCTGAGTAAGGGATAAGGCTTCCATGAGGACAGGCCTTTGGAAAATTTAAATATTCCTGAAGCCGTTTTTCAAGCTGAGAGCTGGTAACATGTTCAAGCTTTTCCGCTTCATCATGAACTTCATCCCAGCTGTAACCAAGATGATTAATGAGAAATACTTCCCATAGTCTATGCTTTCGTACTATTTTAGAAGCTTCCTTTATTCCGTAATCTGTAAGTTTTATACCTTTATAAGGGGTATACTCTAAATAACCTTCCTCTAAAAGCTTTTTTATCATTTCGCTTACAGAAGGAGGAGACACTCCTAAAGCAGAAGCTATATCTTTATTATTAACGGGATTTATATTCCCACCTAATTCATAAATTATTTTTAAATAATCCTGCTTATTTCTTGTCATAATACCTCCTAAATAATCCTAATAAAATATTTTAGGTATCCCTAACTTACTTATATAATACCACCTAAAAGATAAATAATAAAGTCTTTTTAATGATAATAATTATTAATAAAATGTAAACAACTTCTGCTTAGCAAAAATTTGTTTTTAGAAGAGGAGAATAAAAGATTATATCAATTGATAATAATTCTAACTACGTTGAAAAGATAAACTAAAGTTTTTAATGAGAAAATATACTTGTACTATTATCATTTGATAGCAATGAAAGTATCTGTGCATATAATGAAACATACAGGTTATTTAAAACAAAACCCTACCGGAGAAAGTGAGAGTGAATATTGTGGATTATAAGGAGATTAAAGGTTTATCTTCTTGGCAGGTTAATGAGCTTAGAGAAATCTTTGGCTATAATGAAATCCCCTGTGGCAGTAAATTCGGTGTAGTTAATAAGTTTATAAGTGTTTTTAAAGAACCTATGTTTTTATTACTCTTCGGAACTTCACTGCTTTATTTTATTTTGGGGGAAATAAGTGAAGCATATACTATGCTGTTTTTTGTTGCATTTGTTTCCGGTATAACCTTTGTGCAGGAATGGAGAACAGAAAAATCCTTAGAAGCTTTAAAAAAACTTACCGCTTCAGAGGTAACAGTACTTAGAGATTCCAAAAAGGAAAAAATTAAAAGTGTTGAATTAGTTCCCGGGGATATAGTTTATATATCCGAGGGTGAAAGGATACCTGCAGATGGAGAAGTTATAGAAGCCAGCAGTTTTTATGTGGATGAATCTCTTTTAACCGGTGAAGCGGAGCCTGTTTTAAAGAAGGTCAGTAATTATGAAAAGAAAGATTTAGTAGTTAACGAAGGTTCTCAAAGATGTTTATATTCAGGTACTATTTCCCTTTACGGAAGCTGCATAATGAAAGTAAAGTCTACAGGAATAAACTCTGAATATGGGAAGATAAGCAGATGCATAAAGGAAAGCAGAGAAGTAACAACACCTCTGCAGAAAAAGGTGGGTTCCCTGGTGAAAAGTCTTGCTGCTGCGGGGATGATTCTGTGTGTACTGGCGGTATTATTAGACTATTTAAACACAGGAAACATCCTTAAGAGCCTAATGTCCGGCATCACTTTAGCCATGGCAATAATACCTGAGGAATTTCCTGTGGTTTTAACAGTTTTTCTTTCCCTGGGAGCATATAGGCTCAGCAAAAACCATACTCTCATGAGAAAGGTATCTGCGGTGGAAACCCTTGGTTCCGCCACTGTGCTGGCTGTTGACAAGACAGGGACTATAACAAACAATGATATGGAGCTAGTAAAGATATGCACAGATAAAATATACAATGCAGAGGAATACAAAGATAAAGCACTAAGGAGGTTAATGATTCTCAGCTGTGAAAAAGAACCCAATGACTCCATGGAAAAAGCTATGTTGCTTTATGCTGATAACTTTGTTAATGAGAAGGATAAAGAACTCTTAAACAATGTGAAAGTCAAAATTCCTTTTAATCCGGAAACCAAAAGAACAGTAAAGATATATAACATGGAATCAGGATACTATGCTGCGGTGAAGGGGTCTGTTGAATCAGTGCTGCATTTATGCAATTTGCCTTCTGAGATAATGGATAAATTAAAGAAGGATGCTGATTCAATGGCTGAAGAAACCCTGAGGATTATAGTATTGGCTGATGTGCATTCTGATATTCTCCATGAAAATGTTGAAGATTATGTGTTGAATTTTCGCGGAATCATAGGCTTTAGAGATACCGTTAAAGAAGGAGTTAAGGAATGCATTGAAGTGTGTAGAAAAGCGGGGATAAGGGTGGTTATGATAACAGGGGATTACAGCAAGACTGCAATGTCCATAGGCAGGGAGGCGGGGCTTATTTTAAAGGGTTCGGTGATTACAGGAGAACAGCTGGATAAGATGAATGACTTAGAACTAAAGAAGGCTGTTAATGTATGCAATATTTTTTCAAGGGTAATTCCTGAACATAAAATGCGGATAGTTAAAGCTCTTCAGGAGAATGGAGAAATAGTTGCAATGACCGGGGATGGAGTAAACGACGCACCGGCACTGAAAAATGCCGATATAGGCATAGCAATGGGGGAAAGAGGCACAGAGGTGGCAAAGGAAGCTGCTCATATGGTCTTGATGGATGATAACTTTCAAACTATTGTAAATTCAATAAAGGATGGAAGAAGAATATTTGATAATATAAGAAAAGCTATGGTATATATAATGGTTCTTCATATACCTATAATAGCTATTGCTTTGCTGGCTCCGCTATTCAGCCTGCCGCAGTTGCTTCTGCCGGTGCATATACTTTTTCTTGAGATGATTATAGATCCTACCTGTTCCATTGTATTTGAAGGAGAAGAAGCGGAAGCATATATTATGAATCAGCAGCCAAGATCTCCTAAAGAGCCTCTTTTAACCAGAGGTATGGTGTTTAAGGTGATTCTTCAGGGGTTTTCCATGTTTATAGCGGCTTTTGTTCCCTTTAACCATTTATTAAGTAAAGGAGTATCCGTTGAAACTGCCAGAAGCTTTGCACTTATTACCATAGCAGTTTCCAATGTTGTCTTGGTAATGGTTAATAGGTCTAATACTGAAATGCTCTTTAATATTTTTAGAGAAAGAAAAAATACAGCCAGACTCCTAATAAACAGTCTTGCTGTAATTATGGCGGCAGCCATTACCTATATACCTTTTCTTCAGGAGATATTTAAAACTGCCAGCTTAAGTTTAACCATGGTTATATCGGCAGTTTTGCTAGGGATTGTATCTTCAGTATGGTGGGAAGCAGTAAAGCTTTATGGAAGGAAGCCTCAAGAATTATTAACTCCTAAATAAAATATAATTCTCAGCTTATGAAGATTACCTTCAAAAGCTGAGAATTATTTATTTTATTCTATTTCTTTGGATTTAGTTTCAAGTTTTTTATCTATGATTTCATCCACTAGAATTCTGAGTGCTGCTATAAATGGGACTCCAAAGAGCATTCCCATAACACCGAAGAATCCTCCTCCTACTATAACTGCAAATATAATCCATAGAGGGCTTAAGCCTACTTTATCCCCTAGAATCTTAGGTCCAAGATACCATCCGTCAAACTGTTGAAGTATAAATATAACTATAACTACCCATATGGCTTTTATAGGACTTGCAAAAAGTACTATTATTCCGCCTACAATCATACCTATAAATGGTCCAAAGTATGGAATCATATTTGTTATACCTACAATTATGCTTATAAGTACTGTAAAAGGTGATTTTATGGCGGCAAGAAGGATTAGACATAAAACTCCGATTATAGCAGAATCAATTACCTTTCCTATAATATATTTAGAAAATATCCTATCCACCTCTACACCGAACTCAATGAGCTGATTACCCTTTTTATAGCCTAAAAATGCATAAATGAATTTTTTTATGGAATCTATTATCTTTTCTTTATCCATTAACATATATGTTGAAATTAGCAATCCCACTATAACTTTAAAAAATCCTGAGGTAAAGCTTATTATTTTAAATAATGCTACGTTAAGACCTGCCTCCAAAAGCTTTCCAAATTTCTCTATGAACTGTATGGCATTACTTCTTATATAGCCTGCAACCTCATCATTTCCTAAAATATTAAGATTCTCAGAAGCAGAATTTATAAAGTTTTCCGTAGCATTTATATAAGAGGGAATGTCAACAACAATTTGTTTTACATTATCTAAAAGCCTTGGAGTAACTATTCCGATGGCAAAGGAAAGCACTCCTAATAACACTACATACACGATAAACAAGCTCAATATCCTTTTTAGTTTAAATTTTCTTTCCAGATATTTTACTTGAGGGTTTAAAAAATAAGCAAATCCAAAAGCCCATAAAAAAGGCGTTATGAGGGAAAAAAACGACTTTAATACCTTCAAAACAGCATCTGTATTATCAATTATTTTATATGCGGCAAGTGAAATAAGTATAATAGGTAAAATCTTTAAATAAGGAATTCTCTTATTGTCTTTCATTTAAATGCTCCTTTAACAATTACTCTTCTATATATTACTTTAAAACAGTTTTTTCTTCAATATAAGATGAAAAATTGCATTTATTTAACATTGGAAATATCAATGAATTTTAAAAGATGGGTAGATATAAAGATGTAATTTAATAAAGGAAAATAGAAAATATTGTCGAATAATTTAATGTTGTTATTAATGTCAAACACCTGTAGGAGGGAATTAAATGGAGGAACAAAGATATACTTTTAAAGCTTCCCAGGTTAAAAAGAGTTTTCATTTATGGAGCATTTTAATCATAATATCCATTTTACCAATTGTGATATTTTTAGGTCAGAAAAATATTTATTTATTTCATTTTATTATTGAGTTAGTCATTATATTTTTATGTTTTAATGTAGCCACCATAATATATAACACAAAGGATATTTCTAAAAATAAATGGTTTTCATTTTTAGGGGTATATTTTTCCTTTATCTGTATTTTTGAATTATCTCATGTTGTATTTCATGAAGGAGTGAATATAGGAATAGTTCAATCAATAAGACTTTCCTATATATTCTCACTTTGTGTAGCATACATCATGAGTCTGGGAGTTATGCTTTTTCTTGAAAATTATCACAAAAATAAAAAAGTAAGCTCAGCTATACATATTTTTTTGGCAGTTCCAATTATTATGCTGATTTTGATACACGGAAACATGATTCCAAATCAATATTTTTATTGGGTTACTGTAGGACACCTTAATCCTATAAATGAAATTACAATAGTTTTAATTTATATTATAAATATGGTGATACTTTATTTTAAAAGGAAAGAGCTTGAAAAGGATGCTGCTTGGTACATAACAACGGCATTAATCTTTGGTATCTTATCTAAATTGTCAATAATCTTTTATATTAAAACATATGATGCTTCAATTATTATGTCTCATTATTTTAAACTCGCATTTATATTTTTAATATACAGAGCAATAGTAAAGGGGACTCTTAAGCAGCCTGTAAGACTGTTAAATACAAAACTTTTAGAAAAGAATTATGAATTGCAGGAAGCACTTTTAAAGCTGAATAATCAGTATAAAGAATTAAAGGAAGCAGAGGAAGAACTTGCTGCAAAAGAAAAAACCTATAATAATTTGGTGGAAAATCTCCCCATTGCTGTACTTTTAAGAAAAGGAAATAAGATTGTATTTGTTAATGACAGGACAGTAACCCTTTTGAAGGCAGAAAGCAAGGAGCAGATAATTGGAAAAAGTATTTATGATTTAGTGCATCCGGATTATTTGTATATAGTTAAAAAGGAAGTGGAGGAAGTAGATAAAGGCGAAATTGTAATAAATTCGCAGGAAAAGATTTTGGATACTCAAGGCTGCAGTTTAGATGTAGAGATTACTACTCTACCTGTTAATATTAACAATGAGGAGATAGTAATGGTGCTGTTTAGAGATTTAGCTTCCTTAAAATTATCGGAAGCTATGGGTAGAGAGTTGAAGGCGGCAAAAGAAAATGAAAAGCTTCGTACTGAGTTCTTTGCAAACCTATCCCATGAATTCAGGACTCCAATTAATGTTATATATAGTTCCTGTCAGCTTATCGATCTTTATATTGAAAGAGGTAATGCTGAGAAGGTTAAGAACTATAATAAGATAATCAAGCAAAACTGCTATAGGATTATAAGATTAACCAATAATCTTATAGATGCTACAAGATTTGATGAAGGTTTCTATGCAATCAACTGTGTTAAGGTTGATTTTGTAAAGGTGGTAGAAGATGTAGTACTTTCTGTTTCCTCTTATATAAAAGACCATGGAATAGAAATAATATTTGACACAGATGTAGAAGAGAAGACGATGATTTGCGATGTGGATAAAATAGAGAGGATAATTTTAAATCTTTTATCCAATGCTGTTAAATTCAGAAGGGATAATAAAGCACTAATCATGGTAAACTTAAAAGATAGAGGAGATTCCATAGAGCTTAGAATAAGTGATAACGGCATAGGCATTCCAATTGAAAAACAAAAGGTGCTATTTGAAAGATTCAGCAGGGCAGACAGATCTCTGACAAGAAAGCAGGAGGGTTCCGGACTGGGACTATATATTGCTAAAAGTTTAGTGAAAATGCATAAAGGATCTATTCGCGTAAACAGTAAAGAAAATGAAGGAACAGAATTTATAATAGATTTTCCTGTTTTAGCCTCTGAAGAGGAATGTCAGTGTGAAAAAGTAATAGAAACCAGAAGTATAAGTGAAAAAGCTAAAATAGAGTTTTCCGATATATATGATTTTTAATTTGAAGAAAAATCCCTGAGGAGTACACTTAAATATAGTAAACTCCTAAGGGATTTTTTATTAAAAGCTTCAATTGAAGCATACAATGAAATCCTGGGGCGAAAATTCTTTAATTAAGTGTTTAAGGAAGGATTCTGCCATTGATTTATTGTATCTATGCATAGCTTATTAACGTCACAGCTTTTATAGTTTTTATACCATTTTACTGTGTTCTCAAGGGCTTTCTCTAAACTCCATTTAGGGCGCCAATTTAATTTATTTCTGGCTTTGCTTATATCCAGCCTCAGTACTTTGGTTTCATGAAAAGCTTTGTTATTAAGGGAAGAGCATATATAGCTTCCTGTTCCGTAGAAGTTTATTATTTTATTTACCACCTCTTCAACAGATGCTGTACTTTCTGGGTCAGGACCAAAATTCCAAGAGCCGGAAAGTTCGGGATTTCCCTCTAAAAGCAGTGCTCCAAGCTCAATATATCCATTAAGTGGTTCTAAGACGTGCTGCCAGGGTCTTATTGAATTAGGATTTCTTATTGAAATAGGGATGTTTTTTTCAAGGGATCTTATGCAATCAGGAATTATTCTGTCCTTTGACCAATCGCCGCCGCCAATGACGTTACCGGCTCTAACGGTGGTTATAGCTTTTTTATGATGACTATATTCCTTGATGTTAAAAAAGGAATCCCTGTATGAGGAAACTAAAATTTCTATGCAGGCTTTGCTGGAGCTGTAGGGATCATAACCTCCTAAGGGGTCATTTTCTCTGTAACCCCAGCACCATTCATTATTTTTATAGCATTTATCACTGGTTACTATTACTGCAGCTTTTGTATTTTCACATTTTCTAAAACAGTCTAATATATTTAAAGTTCCCATTACATTAACTTCATAGGTATACTTAGGATGCTCAAAGGAATATCCAACAAGAGGCTGAGCTGCTAAATGAAAAATAATCTCCGGAGAATATTTTTGGAATACTTCTTCAAGCTTTTCTTTATCTCTTATATCACCTCTAATATCTGTAATGGAGTTTTTATCTACAGCTAAATTAAAATTATCATAATCATTCACAGGATCTAAAGAATAACCAATTACCTGAGCGCCTAGCACCTTCATCCACAGTGTCAGCCAAGAGCCTTTAAAGCCTGTGTGTCCTGTTATTAATACTCGTTTACCAGAATATATTTTTTCACTCTTCATAGCTATCCTGCACTTTCGTTCTTCTTAAATTTATTGATTTATAAAGATGAATGTACTTTAAATGGGAAAATAATTTAAATTTTCTTTATACCAGGCTATTGTTTTTTTTAGTCCTTCTTCCAGGTTTATTTTTGGTGTCCATCCTGTAACATTTTTTATTTTACTAATATCAGGGCAGGGGTCCCACATTTCATTTTTTCTATAAGCAATGCTTCCGTAGTTAGGAATCATGCTTGTGCCCATAAGATTAAATATTAAATCTACATAGTGACTCAAGGGCTTTGAGGTTCCGGTGCCAACATTGAAAATCTGGTTATTTACATCCTTATCTTCAGCGCACAATATCATTGCATCTATGATATTTTCAATATAGCAGTAGTCTCTGTATTGACCGCAGGAGGTTAAATGGACCGCTTCTCCTTTTAAAATTGAAAGTATTATATAGGAAAATAGTTTGTGAGGCTCCTCTCCCTCGCCAAATATACCAAAGGGACGGAGGGTGACAGCAGAAATATCATTTTCCATGGCAAGCTGGTGGCATAATAGAGTTGCACAGGCTTTAGTGCTGCCATAAATGCTTGCTGGTTTAGGACAGAAAGTTTCGGTGATTTTTTCATTTACATTTCCGTATTCTGCACTGCTGCCTATATTAATGACCTTCCTGCAGTCTACATATTTTAAAGAATTAAAAACATTTACTATGCCCAAAATATTTATATTAGCTGCTTTTAAATAATCCTTTTGAGAGGAATCCACCCCATAGGAAGCAAGATGAAATATATATTCAGGTTCAATGGTTTTTAAACATTTATCCACTTGAGGAGGATTGGAAACATCTGCTGTATAGAAATTTATACTATTTATATACTCCTTAAGCCTCCAGGGATTAGATTCTTCTCTTTTCATAATAAATACCTTTGAACCCATAGAAAGGAGGCGTTTGGCTAAATGAGAACCAAGAAAACCGCAGCCTCCGGTAATTAAAACCTTTTTACCCTTTAATGGACTGGTAAGCTTAAATATCATTTATTTCCTCCTGACCGGCACCTTTTAACTTTAAGGTACTCTGTAATAATTTGAAGCACGGCTTGTGTCATATTCAGGAGTGATTAACAGGGTTAAGTCAAGGGAATTATCTCTAAGGGTATTAATTGTTTCCTTAAGAGCTTCTGCATAGGGCTTATAAATAAATTCCACCATCTTACTATCTATAAACCAGTTTGGCCATCTCCACAGATCAAATTCATTTTCATTAAAGATAATTAAGTTGCAAAAGTGGTAAGATATAAGCTCATATTCGCTGAATATACAATCTGCCGCTGTCTTCCTTCAAATTATTTTTCGCGTTCCAAACCGCTGCATTTATTCCTTGATGGCTATTGATTTTTATACCGTCAAAAAGCTCAGGCCAGCTATCCAAATATTTTTGATCTCCCCATTTATCAGGAAGACCCTGCTCAGAAGAACACCACTCCAGACATTTTTCCCTCCACCACTGAAGGCAGGTTAAAGCATTTGCATCGTTTTTAAAGCCTATGAACCCTGCCTGATATTTCCCAAACTGATCCTCCACAAAATCTCTGTCTCTCTGGGGAAATAATAGAACTGAGGTGTTTTCTAACTCACTGAATATAGGTTTAACTCCTGAAAAGAAGAATAAATCACCATCTAAATATATAAGGGATTTAATATTTTTATAGGTTTTTAACAGATACATTATCCAGGTAGATTTAATTGTCCAGCAATATTCGCTTAAGCTTCTTTCATCTTTAATAAGCAGTAATTCGCTGTCTTCAATGCTGTCTGCTTTTATTAAGGAGGCGTTGGAAAGAGACATAGATCTTAATGAATTAAAGGAGAAATCATCCATACAGCATATCCAAAGATGAAAATCCTTTTCCTGTTTAATTAAAGAATTGTATAAAGTTAATCCTTTAATTAAATAATCCTTTGCAATTAAAGTACAAAAATTATATTCTTTAGGTGGTACAGAAGGGGTTATAACATAGTAATTTTTCTGAACCCTTCCGGAAGAATCCTTAACAGCTTTATCATATAATTCGGAATCATATTTTTTAACAAATTCAATCATATCTTTAAGCTTTTTTATATAGGGAATATAAATCAGATTTATAAGCTTTTTGGGAAGTTTAATAAATATGCACAGCTCAAACTCGTTCTCGTTATACATAGTAAAGCCGTTGTAGTGATAAAATATTATAGGAGTGTTATTTATCAGTTTGTTTTTGTTTTCTTCTTCTAAAACACAGGCATGTGCATACCAAGCTGTGGTATTAATGCCTAGATTTTCTGATATTTTTACACCATTAAATCTTTCTGTCCAATCTTTTGTATATTTTTGATCTCCATAGAGGTTGTTTTCTACTTTATTAAAGCACCATTTAATACACTGTTCTCTCATCCATTTTAGTGCTTCAAAAGCGTTTTTGTCCCTTTTAAATGCCATAAATCCTCCATTGTAGATTCCGTATTGGTTATACCAGCTTTCGTTATCCTGAATATAAAATCTTTCCCTGGTCAATAAAACAGAGGCATCTTTAAATTCTTTATAAATGGCTTCAGTACTTGAAAAAAATTCAACATCCGAGTCTATATAAATGATGTGGTCTATAAAAAATTGCTTTTCAAAGAGATAAAGCATAATGGAAGATTTGCAAGTCCAGGCATATTCTTTACTGTTTCTTTGATCCTTTATTGAGGATAATTCCTCGTCGTATTCCTCTATATCCCTTAAGTCTATAATCTTTGCAGATTCCAGATTCATAAGCTCTAAGAGTTCTTTAACTTCTTCCTGCATGCAGATTATGAATAAGCAGAAATCCTCGTCATGTAGCTTCAGTGAATTGTATAATATCAGTCCCTGATAGAGGGAATCTCTGCTTATGATGGTGCAGTAATTGTGTATCATCTTTAGCTACCTCTTTTCAATGTTAGTTTGATTTGAAATAATTAATTGAGCTTGTTTGAGACCTATCTTTATATAATTGGTAAATTAAGCTGCTGTGTGACTCCTGCAGACTAGTTAATACTTTCTGTATTTCTTTAATGTAAGGACCATATAGATTTTTTATATCCTTTTCTGAGAGCTTTACAGAAGGGGAACTGTATAGGTCAAATTCCGTAGGAGACAAAATTTTAAGATTTTCAAAATTATAAGAAATAAGCCTAACACCATCAATATAGATTTCTCCGTTATTATAATAGATATTTTTTTTATTTATATTCCAGGGGGCTGAGTTGATTCCGGGATGTTCAATTAATTTTATATCTGAGAAAAGCAAGGGGATTTCATCTAGATATCTCTGGTCACTAAAGAGTTTGTTTTCAATGTCTGGCATGGCATAGCACCATTTAAGGCATTTTTCTTTCCACCATTTGATAATTGATAAGGAATTTATGGTGTTTTTAAAACCTATAAGGCTGCTTTGAAAGCCTCCATACATTTTTTCCTCCTCATAATCCCTTCTCTGTCTGCACATAAATACCGAGTGACCCTTCCATTCCTCTATTAAATCTTCAGGAGAAGAGTAGAGGAATATATCCGCATCGCAATATATGAGACTGTCCACACCATGATTCTCAATAAGGTATTCAATGAATACAGGTTTTAAGGTCCAGGAGTATTCCAGCAGGTTTCTGCTTGATTTAGCTCTTATAACATGATTGTTTTCTATATGGGAGGAGGGGATAATGGTACAGTTTTTAAGGTGCATATCATTTAGAATATTAAAGATGTACTCATCTAAAGCACATATCCAAATATGAAAGCCTGAAGCATGTGCTTGTAATGATTTATATAAAGCCAGAAATTTAGGAAGATTATATTCATTTACAATACTGCAGAAGCTATATGCCGAAGCCTTTGGACGAGTATTGGAAACATCCTTTGGAAGAATCTCGGCGGGAATGGATATCTCCACCAAAGGAGATTTTACTTTATAATTATCATTAAAAGCATTATCAGATGTTACATTTTTTGCTTCCAATTTAAAATAAGTCTTTGCGTTTTTAGGAGAAGATGTACTGAAAAGTGAGGAAACGTTAATTTTAGAATAATCTCTAAGATATTGAAGCACCCTCTGAAGTCTAGATATATAGTGTGAGTATATCTTTTCTTTCACTATATCTTTCATGGGGATATAATCAAAGGTCCAAAGGTCGTATTCCTCCTCGTTGAATATGCTTATACATGCAAAATGAAAGCATAGAAGCTTGAAATCTTCAATGTAAAGCTCATTGTTTCTTTGATAAATATTGTAGTTATTATTATAAATGCAGTTCCATGGAGCTGCATCTAAACCAAGGTTTTTAGATATTAAAACCCCTTTAAACAATTCAGGAATCCTATCCAGATACTTTTGATCGCCAAATCTTTGATGCTCGGGATCAGCTTTAATGAAACACCACTCAAGGCATTTATCCTTCCACCAGTTAAGTGCGGCTAATCCATATTCATCATTTTTAAATCCTATAAAGCCTGCCTGGTAGTATCCGTAAATATTATGAGCCCACTCTAAGTCTCTTTGTGGACATAATAAAACTGAATGATTTTTTAAATAGTTGAATGTTTCTGTGGGATCTGAGAAAAAGAATATATCTCCATCCATATATATAAGAGCTTCCAAATTGAATTTATCTAGTAAATATTTTATAATAAATGGCTTTAAGGTCCAGCAGTATTCATTTTTCATCCTTGATTGCTTTACCTTTAATATCTCTGAGGTTTCTATTTCTTTTACCTTAAAGAGGGTTATATCTTCTAATTCCAGCCCCTTAATTGAAGTAAATATTTCATCATCCATACAGCATATCCAGAAATGAAAACTTGGACAATGTTCCTTTAATGAAGAATATAAAGCTAAAACCTTTAAAGTATATTCATTACTTGCCAAAGTACAAAAATAACAATTTTTTTTATTAAATAAAGTATTTTTAATTATAAAATTATCCTCCATATCGGTTTCTATGCCTCCCCTTATTTCCTTATAGCGGAGTATGTATAATGAGCCTTATGCCCATAAAGCTCATTATAAGGTTAAGGGTATAGCCTGTGCATATCCCAAACTTTATCCGCTTCCTTCAAATCCTTATAAGTATCTACTGCCAGCCAGATACCCTTATGCATAAAAACTGCAAGATTTTCCTGAGATGCTAACTGCCTAAGCGGCTCCTCTTCAAATATGCAGCTGCTGTCATCCCACAAATATTGAAATATTTTTTTATTTAGTACAAAAAAGCCTCCGTTTATTATGCCGTCCAAGGATTTTTTTTCCTTAAAATCTACTGCCAGACCGTCTTTTACCTCCATTATTCCATACTGACTCTTTCTTGCAATTCCAGTAACCGTAGCTATTTTCCCTTTATCCAGATGGTGTTTTAAAAGTTTATTTATATCTATATTACAGAGACCGTCTGAATAGGTTAGCATAAAATTATCTTCATCAATATATTTTTCTATCCTTTTGATTCTTCCTCCGGTCATTGTGTCTATACCGGTATCTATAAGGGTTACCTTCCAATCTTCATGGGAGCTTAAAAGCTGAGTTTCACTTTTTGAGTAGTCGATGGAAAAGTTGCTGTTTTTCCATTGATAATTATAAAAGTATTCCTTTATTAAATCTCCTCCATAACCAAGGGGAAGTATAAAATCTTTATATCCAAATTTTCTGTAAATATTGATAATATGCCAAATAAGGGGTTTACCTCTCACCAGTGCCAGAGGTTTAGGAGTATTGTCCTTTTCTGATTTAAGTCTGGAACCCCTTCCTCCGCATAAAATTACTACCTTCATAGCTCTCACTCCTCATTTGCGTTTACTCGTAAGTTCACTTATATAAACATTTTATGTTATGCCTATTATTATGGTTACACTATCATACAATATAATAAAAATATCCTTTATTTTCGACAAAACCTTCTTTCGTTAAATAGAGGAATATAAAAGGCCCGGTCACAAAGAACAATATAAGTTCTCTATGACTGAGCCTTTTAAATTAATTATTTTTATTTATTTTTTCTACCTTTAGAAACCTCAATTTTTACTTTTCTGTTTCCTAATCTTTTACCGTTGCTCTTCTTAAGAAGGGCTTCAACCGCTCTTTCGCTAACATCAACAAAGGAGAATTTCTCCATTATATCAATATCTCCAATATCTTCTTTGTTAACACCGGCGGTGTCATTAAAGAACTGAAGCATGGATTTAGGATTTACCCTATCCATTCTTCCTATGGTTAAGAACAGTCTTACATAGGAATTGTCTGAACCTATAGAGTTTTCCGTATATTCGTAGCTTATTTCTTTACTGTATACCATATGCATCAGTGCAGCAGCTACCTCTACCAGATTAAATTCTTCATCCAGCTCTGCAGTAAGAGGAACAAATCTCTTATAATCTTCTTTTTCTATGGATTCCTTAATCCTATTTATGATGTTATTGTATTTTGAGTAGAATATATCGTCTATTGTAGGAAGATCTTTTCTTTTGATTTTTCCTTTTGTAGATTTTTCAATCTGCTTTAAAGTCATATATTCTCTAGGAGTTACAAGAGAGTAGGCTATACCGGTTTTATTTGCTCTTCCTGTTCTTCCGATTCTGTGAACATAAGATTCAATATCCTGAGGTATATCATAGTTAATAACGTGAGTGACATTTTCCACGTCTATTCCTCTTGCTGCAACATCTGTAGCTACAAGGAACTCAAGAGATCCTTCTTTAAACTTTCTTAAAGTGTTTAATCTTAGGTTTTGGCTCATGTCTCCATGCATACCCTCAACATTGTATCCTCTTATTTGAAGGGATTCAACAAGCTCATCTACACCTCTTTTTGTATTGCAGAAAATTATTGCACTGGAGGGTTCATCCACATCCAGTATCCTGCATAAGGATTCGAATCTGTCTTTATGCTTAATTTCAAAATAATATTGATCTATTGTAGATACTGTCATTGTATTTTTTATTATGGATATATGCTTTGTGTCATTTTTCATATATCTTTTTGAAAGCTTTTTGATTTCAGCGGGCATGGTAGCTGAGAATAATAGTGTCTGCCTGCTGCTGTTTGAATTTTTTATTATTTCTTCTATGTCATCAATAAAGCCCATATTGAGCATTTCATCAGCTTCGTCCAGTACTAAAAACTGTATATTTTCAAGATGAAGTACGTTTCGTCTTATAAGGTCAAGAATTCTACCAGGTGTACCTACTACTATGTCAATACCGCTTTTTAAAGCCCTGATTTGTCTGTCTATAGGCTGCCCGCCGTAAACCGGAAGGAGCTTCACTCTTGAATATTTGGCTATACGTGCGATTTCATCATTTACCTGTATAGCAAGCTCTCTGGTTGGAGTTAAAACTATGGCCTTTACCCCTTTAAAAGAAGTGTCTAACTGATTTAAGATAGGAGCACCGAAGGCTAGAGTTTTACCAGTTCCTGTCTGTGCCTGACCTATTGCGTCATATCCCTCTAAAAGTACAGGGATTACTTCTGCCTGTATTTGTGAAGGCTCTTCAAAGCCCATATCATCTATTGATTTAAGTATGTTCTTGTTAAGTCCTAAGTTGTAAAATTTAATATCGTTCATTTAAAATCCTCACTTTTTTCTTTGACTTTACTTCAGATATTATTATATTTATTATCTGAAGCTCCTTTATGGAATATTCAAAAGCCGGTGTTTTTATCTGACGCTATATTATAAAATAGAAAATTTTAAACATTCACTTACCAGGATTGAAGGTCAATTAATATAATCTTCAAATTTTAGCATCGTCTTTCGAACAACTTACTATAACATAGTATTTACCTGTGTGCAAGGTATAAATACCTTAGATTTTCATGTAAACCATAACAGAAATTTGGGTGTTTTTAAAAGAAAATGTATAGCAATGAAGGGATTTTTATAAAATAATGCAAATAAAAAAGAAACTTTGATGGCTGACCGGATTCATCAAAGTTTCTTTTTGTTTTACAACTAAAATTCTTTTACCAATAAGTAATCATTATTAACTTTAGAAAATAGTTTTTCCATATCGTCACTGTGAATATCTTCTGTATTTCCCTGATAATAAAATGTCACGCCGATACCGCAGCTTGAGCTTAGTTTTCTTGGAACAGGAGAGGTCTCATTGTCTATATTATTTTTTGTAAGGAATCTACTGAATTTAATGGCTCCTGAATGTGTAAAAAATGTAGCTATATACTCCATGATTATTTTACTCCAGTGAGTAAATACTCTTCTTCCATTTCTTTTATTGAAACATTGTAGCCTGAATTTTTCATAAATCTTTCCACATTCCTGCAGGCTGTGTTATTATCTACTAAAATCTCTATTCCTTCAGGGTTTCCCCCCAGGGCTTTTTTACACATTAAAACCGGTTGGGGACATGACATTCCTCTGGCGTCTATTCTAACCAACACTAACCTCTCCTTTCATCTTCATGGATAATTTTGAATCTCTTGATAGGAATGAAACCGCAGCTAAAAAGACCAAGCAAAGCAGAACAGCAATTTGTCCGTTAGGGGTAGGTCCTGCAGGGCTGGATGCCAGCTTAAAGTTATGAGCAAAGGCTGCTCCTAGAAGCATACCCATAATAGTTACAACTGAATCAACATTGCCTTCTCCGCTTAAAATAAGCTGTCTCATTGGGCATCCTCCTAAAAGTATGGAACCCCATCCAACTACAGTCATACCAAGGAAGTTCCACAATCCATCAGTGTGAGCAACAGGCTGGTTTGCAAATCCCGGTGAAAAAAAGCCTAAGACTAAGTTGCCTAAAAATGCAGCAACAGTTATAGAAATAAAGCCCCACATTAAATACGAATCTTTAAAAAGAAGTAAATCTCTGATTCCACCGGCCATACAAAGCCTTGTTCTTTGACACACAATACCAGCAGCAGCTCCTAAAGCAAGAGATATGAGCACAGGAGCATGCATGGAACCCGGTCCCTTTGCAGAGAAGAGAAGAAGCACTGAACCACTGGCCACTAGAGCCAGTAAGATAACATTAATTATAGGAAATAAAAATCCTTCAAATTGCGTTTGTTTGTAATTTCTTTTTAAGGTGAATCCTTTATTTAGAAAGAAGATACCAATTACTATACCTACTGTAAAGCCTGCAATTCCAAATAAGGCATTAAAGTCTCCACCAGCTAATCTTAGTACCATTCTTGTTGGACACCCTAAGAACATCAGAGCACCAATCATCACTGCAAAACCGATTAAAAATCTTAGAAATGGGGAAGAACCGCCTTTTGAACTAAATTCCTTTTTGAAATATGCGATTATAAAGGCTCCAAGTACCATTCCAAGTATTTCAGGTCTTACATATTGAAGGGTATCAGCTCCGTGTAAACTTAGAGCTCCGGCGGTATCCCTGATAAAGCAGGCAATACATATACCCATATTTTTGGGATTACCAAAATACACAGCAGCTACTGATAGAATTCCTATCAAAGCGCCTCCCAGGATTATCCCTCTTTTTTCTTTCATAATTTACATCCCCCTCCAAGTCTGTTATTATAATAACAATAATTCCATCAGTTAAATGTTATCAAAAAATTCATAATTCGTTAAATCGTTATATTCTATAGGTGAAAGAAGGTCTATAGATATTTGAAATAACCATGACAAATAAGGGGAGAGAGATTAAATGGAAATTTACATGGATAATGCAGCTACTTCTTTTCCTAAAGCTCCGGGGGTAGCGGAAGCAATAAATAACTATATAACAAAAGTAGGGGGTAGCATTAATAGAGGAGCTTATTCAAAGGCTTTTGAAGCGGAGAATATAGCTTTTGAAACCAGAGAGTTACTTTGTGAATTATTTAACTTTGATAAGCCTGAGAATGTAATTTTTACAGCCAATATAACCCATAGCTTAAATATACTGATAAAAGGACTGCTTAAAAAAGGGGATCATGTAATTATATCCTCTATGGAACATAATGCTGTAATGAGGCCCTTAAACTCATTAGCTAAAGAAGGAGTGGAATTTTCTAAATGTCCCTGTAATAATTATGGACAGCTTGTTTTGGAGAGTTTTGAAGAGCTCATTAAGCCTAATACTAAAGCTGTAATAATCACACATGCTTCAAATGTGTGCGGTACAATTATGCCTCTTAAAGAAGTAGGAGCTATATGCAGGAAGCACGGAATATATTATATAATAGATGCTGCTCAAACTGCTGGATGTATGGATATAAATTTTAAAGAGCTAGGCGCAAGTGCTTTAGCTTTTACCGGTCATAAAAGCCTGCTGGGACCTCAGGGGATAGGAGGCTTTCTTATTACTGAGGAGCTTAATAATAAGGTTGTACCTTTGATAGAAGGAGGCACCGGAAGTCTGTCGGAACTGGAGATTCAACCTTCCTATATGCCGGATAAATTTGAGTCAGGTACTCCAAATTTGCTTGGGATATATGGATTAAATGCTTCTTTAAAATATATATTTAAGCAGGGAATAATTAATATCAGGGAGAAAGAAATGGAGCTTACTGAGGCATTTATAAAAGGAATTAAGAAAATAGACAAAGTTCAATTAATAGGGCTGGGGGATACAGAAAATAGGACAGCGGTAGTATCTTTAGATTTTAATGATAAAGATAACGGAGTTGTATGCCATACCTTAAATAAATATTATAATATCAGCACCAGAAGCGGTCTCCACTGTGCACCTTCAGCTCATAAAGTACTAAATACTTTTCCCAGAGGAACTGTAAGATTCAGTTTTTCTCATTTTACTACCATGGAAAATATAGCTTATGCTGTGAGGTCTATAGAAGAAAGTTTAAATAATTACTTTTAAAAATAGAAATATACTTTTGATAATAATCAAAAAAGAGAATATGCACCAAAGCGCAGCTTATAAGTGCATATTCTCTATGTATCTTTTTATATAATTATTGTCCTGAAGCTTTTAAAACTGCATTCTGATGCTCTTCATCAAGCTTGTCGCTGCCGTGAGTTCTGCTGTTAAAGAAGTGCAGATCAATGACACCGTCCATACCATTATCTTTAACGGAATCTAAATTTGCACCTTTTCCATATTCTCCTGAACGGTTTTCTATTATGTCTTCAGAGGGTTCAGAATCCACCCCGGCATGAGGCATGGCACTTAAGGATGCGGCTATACTTTTCCCGGAATAATAAACTACCACCGGTCTTCTTTCCCAGGAAAATTCTCCCCAGATACTCTTAATTATATTGGTATCCTGCAGGGTTAAGGGTTCCACATCTGCATGTTTTGTTCCAAAGGTTCTTTTTACGTTAAAGGTCTTGTCTGTGTAAAGATCTCTAATCTGAAGTACTGCTCCTATAGGAATTAAGGAGTTAACTTCCTTCCACCAATCTAATTTCTCTCCATATTTACTTGAATAAGGAGAATAATTAGATGATCCTCCTCTGCTCATTTTGGGCATGGAAGAAGAGGCTTGTTCATCTTCGTGAGAAGCATATGAGTACTCAGAGGCTTCTTTATTGGTTTCTATTTTATTAAGCTCATTTAAGGCGTCCTTCACTATTTTATCGGAAGGAGAAACCTGAATGGAGTCTTTGTTATCATTAACCACAATAGCGCTGTCCGACTTATCAACAATCCTTATCACTCCAGAAGCTTGTCTTTTATATAAGATGCCAGAGAATAAGAACAGACCGATGATAATCGGTAAATATTTCTTATACTGCATTCTTTTCTCCTTTATTTAAATTATTGTAATTATATTTGCCTATATATATTATAATAAACTTTAAATAATTTTTAAACAGGTAATCCCTGCCGAAATAATTGAATATCTAGTATTTACTTTAAAAAACTGAGGTTTTTACATAATATATACCAATCTTGTATATTTAAAATATTAATAATAAATACAAAAATTTTCATAGGTTAGAGAAGAATAAATAGAAAGAGAATTATAAAATTATTTGAAACTTAATAGTTACTACAAAGATTTTAAATCTCTTCAGTATATAATTAGGTATAGGCTGTTATCCGCATTCAGAATACTGTATGTTATTGATACAAAGTGTTATAATTTGTATACTATACTTTGTACTAATTGATAAAATAGTTATTAATCAAATTTCCTTTTAATTATAATCAGTGGAGAGGTGTTAAGCATGGGTAAAAATATAATGCCGCAGATAATTCTTATAATTGTTTTAACCTTAATTAATGCTTTTTTTGCTTCCGCAGAGATGGCGATTGTATCTCTAAATAAAAATAGAATTAAAATACTTGCGTCTCAAGGAAATGTGAAAGCAAGATTACTTCAAAAAATTCTATCAGAGCCCAGTAAGCTTTTAGCTACAATTCAGGTAGGAATCACCCTGGCAGGATTCTTTGCCAGTGCCTCTGCTGCTACGGGTATAGCAGGAGACTTGTCCAAGGTGCTGATGGGATTTAATATTCCTTATGCTTATCAGATTTCATTAGTATTTGTAACCATAGCTCTGTCTTATATAACTTTGGTATTTGGAGAGCTGTTTCCTAAAAGGATTGCTCTGCAGAAAGCTGAGGCAATAGCTATGTTTTCTATTAGACCTGTAATATGGATTTCAAAGATAGCTCTTCCTTTTGTAAAGCTGCTATCCGGTTCTACCAATCTGCTTGTGAGATTATTTAGGCTTGACAGCGAAGGGTTAGAGGAAAAGGTATCAGAAGAAGAAATAAGATCCCTTATTCAGGTTGGTGAAGAAACAGGAGTTATTAATGCGGAAGAAAAAGATATGATAGAAAGCATATTTAAGTTTGATGATATATTAGCAAAGGAAATAATGATTCCAAGATCAGAAGTGTTTATGGTGGATATTGAAGAGGATTCAGAGGAAATAATAGACAATCTTCTCAATAGCCCATATTCCAGAATTCCTGTATACGAAGGAGATTTGGATAATATCATAGGGGTTATTTATTTAAAGGATATATTAAGAAGAGCAAAAAGTGGAATAGCGGATATAAATATAAGAGAAATTATAAGAAAGCCTTATTTCGTACCTGAAAATAAAAATATTGATAAGCTTTTTGGAGAACTTAAATATAACAAGGTACACATGGCTATACTCATAGACGAATACGGGGGCTTTTCAGGAATAATCACTATGGAGGATCTTATCGAAGAAGTTATGGGTAATATATTTGATGAATATGACAGTGCTGAGGAGTATATTCAAAAAATTGATAACTTCACCTATATGTTAGATGGTATAACTCCACTTTCCGATTTGAATAAATATTTTCATTTAAATATAAACTCTCCTAATGTTGAAAGTCTTGGAGGATATATAATAGAAAAACTTGGAAGGCTTCCGGAATCTGGAGAAGAAATTGTTATAAAGAACAAAAATATTTCAATGAGGATTGAAGAGGTGGATCATAACAGAATAGAAAGGATAAAGATGATATTTACCAATAAAAAAAGGTAAAAGATGTGCAAAAGGAGTGCTGCGATACTTTTAAATGGGTATCTCAATACTCCTTTTTATCTTTGTCTAAATAAGCTGCTTTTCCTTATTAAAATACGCTTTATATCCCAATTGTACAACAAGTATAACGGATAGTGAAACTGAACCTGTAATTCCAAGCATTATGGCAATTTGATATTCTATTGCAGTGAGAGGAGATGTACCGGATAAAATTTGTCCTGTCATCATTCCTGGAAGAAAAACAATGCCCATGCCTACCATAGAATTTATGGTAGGAAGAATTGCTGAATCAAAGGCTGTATCAATTATTCTCTTAGATGCAGCATGGGGGGTTGCACCAAGCATAAGTGCTCCTTCCACTAATTCTCGGTTAGTCTGCATTCCGTCTACAAGGCTGCTTACCCCTAAGGATACTCCTGTCATGGCGTTCCCTATGAGCATTCCTGCTATTGGAACAAAATATCTGGGATTGTACCAAGGAGCAACTCTTATTACAGCCAGAATAAAGAACAGTATAGTTACAAAGGAGCCGAAAAACATGGATAAAGCTATAACTCTTTTTAATTTCATAGGTATTTCTGCTTTTATTCTTTTAATTATATTATATATAGAAAACACTTCCATAACTATTATTGCTGTTAGGGAATACATAGGATGAGGATTTTCAAAAAGATATCCAAGTATATAACCTGTAAGAATAAGCTGAAGAGTCATACGTATAGACCCTATTATAATTTCTTTTTCTCTGCTTATTCCTTTGATTCTTACTATCAGTAAAAGAATAACTATAAACAAATAAGCACTTAACAGCTGAAACAAGCTTAAATCTACTGCGCCTTCCATTACTCAGCCTCCTTAACATTAAGTATATTTCCTGATTTTAATTCAATAAGATAATCATAGTAGGTTTCTGCCATAGTCTTAGAATGGGTAACCATAATTAAGGATTTATTTCTTTTTCTACAGAGGTTTACCATCTTACGGATTATCAGCTCTTCAGTTTCTTCATCTAATGCAGAAGAGGGTTCATCTAAAAGATATACCTGAGGTTCCATAAGTATCACTCTGGCCAGAGCCAGTCTCTGCTTTTCTCCTCCGGATAATAAATCTGCATTGTCTTTAAGATCTTTATTAAGATTTACAAAATCCAGTACGTCCTTTAAAGCTTCATCGCTAGCCTGAGGTTTTTCTGCAAATTATATCCCAATAAGGAGGTTTTCTTTTACAGTCCCTTTAAATATTGAAGGGGATTGAGAAAGCATTACCACTTCACGCCTGAGGGTAACTGCATCTATTTCTGATAAATCTTTATTTTTGTAATAAATATTCCCTGAATCAGGAGAAACCAACTTGTTAAGCATTTTAAGAAGGGTAGTTTTTCCTCCTCCGCTTTCTCCAACTATACATATTATTTTCTTTTCCGGAAGATTTAGTTTTTCAATATTTAATATATCTTTGTACTTTAAATTTTTTATAGAAAACAACAAATCAGCTCCTTGTTTTAAAATTTGGTGCTTTAAATATATTACATATTATACATTTTAGTTATTTTGTTTTTAATAAGAATGTTTTGCCATCTGTTAAACAATAAAAGCAATAAATAGTATTATTCAAAGAGGAAGCCCTGCAGAATATACTGCGGGGCTTCTGTAAATAATGGTTTAGGAGTGTGAAATCTTTCTTGTGAAAAGAAAGTGATTAAAAAATCATTTATTGTGGTTTAAATATATGATACTTGATATATATGTACATAATATTATAAGTTTTTAAATAATGAATAAATTTATTCTTAATTATAGTTTAAGGAAATTTTAGATGAGGGAGATTATGCATAAAAATGCATAAAGGAATAAAAAATATACATGGACATGGGGAAAAATCTAAATATGGAAGAGCGTATATTAGTAAATAGTTAATAAACTTGATGAAAAATTAAGAGTTTGGAGATAAGTAAATGTTTACTGGATAAAAAGATATAAAAATTTAAAAATAAGTTGCATAAATATAATATATATATGTATAATTATACATATAATTTAAATAGAAAATTAATTGTTTATAAATATGAAGGAGTGGACAACATGAAAAAAGGTACTGTAAAAAAATTAATAGCAAGTGTATTAGCCGGAGCTTTAATGTTTTCAATAACAGCTTGCGGAAATAAAAATAACGGAGGACAGGATGGAAATCCATCAAGTTCACAAAGCTCATCAGAAGGAATTTTAGAAAAAATTAAAAAATCCGGTAAGATAGTTTTAGGTACAAGCGCTGACTTCCCTCCTTATGAATTCCATAAAGAAATAAATGGTAAGGATGAAATAATAGGCTTTGACATATCTATAGCTAAAGAAATAGCTAAAGACTTAGGGGTTGAACTAGAAATAAAAGATATGAAATTTGACGGTCTGCTTACTGCTTTAGAAGCTTCAAAAGTAGACTTTGTAATGGCTGGAATGAATCCGGATGCTGAAAGGTCAAAGAGTGTAGATTTTTCAAAAATTTATTATGAAGCTGAACAAACCATACTTGTAAGAGCAGAGGATAAAGAAAAATATAACGGAGTAGAATCACTTACAGGCAAAAAAATTGGAGCTCAGAAAACTTCTGTTCAGGAAAAGATAGCTAATGAGCAGATAAGAGATGCACAGGTTAAATCCTTAGGTAAGGTTACTGATTTGGTTATGGAATTAAAGAATAAAAAGGTAGAAGCTGTGGTAGTTGAAACTGTTGTTGCAAAATCTTATGCTGCTGCAAATAAGGATTTAGCTGTGGCAGATTTTAAATTTGATGCAGGCAAGGATGAAATTGGTTCTGCTGTTGCCGTTAAAAAAGGATCAAAGGATCTTGTTGAGGCTGTAAATAAAACTTTAGATAGACTTATAAGTGAGAAAACAATAGAAAAAATGGTTATAGAAGCTAACAATCAAGTGGATAATCAATAATTTAGGGGGAAAAGATGGACTTCAGTTTTTTATCAAAATATCAGATGTTCTTTATTAATGGGGCAAAACTGACAATATTTTTAGCATTTTTCACCGTGCTTTTAGGCACTGTGCTGGGACTTTTACTCTCATTAATGAAGCTGTCAAAAAGCATTATTTTAAAGAGTATAGCTACAGTTTATATAGAGTTTATAAGGGGTACCCCTATATTAGTTCAGTTATACATCATATATTATGGGTTACCTTCTTTAGGAATAGAATTTCCCGATGTAATTGCGGGTATAATCACTCTTTCTTTAAATAGTGCTGCGTATGTAGCTGAAATAATCAGAGCAGGAATTAATGCCGTGGATAAGGGACAGATGGAAGCTGCAAGAAGCCTTGGAATGAACAATTTCCAAGCAATGAGGCACATTATAATACCTCAGGCCTTTAAAAATATACTCCCTGCATTAGGTAATGAGTTTATAGTTATTATAAAGGAGTCATCTATAGTATCCGTTATAGGTATTCATGAACTCATGTATAATGCTGAAACTGTAAGGGGAAACACCTTTAAACCCTTCGAACCTCTTATTGTTGCAGCTGTAATATACTTTATAATGACATTTACACTGTCAAAACTCTTGGGAATTGCAGAAAGGAGGATGAAGGTAAGTGATAAAAACTAACAATCTTCATAAGTATTTTGGTAAACTCCATGTTCTTAAAGGAGTAAATGAATATGTAAATAAAGGTGAAGTTCTGGTTATTATTGGTCCAAGCGGATCCGGTAAGAGTACTTTTTTAAGATGTTTAAACTTACTTGAAGCCCCTTCGGAAGGAAGTATAACCTTTAAAGAAAAGGATATAACAAATAAGGATGCAGATATAAATAAAGTCCGTGAAAATATGGGGATGGTTTTTCAGCAATTTAATCTTTTTCCTCATATGACAGTGCTTGATAACATAACACTGGCACCTATGAAGGTTAAGAATAAAAGCAGGAAAGAAGCAGAAAAAACTGCATATAAGCTTTTGAAGAAGATAGGGCTTGAAGATAAGGCGTTAAGCTATCCTGCAAAGCTGTCAGGAGGGCAAAAGCAGAGGATAGCTATTGCCAGAGCACTTGCTATGGAGCCTGAAGTTATGCTTTTCGATGAACCTACCTCAGCTCTTGATCCTGAAATGGTAGGAGAGGTATTGAATGTTATGAAGGAGCTTGCAGCAGAAGGCATGACTATGGTAGTAGTTACTCATGAAATGGGATTTGCGAAAGAAGTAGCTGATAGGGTAATTTTCATGGATGAAGGTAAGATAATTGAGGAAGGAAGTCCGGAAGATATTTTCTCTAATCCTAAAAATCCAAGAACTAAAGATTTCTTAAGTAAGGTTCTTCATTAATCATTTAATGTCGAATAGATAAATATGTGTGAAAATATTATGAGATTTATAAAAGGCATTATTATTTTATTTAAATAAATTAATAATGCCTTTTTTACTTTCTCCATAATTTATTCATAAATATATGGTAATATAGACTAGGTTAATTTTGTACAAAAGAGGAGGAGGTTATGGATACTATCAAAAGAATATTAGTAGTAGACGAAGAAAAGAGAAATGTTAATATAATCGAAAACTATCTCCAGCGAGAGGGATATATAATATATAAATCTTATGCAGTTAATGAAGCTTTAGAAATTTTAAATATAATTGATATAGCTTTAATTATAATATCTGATAAGCTGCTTGTGAAATTTGAAAAAAGCCTGCAGCAATTGAGTGATGAAAAGCAGTTAACTACAATTATGGTGTTGAAAGATTCATCCTCTTTAAAAATGAAAAAAGCAGAGCTTAATTCTAAAAGGGAATACTTTAATGTTAAGCCCTTTAATGCCAGATTATTTATGGCTAAGGTAAATACTGTGATAAAGAATATTGACAGAAAAAAATCCACTTCTCTACGGGTTTACAGCTATAATGATGACGATTTATCCATTGATTTTGATGTCAGAGTGGTTAAGAAAAAAGGAGCAGAAATTTCTCTCACTTCCACAGAATATAGAATACTAACTTTAATGGCTTCTAATCCTAATAAGGTATTTACAAGATCAGAGCTCTTAGATTATGTAATGAGGCAGGATTTTGACGGTTTTGACAGGGTAATAGATTCGCACATTAAAAATCTCAGAAGTAAAATAGAAGATAATTCCAGAAATCCTAAGTATATAGTTACAATTCACAAAGTTGGTTATAAGTTTGTAGGAATCTAAATATCATCTCTTCATAGATACAGTTTCTAATCTCTTTCTCCAAAAATGAATAAATCAGCAAAATAAAGAGGCTGTGTTTTCAGCCTCTTTATATTTCAGGGTATGGGTTGATAAAACTTAAAAAGGGGTTTATTTTTATAAAAGGGATTATAGCCTGATTGTTAAGCTCGTCTTCCGGTTAAAAAGTCTATTATAAATACTATTACAGCGATTACTAACAGTAGGTGTATCAAGGAACCTCCCATTTTAAACAGAAGACCAAGAAGCCAAATTAGTAGTATGATTCCGCCTATCCATCTTAAAAATCCCATATTATTCTCTCCTTTTTTGATCCGATTTTATTTTTTTAATATTTCTATTATGTTCTTTATTAACTCAGTACCTATGGAGATATACTGTGCAGCCAGCTCCGTTTTTTCCGTTACATCCAAAGTAGTCTTTGTTACAGCTGCACCTACTAAATCCACGGTATCAGTAACTGTATCCACACTTCCTCTTACATCTTTAACTATGAGGTTAACATTGTCCACTACTTCAGGAACGCCTTCAGTAATCTCATTTACATTTTTCATGATTTTGGGAAGTGTAGATACGATGGTTTCAATATTGTCTGAGTTTGTTTCTATAAGATTATTTATATTCTTAACAGTAGAGGTAACGTTTTTTAATGTAATTATTAAATAAACTGCTACCGCTGCTAATAATAGAAATATCAGAAGAAACAACACTTCTCTGAGAGATATCATCGTATCCAAATAAATCACCTATCCTATCTGTTATTTAAGGTCTGATTTAACATCCTTTATGGTTTTGTATAAATCTTCCTTTGTATCTTTAGCATCTTCAATAACTACTTTTCCATCTTTTTTTATGCTTTTTTTTGCATCTTCAAATTTGTTTTCCATATCAGATGAATTGGATTTAATATCATCTTTTATATCTTTTGCTTTTTCTTTCATAACATCTTTCAGTTCCTCTTTTGTATCAACAGCATGTCCTTTTATATTGTTAATTTTGGACTTACCATCATCTAGAGTGGTCTTTACCTGATCTTTTACTTCATCAGCTTTTACTTTTAGATTATCTACAGTGTCTTTATAAGTATGTTTTAAATCTTTTCTTAAATCTTCTCCTTTTTTAGGAGTTGTCAGGGCAGCTGCAATTGAACCTATAGCTGCACCTACACCAATTAAAGCAAGATTTTTCATACTCTTCTTTCTTTCTACTCTTCTTTTCTCTTTCTTTATCTTATGAACTAATTCGTTATACAGCATAGTTAATACCTCCTAAAATTTTTTAATAAACTCTTTGTGTTTATTTAATTATAGGGGTGTGAAATAGTCATTACAATATCATATCATTATAATTAATAATACATTTACAGCCCGTTAATCTATGTGATTGTTTGTTCATAGAACCGTGATTTTATGCGGTTTCTAAAGTTATGTAAAGTTTACAAAGCAGTGTCAAAAAGCCTCTGTCTTAATAATTCAGACATAGGCTTTTTACATTTTAAGTAAATGAAGAGTTGGATCTATTTTTCCGTTGGATCTATGCTTCCATTTTCTGTGGACTGAATGACTATATAACCTTCTTCATTAGAAGAATCATCTTGAGAAGGTGTACAGCAATGTGTATTTGTCTCAGTCTTTTCGCTATCCTCTTCTTCTAAGAGAATAGTACTCTGTGACATGCTGTTTAAAATATTTATGATTACTGCTGTGGCAGCGGCTCCAAGAATTGCTCCCATCATCAAGGCTCTGAAATTTTTTCTTCTTTCATTCATTCTGTATAAGTAACTCATCAAACATATCATCCCTTTCATGAAATATTACTCCTTTGAAGTTATTTTTAAGACTTTAAATGATAAAGAGGTTATAAATATTATCTGCAGGATACTTTATTCATATTCAATATTAAAGTGGTAATTTGTCCTTTTTAAGAAATTCCCTCCACCATTTTTATTTTTGGTTTTAAACTATGTTATAATAATTAGGTATTTATTGGAGCATTCATCAGTTAGGAGATGTTTATATGGGTATAAATAATAGAATAAAGGATATCACCACCTTAGCAGCAGAAAAATTTTTAAGTTTATATGATGTAAAATATGTTAATAAATCAGGTAAATTAAAGAACTGGACAGTTGCTTCCAGAAAAAGTCGGGAGGAACTTATTAATCAGCATTTCAACGGCGGGAAAGAAAAAACTGATGCTGTGGTAATCTTTGCTGTTCATAAGGAATCAGGGAAACTGGTACTCATAAGACAGTTCAGAGTGCCTGTAAATGACTATATGTATGAGCTGCCTGCAGGTCTTATAGATGGGGATGAAAGTATAGAGGATGCGTTAAAACGTGAGCTTAAAGAAGAAACGGGATTAGCCTTGGTTGATTTAGACAGAAACAAAAAGCTATTTCCTATTTATGCTTCAGGCGGGATGACGGACGAATCCATGGCCATAGCTTTCTGCCTTTGCCAGGGAGAACCCAGCACTGAATATCTGGAAGAGGATGAGGATATTGAAATTAAACTTGTTTCTAAAGAAGAGGCCTCCGAGCTTTTAAAGCAGGATATTAAAATCGACGCAAAAGCATTTTTTGCCCTCCAGCTTTTTGCTATAGCAGGAGAAAAATCAGTTAATCTATAAATTTAAAATTAATGCCTGCATAAAAAAAGAGCTGTGAAAATTATCTCTAATAATTTCACAGCTCTTCTTAAACTAATAAAGTATTTTATACTTTATTTCGCTTCAATATCATGCTTTATTTTCCTCATATTATATGCTTTTGATGTGTTTTTAAAAATTATAATAAGGGAAGTATACAAAGGAACTGCTATAAAGGCTCCCATTAAACCAAAAACAGCGAGACTTATTATTATGATTATGATAACCGTAAGGGGATGAAGCTTTAGCCTGTTGCTCATTATATTGGGAGTTACTAGGTTTTCCTCAAGCTGCTGTACTATAACCGCTGCTAGTACTATTTTTAAAACCATGGATAAATCAATGGTAAAGGCTAATAGTATAGCCGGAAGCACTCCTAAGGGAGGACCTAAAAATGGAATAACCGCCGTTACAGACGCGAAGGTTGATAAAAAAAGAGCGTTAGGCATATCTATGATCTTGTAAGCTATAAACATCATGATTCCTATGACTAATGCTACTGTAAGCTGACTGGTTATATAATTTGAAAGGCTATCATCCATTTCTTTTAAAGTGGTTTTAACCAGATGTTTGTATTTGTCCGGAGTTATGCTTATTATACCTTTAACGAATTTAATATCATCTTTAAGAAGATAAAAAAGCAGGAAAGGAACTATGATTATCTGTGTCAATGCACTGCTTACACTAGAAAAGAATTGGAAAAAGTATGTGGTGATATTAGAAATAACTTTTGAAAAGTATGCAAATATCTTTTCGTTTATATTAAATTTTTCTATGTATTCACCTAGGGATTCTCCGAATAATTTCTTATAATCCGTTAAATTAATAAGTTCACCGTTAGACATTTTTATCTGAAATTCTTTTGTAACCACAGAGGCGCCGTATTTAAATAAAAGCACTATGGAGATTACAAAAAGTAATATGGTTAAAGCCACCGCAAAAGCTTTAAATTTCTTGTTTGTATTTATATAGTTTACAATAGGACGAAGAGCATAATAAAAAAATAAAGTAAATATAAAAGGAGTAAGCAGCATTTTTGCTACTTTTCCTACAGGTTTGAATATATAATCAAGCTGGGTAAAAACAAAAACTATAAGCAGAATCAACAGTATATTAACTAAGGTAAAGGTTGGTCTTTTATTTTGCACATAATTCACCTCCTGAACCGATATAAATATATTACTTCAATATTATTACGGAAATCTCAGGGTTTTCAATAATATCATACAATATTAACAAATTACAGAAATAATTAATAATTAAAAATTAAAAATGAAGGATAAACTCCTTCATTTTTAATTTCTGTTTCTTAATTTTAAATTATTTCAGCGGAACATTGGCGTACTTTGGTTCGCTTTCATTATGAAGCCTGTCCACAGCGGTTATTATATAAACATAAGTTTTTCCGTTTTCTACAGTTTTATCAACATATTTAAAATCAGTTTGATTATCTGTTCTTCTCACTGTGTCAAGAATTCCGAAAGGATCATCTGTACCTTTAGATTTAAGAGGTTCTTTGCCTTTTTAGTATCTATATATTACATAATAGGAAGAATCATTTTTCGCTGAATCTTTCCAGGTTAACTGGATTTCATTATTTCCCTTTTTAGTATTTATGCCTACTACAGCGTTAGGGGCCTTATTATCCAGCCAAGGCATTGAAGGCACCAATGCTTTAGTGTTAAAATAGTCATTTTTTATAGTATCTCTTATCTTAGTTATAAGCTCTTTCTTTTCCTTTTTTTGCTCAGGGGAGCTTCCGGATATATCGAGGATTTCTGGTCTCAGCTGTCTTAAACTGAAGAAAGAGCTGCCTTTAATATTTTTATACATAGAGTTAAACTTCAGCTGATTTGGTATCTCTTCGGCGTTGTGCCAATCATTATCCCAGTAGGCATCGTTATGCTTATAGTTCGCATGTCCTATATACAGATGAGTGTTAGTTCCTTCCACTACTTCTGACCACCAATCAGCAAGTTCTGCATAAGGAGCAGCAGTGGTACCGAATGCCCAGTAAATTTGAGGAGTTATATAGTCTATCCAATTGCTTTTAACCCATTTTCTGGTGTCAGCATATATATCATCATAGCTTGCTGAGGAAGTGATAGGAGTATGTGATCCTATACCGGGATGAATAGCTTCATGACCCCATATACCAAAGGGGCTGATACCAAATTTAACATAAGGCTTTTTAGCTTTTATTTCTTTCGATAAGTCGTGTATGAGAGAATCTATATTGTTTCTTCTCCAGGCTTTTATGTCTCCCTTAAATTCTCCACCGTATTTTTCAAAGGTAGCAGCATCTTCTCCTTTATCTCCGAAAACTACAGGTTTACCATCTCTTGTGGTCTTATAAGGATAAAAATAATCATCAAAATGAATTGCGTCAACATCATATTTGGTTACAACCTCCATGATGCTGTCTCTAACAAACTTTTGAACCTCTGGAATGCCTGGATCCATAATTAATTTGTTATCAAATCTTAACAGATATTCCGGATGCTTTTTGGCAAAATTGCTGTCATGAAGCTTTGGCAATTCTTCAGCTAGAACCTGTTCGGTAGATTTTCTATAATCAAAGGCGTGAGCTACTCTATATGGATTAAACCACGCGTGGAATTCCATGTTGCGTTTATGGGTTTCTTCAATAGCCCATGCTAATGGATCAAAAATCTTGCCCTTTTCCATGATTGGCTCGCCTTGCTTTCCGCTGAGAAATTCAGACCAGGGATTAAGCTCTGATGAGTAAAAAGCATCATTCATAGGTCTTACTTGGAAGGTTACCGCATTCATGTTAAGGGATTCAAAAGTATTTAATATATCTAGATATTCCTTTTTAAACTCACTTACTGTAAGTCCGGGCTTTGAAGGAAAGTCAATATTACTAACTGTAGAAACCCACATGCTTCTAAACTCTCTTTTATTGTGAGGAGGCACCTTGGGAACCTTTACATGCTCTCCGTGAAGAAAGATGGGTGTATTAGTTTGATACTTATAAAGAGGAGTGAGTGAATCCTCTGCTTTAACTTTGGTGTTTGCAGAAACCAAAGGTGTTACAAAGGCTGTAAGTGATGCTATAGCCAAAGCTTTAAAAAATAACTTGCCTTTCATTAAAAAACCTCCTTAAATTATTATGAATATATTAAAAAGCAAATACTGTGCCAGAGGTTCTAAACATATACATATAGCTGATTTACATAGAAAGAAGCTTATTTAATTAATAAATGATACACAGTTGTGATACAGAAGATATGAAATATTAAAGGAAAATTAATGATATTTAGAAATACTTGTTATTTTATAGGTTTTTTTTCGAAAAAAGATTAGAAGTTGATACACTAATAGATGGGAGAAAAAGTAGTGTATCTATAAAAATAAGGCTTACATGAAAAGATTAACATAAAAGTAATAATATTCATATTATATTCATATATTTAAGGTCTCAAAAAATATTCATGAAGAAGTAAAAAAGATTTGAAATAAAATATAGCCCACTAAATGCGGGCTATAAGGTGTAAGAGGAGAGTATATTTAAAATGCCTTTTGGGGGAAGGCGATTTTAATTTTAGGAAGCTGTAATAACTTCCTTATAGGATGATGTTTTGTTTAATGGGGATCATCCATTTAATCTGTTTTGAGTAAAAAATTTAATTTCACTAAAACTAAGATTAAATATGACTTTATTATACATGGTTTTTGAGAATAATAAAAGGTTTTTTTTATTAAAATTTTATGAATATGCTTTAATTACCTTAAATTGGCTCGCGGAATAAAGTTTTATTAAAAATCATGGAAAAAATATTTAAATTTTTTATAAAAGCTATTTTATATTTATCCAAAACAGTATATAATATTATTGTAACCATAGAAGTTATAACACCAAAGCTAGGTGTTTATTATTGCACGGGTTTTAATATGAAATTGGGTTTCTAAAAAGCAGAGTAGTTTTACTCTGCTTTTTAATTTTTCCTTTTGTTATTATGCTTCATAAATTTCTAAGGGAAGGCCGTCGGGGTCGAAAAAGAAGGTGAATTTTTTATTTGTAACTTCATCTAATCTTATAGGCTCTGTTTTTATCTTTTTCTCTTTAAGGGTATTTACTGCTTCTGCAATATTATCAACTTGAAAGGATAAATGCCTTAGTCCGCAGGCTTCGGGGTAACTTGGTCTTTTTGGAGGATTTGGAAAGGAAAAAAGCTCTAATACATATTCTCCGTTTAAGGCTAAATCCAGCTTAAAGGATTGTCTTTCTTCTCTGTAAGTTTCTTTGATTACTTTAAGTCCCAGCTTATTTACATAGAAATCTTTAGAAGTATAATAATTGCTGCAGATAACAGCTATATGATGTATTTTTTTAAAATTCATATACGACACCTCATAAATATATAATAATATATGCAGCTTGATTATAGCACCGCAGATTTTAATTTACTACTATACGTGAACGATATTTAATAATTAGATTACAATCTATAAATATCTTAATAGGTCTTTAATGATATAATAATTATAAAAGGAACTAGATTTGGAGGGTTATTTATGAGAGTTATTAAAAGGAATGGCAGAGCAGAAGAATTTGACTCATCTAAAATAAAAACTTCTTTAGCAAATACTTCAGACAGTATAAATGAACCATTGACTCAGGGAGATTTAAATTCCATAACCAATGAGGTTGCCGATAAAATAAAAAGCAGATATAAAAATGAAATTACATATATACAAATTAGAGACCTTATAATAGAAAATTTAAAAAATAGAGCCTTCTTTAATATTGTAAAAGCTTATAGAAATTCCAACGGTCTAAAGAAAAATCAGATCTGATTTAATACGAGCTGAGGGGTTTTGTTATCATAAGTTCAGGTGTAAACCTGGACTTTTTTATTGTAAATTGAAGGGGGATTTTTTAAATTCATAGATAATACAAAGGGGATGAGGTATACTTATATTAATAGATGCAGTTATTGTCATGATAAAAATACTCTGATAAACATATTCCTGTAGCTATATTTGTTAAAAAAATAACATAAGGGGAGAGCAAGGTGAATATAGATTTTTATGCTTATTTTATCAGTTCCTTTATCCTTATAGTTATATTGACTTGGGTTGTCATTTTAAAAAGGTATTATTTTATAGACAAAGTTAGTAGGATGGGTAAAAATATCTTTATTACTGTGGTGATTTTATTGTTTTTGCTGCAGTTAAAAAATAGTATTATTTTTTTAAATGGGATGAAAGATAGAGGGGTAAAAACTGCAGATAACTGTGAAAATAAAGAAAAAGAAGCGGATGTAGGATTATTTAGAAGGAAAATTTATAAAGGGATAAATATACTTTTTTCGGAGAAAAATGCGCCTGCCTTTACTTTGGTTAAATTATATTTAGATGATGTGGAAAAAGATTGTGTGAATATCTTTGAAGAAGCGGAGTTAATCCCTTTGAATATATATCTTGAGGACGAAGAAGAGGCCTTCAAATCCTCTAATCAAGATATAGTGGATTTAAGAGGGATATTTATAATTAATAAAAGTACAGGAGAAAATACAATAAGAATACTGGTAAAAGATGTGCTTCTAGATGTGCTTGCAGTAAAATCCGGAAGAAGTGATTTTAAAAATACATTAAGACATGAGTATTGCCATTATTATTTGAATAGGCTGAAACTGACATATAATTTACAGGAAGGTGATATACCCTTATGGTTTGAAGAAGGAATGGCTGAATATATAGCATCCTGCAGCACTTCTTTCAAAGGTAAAATGCCTGAAGGGGTAATACCGCTTAAAAAACTCATTATTCCTGAATTGTGGCAGGATTATATAGAAGGTGGTAAGGATCCTTATTCTGAAAGTTACTATGCAGTTTATAATCTTATAAAACTAAAGGGTTTGAAGGTAATAAAAAATATATTGGCAGGGACTGCTTCTGAGGGGTTTGAAGCTTCTTTTGAGAGATATACCGAAATGAATATATGTGACTATGAAGCTCTTCTTGAAAAATGCTGCTTATATCAAAGGGATGATCATGAAATACAGAATACTGATAAGTTAGAGGAGGATATGATTCTAAAAGCTAAAATAAAGGGAATGAAGGAATACCTGGAGTATAATCCCTACTGTTATGAGGCATATACTGCTCTTGCTGCTATGTATGTTAAAAGTCAGGAGTATGACATGGCTGTACAGTGCTGTGAGGAGGTTGTAAAAATAAATCCGAAGGATTTCTCAGCATGGAATGCCTTGGGGCTGTCTTTATTGTTAAATAAAGACTACCATAAATGTACAGAGGTTTTTGATTATCTATTGAGAATATCTCCAGGGGACATTTCTATATATAAAAGGCTGGCGGAAGTTATGCTTCTTGAGGATTGGGAAAAGCCAATAATATTATTGAATAAAGCTCTTGATATAGATAATTCAGAAGCTATAAGAAAAGTTTTAGAGAGCTACGAAAAATATCGGAATGAAACCTTGTATGGAGATCCTATGAAAGGGTGCTTTGACCTAATCAGCGGAGAAGGGGTGTTATTAAGGCAGATAAAACTTGACTTAATAGATAAAACTCTTGAGAAATATCCTAACTGTAAAAGTAAATATAAAGAGGAACTCCTTAAGCTGAGGGAGCAGATGGAAACTTAGCTTTATTAAAGAGTTTTAATAATCTTAATATGGTGTTAAAATAGAATTAATAATGTGGTAGACAGGAGGGTGTTTATGAAAGTAAGAAAAAGAGATTCCAGGCTTCAGGATTTTAATCTGGATAAAATTAAAAGGACTATAGCAAATGCTTCTGACGATATTAACGAAGGTATGACAGAAGGAGATTTAAAATCTATAAGCGACGAAATAGAAGAAAAAGTAATGAAGGAATATGATGAGGAGGTTTCTTCATTAACTCTTAGAAAGATAATAGAGGATATGCTTATAAGCTTCGGTTTCTCTAGGGTTGCGGAAAGCTATAAAAATTCCGATAAATAAAAAATATGGAATAAAAAAAGAGCCCTAGAATAATTCTAGGGCCCGTTTAAGGTTATAATACTTTTGGGAGTATTTCGAGGGATTAAAAACTATACTATTTAAACAAGGTTAATCTTAACCGCTTAAATAGAAAGGGACTTTTAATCTTAGGGGTACAATGTTTAGGGGATTATCAATATACTAAAAATAAAGTGTATTGTTCCCACTGGAATTAAAATGGGATTGTATTTATATTATATAACAATAATCTTTATTTATCAATAATAATTATTAAAATATTTTTACTTTTTTATTAGTTTATAAAAATCCTTGTACTGTACTGTTTGTAGGGTTTTTTTTGTATTAACCCTTAGGTTTGAATATCAATGAAGCCATGAATCCGAATATTATAGCGGAGGATATTCCGGAGCTGGTTATTTCAAAAATTCCTGTAAGAACTCCTATAATACCATCGGATTCAGCCTCCATCATGGCGCCTTTCACCAGAGAATGTCCGAAGCTGCTTATAGGAACCGATGCTCCTGCACCTGCAAACTTAACAAGAGGTTCATAAAGCCCCAAACCTCCTAATACCGCTCCTGCTACCACCAGAGTACACATGGTATGGGCAGGTGTCAATGCTAATATATCCATGAGCAGCTGCCCGATAACGCAAATAAGACCTCCGATTATAAAAGCTAGAACAAACTTTTCCATTTTACTTCTCCTTTTTATATTTCTATAGATACTGCGTGAGCTATGCATGGGATAGTTTCCTTTTGTTGATAGGAAATAGGGGAATGCAGAGCTCCTGTAGCAATAACCAGAATTCTTTTTAATTCTCCTTTTTTCATTCTGTTTAAGAAGTGACCGTAGGTTACTGTAGCGGAACAGGCGCAGCCGCTGGCTCCTGCCATTACAGGCTGATCCTGGTTATAGATGAGGGTTCCGCAGTCTGTAAAGATTTCCGGTGGTATTCTAAGGCCGCTTTTTTCCAATAAGTCTGCTGCTATAACATGACCGATTTGTCCTAAATCACCTGTAGCAATAAGGTCATAATAGGCAGGGTCTATCCCTAGGTCGTTAAAATGACTTAGTATTGTATCTGCAGCGGCAGGTGCCATAGCAGCTCCCATGTTGAAGGGGTCTGATATTCCTTTATCTACTATCCTTCCAATGGTGGCACAGACAACTTTAGGACCATTTCCTTTACTGGACACCAATGCTGCACCGGCTCCGGTAACTGTCCATTGTGCTGTAGGTGGTTTTTGAGCTCCGTATTCTGTAGGATATCTAAACTGCTTCTCTGCAGAGACATTGTGGCTGGAGGCTCCGGTTATTACATAGTCAGCGGCTTTACTATCCACTAACAGAGAACCTAAAGCCAAGCTTTCCATGGAGCTTGAGCATGCTCCGAATATTCCTAAATAAGGCATACCCAACTCCCTGGCTGCAAAGCTGCTTGAAATTATTTGGTTCATTAAGTCGCCGCTTATGAAGAACTGTACTTGCTGCTTAGTTAGTCCTGCCTTAGTTATTGCGGTTTCGCAGGCTTCCTGAAGCAGTGCTTTTTCGGCTTTTTCAAAGCTTTTTTCACCAATCCAAATGTCAGTGTGAAGTACATCAAAATCATCTGCCAAGGCTCCCTGAGCTTCAAAGGGACCTCCTACCGCAGCGGAGGCGATTATGACTGGTTTAGAGTTGAACATCCAGGTTTGACTTCCCTGCAGCATTTACATTCCTCCTAACCATTTAAAAGCTATTTTAATTATGGAAACAACAAAAGCTGAAAACACTCCAAAAGCTATAACAGAGCCTGCCAGCTTAAACATATTTCCTCCAACCCCCAAAACATATCCTTCTGTTCTGTGCTCTATAGCAGCAGAGGCAATGGTATTGGCAAAGCCTGTAACTGGGACTGCGGTACCGGCTCCTGCCCATTGAGCAATATGATCATAAACTCCAAAACCTGTTAAAAGTACTGATAGGATTATTAGTACGGCGGTAGCTGGGCTTCCTGCAGTCTGCTCTGTAAAACCAAAATAATTAATAAAAATCCATTGAAGGAATTGGCCTAAGGTACAGATTATGCCTCCGCTTATAAAAGCTCTGATGCAGTTTTTGAAAACAGGTCTCTTAGCCTCTCTTTCCTTGGCGTAATTTTTATATTCTTCTTTAGAAATCTGTAAACTTTTCTTTACAGCCATAAATTCACCTCCTGTGTTGTCTATGTTATTTTTGCCAGTATTTTAAAAAATATTAGTATTTTGCATTATTATTTAAGGAGGATAAAAGAAAAAAAGCATAAAAAAATAAGGCGTGTATAATAACAGCCTTATTTTATGGTGAATTATTTTAACCCATAAATGCAAAAAGCGGTAACGGGTTTTAAATATAATAAGTTTGCTTTTACATTTTTAAAACCTGCAGCCTGAACTTCTTTTGTGATTTTTTCTCTAAGCTGTATACAGTCTGCTTCTGTTTCCAGCCAATAAGGATGCATAGCAATGGCTATTTCTCCGTTATCCTTAAGCACTCTTTTTATTTCTCTTAAAGATTCTTGTACATCCTCCCAATATTGTATGGAATTCACCGAAAACACTAAATCAAAATAATAATCTTCAAAAGGGATTTCCATTACATCGCCTTTTAAAAGCTCAACTTTTCCCTGACGGATTTTTTCTGAGTTTCTTTTTGTCGCTGTCTGGAGCATGATATCTGAAATATCAATGCCTGCAACAAAACCTTCAAAGGCAAAACCAGATGCGCTTTCTATACCCAGTCCTGGACCAAAACCAACCTCCAGAACACTGGATTTTGGCTTTACTTTGGAGTTGGCAACTACCCAGCTGCTCTGATTTTTATCTTTAATCTGCATCAATAACCCTGAAAGTTTACCTAGATTCCCCTGAGGATTTGCGAACTGTTCTTTCAATATTTTCATTAATTCACCCCTTAACTACATTAAAATCCTATGTGTAATATTTTAACCCAATTAAGGTATCAGTGAGGGGGTGTTTATAAATATTAATAAAATTGTAACTTAAATTTATTATTATATTAACAAAAAATAAATTTTACAGATTTCTGCAGGATTCTCGTATTATTAGCTCTGTGCTTAAAAGTGTTCGCTTTGGGGGGGGTTCTTGTTTATAATATAAAATTTAAGAAGGTCTTCATTTAAAACTTTACCTATAAGAGCAAAGGGCAAACCCAGTTCAGAAAGCTTTTCAACCAAGCTGTCATTTATTTTGGAGTTTAATATTAATTATTCTGATGGTCTTATTAATAGAGAAAAGCTTGAATATAATAGAGTTTTAAAAGAGGTTACCGATAGTGTTTATTAATTTAGAATATTTCATAAACTCAATTGTGAAGCTAACAATGCTGCTTTAAAATCATATTATAAAGTATTAAATAATTATTTATAATAATGAAAACAAATCAATTAATTCAGGTTTTATCTGCATTTTTATTAAAAGGGGGGATTATAATGTTTGATAAGTTTTACAGGGAGTACAATATTAAAGTTCCTGAAGGTATTCTCTTTTACCCTGGAGCAGGAGAGGATACTCTAGAGCCTATAGAGCTTTTTGGAGGATTAGTCGATAAGCTTGTATTTGCGGATATTAGAGAAATAACGCTGCCGGATACTAACTGCGAAAAGGTGTTTTATAACAGCGTTAGAAACAGATATTATAGTGGAAGAACTAAGGGAGAAATAGAAAAGGGGATAGTTGAAGAAGTACACATTAAAACTCAGTCAACAAATATAGATATAGGAAATGCTATGTTCAAGTACTTTGATATGGACATAGGAAGTGTAAGAACTGTTAACAATATCAGGGTTGAGGATTGGTACTTATATAACAAGGATAAAATTAAAATAAATACCTTTAATAATGATGGATTTTTATCACTTCTTAACCTTACGGATATTTCAGTATTCTTTTACAGAGGAGACTCCCAAGGAGAGGGAGGAAGCGGGCAGTGGTGGTTTTCTCCACAGGTATTTAAGGTTTTAACTTCAAGACTTACTGATGGAGCCATAATAATAACCGATGGAGCAAACTTTCATCCATCATATAAGATGGTGAGTTGGAGTCCTCTTAGAGATAGGGAGAATAGGCAGGATTTTCCCTATAATGACATGTATTTTGAATATATCGGAGAGAGAGAAGGATATGGCAGAAGCTGCGGTATATGGAGGGTATTGAGAAGGAACAGAAAGTAATAGAAAACTGCAGGATTTTATCCTGCAGTTTTCTATTCATGGATATTTTGTTATGTAGTCTGATAAAATTTATAATTTAATAATTGTAATTTAATAATTATAAATTAATATAGTAATTATAAATTAAATTGTAATTCTGAATTAAAATATACACGGTGCTTAAAATAAGATTTTAAAAGGGAGGCATTATATATTTGTAGGGAAGAGTTTTAAAAGAAGGGAGAAACTATATGAAAGATATAAATTTTAAAAATATAATATGCTTTTTTGATGATTATAATGGAGCAAATATATATGCCGCTATTAATTTGAAGCCGGATAGAATGCTCTTTATATCTGATGATTCTGAAATATTAAAGGAGGATTATGAAAATATAAAAAATCACCTTATAAGGAAATTGCCGGGCTTGAAAGTTGAAAGCGCAGTTATCGATAAAATAAGCTATGATGCTCTGGCTGATATTATAAAATCTTTTAATATTGAGAATACAGCAATAAATCTCTCCAGAGGAAACAGACTTTTAAATCTTATGGCTTTTAAAATTTGCCAGGAGGAGGGATATAAACCTATATATTCGGATATGGACGATGAGGTTATCATAGACTTAAATTCTAAAGAACTTAAGCCTGTCAAAAGAGCTGTTCAGGAGATGAAAATTACAGATCTTATAGCAGGATCAGGGGGTGAAATACTTCAAGACAGCAGCAGATTTTACGAAGATGAAAGAATTATTGAGTTTGTTGAATATATAATAGAGCATTACAGCTTGTGGAAGAAGCTTAAAGGAATACTCAGGAGTAATTTGTATATACAGTACAGTGAGTTATATCCTTTAACGGTGACTATGAATGCCGGGATGATAGTAGATATGCCCCAATTTATGCCTTTTTTGAAGAAGGGTTCAGATATAGGTTTATATAAGCTTCTAAAGGGAAAACATGATTACATAATTCTTCAATTTTATAATATGAACTATAAATCTTTTGTATTTAAGGCGGGGACATGGCTTGAAGTGCTTGTATACAATATTGTTAAAGAGATAAAAGAAGTAGATGATGTGAAAGCAGGAGCGGTTTTTCTATGGGATACCGATCAGGTGAGGCTGAAAAATGAAGCTGATGTACTGGCAACAGCAGGCTCACAGTTACTATACATATCCTGTAAGGACACCCCAAACTATGACGAAAATGCTTTAAATGAGCTGGAGGTATATGCAGAAAAAATCGGAGGAGAGGATGCGGTTAAAATACTTATATCCACAGTTATGCCTTCAAAAAGTACAACCCTTTTAAGAGCAGAAGAAATGGGGATAAAAATACTCATATTTCAAGGAGAAAAGAATAAGCTCAAATCACAGCTTATAAACATTATAAGCAAATGTAAATAAAAGTAAGCACCCCTGGGGTAGTTCCATTATATGGAACTACCCCAGGGGTGCTTACTTTTACTGGAAATGTTTTATCTGCACATTTCCATAAGCTTGTCCAGAATGTAGTCTTCCAATTTGGCTTCACCTATAAAGGTGTTATCATCGAAATCACTAGGCTTTATCCTGAAGAAGTTGATTATTAAACTGCTGCCTTTTATATAATATTCCTCAAGATGAAGAGGTGCAAAAATCACCTCCAGCTCTTCTTTTTCAGCATTAGGAAGCTTTTCGTTAATAATATCCACCATTGGATCCAGGTTTAAAACCTTTATTGGAGCAGCCATCATTTGAGTATATTCGATGTCCTCCATCATCCACATATTATTATTCCAAAATCTTTTTTCAGCTTTTGTGGCGTCGGATAAAAGCTCTCTGTTTTTTATTGCACTTAAGACCTTTCTTACAGACTCAGCGTTGAAATCTTCATCGTAAACTAATTTCATACCCTTCATGTCTGCAACATCATAAAAAAAGCTCTCTGCAACATTTTCTTTTTCTGAAGCTGCCTGCCAGAAATAAAGCATAGCTTCTATGGCTTCTAGATTGACTTTAATTCGCTTTAACATATGTAATCCTCCATTTCATTTTTACCTGTTCTATAGAAATTAATTTATTTATAACCATAAACTTAGTATGCTCAGTAAGGCATAAGGACGTACCCTCCTAATAATTTTAATACCATATATAAATAAATACAATTAATTAAGAGGGATAATTTATATATAAATTTTTGATAAAAATGGAGAGGTATATAAGTGGAAAAAGGTTGAATAACATTATATTTCCTTTGAAACATAAAATGCTTTTAAAGTGCATAGGTTAAATAAAACGCTGTTTTACTGTGCTTAAGCGGTGAATTCTAATTATAAAAGGGGGGGAGGATCTAAATAATCACCGCATAAGAAAACCGGTTATTAATTAAATTTTCAGCCTTTAAGTAATAAATTGTAAGGGGAGTTTTATGAGCAGATTGAAAAAATTTAAATTCATGTATTTTGTTGTTGTATTAACTTTTTTATTTGCTAATGCCTCATTTCCAAAAAATATTAAAAAAGTATTCGCTCAGGATGGTGCTGGTACCTGGGAAAGTCCCTTCAGCGTTACCCAGGCAATAGGAGTGCAGGATGGAAGCATAAAAACTGTGCAGGGGTATATAGTTGGGCAGCCAACTTCGCCTACTACTGTAATATTTAGTGGTTTTACTGAAAATACTGCCTTAGCCGTAGCGGAAAGTCAAAGTGAAAAAGATATTAATAAAATGCTATTTATACAGCTTCCCTCAGGGAGTGTAAGGGATAACTTTGGACTGAAAAACAATCCCAGTAAATTAGGTGTTTTAGTGAAAGCCACCGGAGCTTTGCAGCCATACTTCACACCTCATGCAGGACTTAAAAGTACAAGTAAAATGGAGGTTGTCAGTGAAAATACAACTGTACCGGTAACAGGAATTATCCTTGATAAAACAGCTGTGGGAGTAAATTCAGGCGCCAATGTTCAAATTAATGCCTCAGTGCTTCCGGAAAATGCTTCAAATAAGAAAGTGAGCTGGAGTTCTGATAATCCTGATATAGCTGCAGTAAACAACGGTATTATTACAGGAGTTTCAGAGGGAAATACTGTTGTTAAGGTTTCCACTGAGGATGGATGTTTTACTGCAAGCTGTTCAGTCAAGGTAAATCCTTACGCCGATACTATAGGACCGGATATTAAAAATGTATCTCCTCAAAGCGGAGAATATACAGGAGACAATGCAAAACCATTGATAAGTGCAGAATACAGCGACAAATCAGGAATTGATGCTGAATCGATAAAGCTTTTTATGGATAACACAGAGGTTACCTCTAAAGCAACGGTAACAGAAAGTAATATATCTTATACTCCTGCAGAAGCTCTTTCTCAGGGACAGCATATTGTAAAGCTGGAGGTTTCAGATAAAAGTGCTGCTGCAAACAAGACTGTATATAGCTGGAACTTCTTTGTAGGAGTTCAAAGCTACAATTTTTATTTTGGACAGCTCCATAGCCATACCAACTATTCCGATGGACAGGGGACTCCGGAGGAGGCTTTTAAATGGGCAAAGGAAACTGCAAAAGCTGATTTTTTTGCAGTAACAGATCATTCCAACTCTCTTGATAATGATGTAAGCGCTACAATTTTAGATGGAAGCTCCAGTACAGAGTGGAAAAATCTCCATATAACCGCAGACAAGTATAATGAAACTGGAAAGTTTGCTGCCATTGCAGGATACGAAATGACTTGGAGTGGAAGCACCGGAGGATGGGGGCATCTGAATACTTTTAATACTGAAGGATTTTTATCCAGAAACAGCAAAATAGGTGGAAAAGCTATAGATCTGCCTATGTATTACAATGAACTTAAAAAAGTTCCTCAGTCTATTTCCCAATTTAACCATCCGGGACCAACCTTTGGAGATTTTGCAGACTTTGGATACTACGATCCTCAGGTGGATAAGGTGGTTACTTTAATTGAGGTAGGAAATGGAGAAGGAGCTGTAAGAGGTTCAGGCTATTTCCCAAGCTACGGGGAATATACACGGGCATTGGATAAAGGCTGGCATTTGGCTCCTACCAATAATCAGGATAACCATAAAGGAAATTGGGTAACGGCAAATACAGCAAGAACTGTAGTTCTGGCAGGAGATTTAACTAGAGAATCAGTATATGATGCATTAAGGAATATGAGAACCTATGCTTCTGAGGACAATAATTTAAGAATTATGTATAAGGTAAACAATCAAGTTATGGGATCATTTTTATCCAATCCTTCTGCTCTGGATGTAAATATTCAAATTACAGATCCGGACTTAAAGGATAATATAGGAAAGGTTTCAATCATATCCAACGGTGGAGTAGTGGTTGCCTCAAAGGAATTTACAAGTAACACAGCAGAATGGAATTTAAAGCTTAACCCTGATTATTCCTATTATTATCTCAGAGTTGATCAGGCTGACAAAGATATAGCTGTAACAGCACCGGTATGGACCGGACAGCCTCAGATGATGGCTGGAATCTCAAAAGTTTCCACTGACCAGAATATATATACTCTTAACTCTCCAATTAAAATGAATACTGTTTTGTATAATAACGGCAGTAATTCAATAGAAAATCTAAAGGTAGAGTATTTTTACAATAATATAGTTCCGGAAAACAAAATAGGAGAACAGATTATACAAAGTATACCAGCCAGCGGTACAGCAGACACAAATTTTGTATGGTCCCCTGAGAAGACAGGAAGCTATACCCTTTACGCAAGAGTTTTAATAAATGTAAATGGAGAGGAAAAGTCATCCATTGAAAGCACAAAAGTAGAAGTTTTTCATTCTCAGGATGTAGTTAAGGTGGTAATGGACGCAGGACACTACAATCAATATGTTTCCGGAGACTATGCAGGGAAAATGACTATGCTTAAGTCCATGCTTGGAGAAATGAAATTCATGCTTATAGAAAATAATGATGAGATTACTGCAGAGGATTTAAAGGATGCAAAAATTCTAATATTGACAGATCCTCAAAGCAAAGACAATTCAAAATACAAATTATTAAAATCCTTATATACAGATAATGAAGTTCAGGTTATAAAGGATTTTGTAAGCTCCGGTAATTCCCTAATAATAACCTCTAGAGCAGATTATGATGACAAAGGAGTAACAGAAAAAATATATGAAAGCTCTATGCAGGGAAATAAGGTGCTGGAAGCTATAGGTTCAAATTTGAGGTTTAATGATGATGAAATCATAGATAAGACTACCAATGGAGGACAGGAGTTCAGACTATACTTTAACAGGTTTACTTCCTCAAAATACAATTTAACAAGAAACATTCCTGAAGGATTAACCTACAGTGCATACAGCGGATGCTCAGTGATTTTAAAGGATAATGGGGATGAAGGTAAAGTAGAGTGGTTGGTAAAAGGTCACGAAACCACTGAAACCCTTGATTCTGACCTTCAAAAGGATGCTGTTCCGGTGGAAAAAGGAAATGTAGCATCACTGGCGGCGGAAATTCTACCTGGTGGGGGAAAGGTGGTAGTATCAGGAACTACATTCTTCAGTGATTTTGAAACCGCAGGGGATAATCTTTATGCAAATAAACAGATAGCGGACAATATATTGAATTGGGCAGTTATGCCGGCTAAAAAGACCATTGGAGAAGTGAGAGCCGATGAAGATAAGGACGGAAAACCGGACCTCTTAGGAAAAGGAAGGGTAATGGTAGAAGGAAGGGTTACGGCGGCATCTAAAGCGGCCGTTAAGAATACCGCCTTCTTTGATGTGGCATATATCCAGGATGATACAGGAGGAATAACAGTATTCGGTGTATCTTCAAAAGCTTTGCCATTAGGATCATATGTAAGAGTAACGGGAATAATAGATGAATATGACGGAGACACAGAAATCCAAATTTCTAACGAAGATAGAGATATAGAATTGATTGATGACAGCATTTCATTAATAGAACCTAAAGAAATCGCCACTGGTGATTCTATGCTGGAAATCAGCGAAGGACTTCTGTTGAAAATCAAAGGAGAGGTTAAACGAGCAACAGATAATTCCCTTTATATTGACGATGGCAGCGGAGAGGCAAGAGTGTATATAAATGGGTATATAGGAGATGACACTGATAACGAAGAAATGCTTGGAAAATGGGACAAGAATATAAAGGTAGGGGATACAGTAAGCGCTGTAGGTTTAGCTTCTCAGGATGCAGAAGGTCATAGAATAAGGGTTAGAAATACATCAGAAATCCTTAAGATTACCATACCGCTGCAGGGAATAACCTTAAACAAAGAGAAATTAACTTTGCTTCCCGGAGGCAGTGAAGAGCTTTTGGTAAGCTTCCAGCCTGAAAATGCAACTAATAAAAATATACTGTGGAGTTCCAGCGATACGACAATAGTTTCTGTAGATGAAAAGGGGATGGTGACAGCAAATAAAACCGGAAGTGCTATAATAACTGCCATTTCTGAAGATGGAGGATTTTAAGGCTGAATGTTCCGTGGTTATAGCAAAAAAACCGGTGAAATCTGTAGTGTTGGATAAGCATTATATAGTGATGCAGCCAAAGGGCACAGAGAAGCTCAAGGCTTCGGTAATGCCACAAAATGCTGATATTAAAGAGGTTTTATGGAGCACAGACAGTTCCATTATAACCATAGATTCCAAAAATAAAAATCAAGCTGAAATTCATGCTTTGAAGCCTGGAAAAGCAACAGTAACGGTAACCACTGTAGATGGAGGGTATACCGACAGCTGTGAAGTTGTGGTTATGAAACCGGAGGTTTATTCCGCGGTTAAATATGTAGCAGCTATAATAATAAAACTTTTAAAAAATATAATTACTTTTTAATTAAATTAAACATTTTATAAAATACTTTTCAAACACTTATATAATCAAAAAAAACAGATTAGCACATTTTGTGAAAACACGGTGTTTTGTTAATAAATTATCAATAAAACCTTTAAATAAACATTGTTAAATAATAAATTATTTATTATTAACAATAATTTAATAATTTTGACAATTTATTTGTTGCAAACAATTTCACCGACGCATATAATTAAATTATAATATAAATATTTCCAAATGAGAGTAACGGGAGATATCTTTGTGATAGCCGAAGAAGAAATATAGAAAAGATGCCTAGCTTTTTATAGAAACTTTCAGGCAAAAGGAGCGTTACTTGATGGAACTCTGGAAAGTATCCGGGTTCATCGGATCGCCGTAGGAGCAATACAATAATGTAGAATCTCTCAGGTAAATTACAGAGAATATGATGGCATCCTATTTTTTATGTCTATCATATTCTCTTTTATTATACCAAAAAACAAATAATAATTATTAAAAGATAATTAATTAAGGAGGGCTATTGTGGAGAATTTAAAGAAAACGCCGCTTTGCAATGAATATGAAAAGTATGGCGGTAAAGTAATCGACTTTGCAGGATGGGAACTTCCGGTAGAATTTGAAGGCATCATGGCTGAGCATAATACAGTGAGGAATGCAGCGGGTTTATTTGATGTTTCTCACATGGGAGAGATATCAGTTAAAGGAAAGGATGCAATGAAGCTTTGTCAGCATTTACTTACCAATGATCTGTCAAAATTGAAGGATAATCAGGTTCTTTACACCTTTATGTGCAATGAATCCGGAGGAGTAGTGGATGACTTGCTTGCATATAGATTTGGAGAAGAGGATATCCTGCTGGTAGTTAATGCCTCTAATACTGATAAGGATTATCAGTGGATAAAGTCTCATATGGAGGGATATGATGCCGAGGTTTTAAACATTTCTGAGGAAGTTTCCCAGCTGGCTCTTCAAGGACCTAAGGCACAGGAGATACTTCAAAGCTTGACAGATACAGATTTAAATGAAATTAAGTTCTTTTATGCCAGAAAAGATGTGATTATAAGCGGAAAAAACTGCATGATTTCAAGGACTGGATACACTGGTGAAGATGGATTTGAAATTTATACTAAGCCTGAAGACTTATCTTATTTATGGGAGACAATACTAAAAAATTATGAGGTTAGGCCTATAGGACTGGGAGCAAGAGATACCCTAAGATTTGAATCAAACCTGCCTTTATACGGAAATGAGCTTTCCGATGAAATAACACCTTTAGAAGCAGGCTTTGGATTTTTCGTGAAGCTTGATAAAGAGGAGTTTATAGGAAAAGAAGCTTTAAAGGAACAAAAAGAGAAAGGGTTAAAGAGAAAAATCGTTGGCTTTGAAATGTTAGGAAGAGGTATTCCAAGGCATGGTTATAAAGTGGTTAAGGACGGAAAAGAAATTGGGCATGTCACCACAGGATATCTGTCACCTACCTTAGGAAAGAATATAGGATTTGCCCTTGTAGAAATAGAACACAGCAGTTTGGATGAGGAGTTTGAAATTCAAATCAGAAATAAAACTTCAAAAGCTAAAATTATAAGCAGAAAATTTTATGTAAGAAATAAATAAGTTAATTTAAATATATAAATTTTATAATTAAAGGAGAGATAAAAATGTCAGTATTAAAGAATTTACAATACACAAAGGATCACGAATGGTTGAAGGTTGAAGATAATAAGGCTTATATAGGAATTACAGATTATGCACAAAAATCTTTAGGGTCAATAGTTTATGTGGAATTGCCTGAAGTAGAGGAGGAGTTTTCTAAAGGAGAAGTTTTTGGAGTGGTTGAATCCGTCAAAGCGGCTTCAGATATATATATTCCAGTAAGTGGAAAAGTTGTGGAGTCCAATGAAGACACAGTGGATGATCCATCATTAATTAATAATGCTCCTTATGATAACTGGCTTATATGCGTTGAACTTCAAGATGAAGGGGAATTAGATGGACTCATGAGTGCAGAGGAATATGAAGAATTTATCAGCAAGGAGGAATAATTATGCATCCTTACATGCCAAATACCGAAAATGATAAAAAGGAAATGCTTAAAGCAATTGGTGTAGATTCCGTAGAGGAATTGTTTAGGGATATACCTAAAGATGTAAAGCTAAACAGAGAACTTAATCTTCCAGACAGCTACTCAGAGATTGAAGTAAGAAGAGCTATGGGAGAAATGGCTAAAAAGAATAAGAGTACAGAGGATTTAACCTGCTTTTTAGGAGCAGGCTCCTATGACCACTATATACCTTCTGCAATTAAGCACCTTGTTTCCAGGTCTGAGTTTTACACAGCATACACTCCATATCAGCCTGAAATCAGTCAGGGTACTCTTCAGGGAGTTTTCGAATATCAAAGTATGATCTGTAATTTAACCGGCATGGATGTTTCCAATGTTTCCATGTATGATGGACCAACTGCAGCTGCGGAAGGCGCTATACTTGCTTCAGTATCCACAAGAAGAAAAAAAGTCCTTGTATCAAAGACTGTAAATCCTGAAACGAGAAAGGTTTTAAAGACCTATTTAAGCTTTAGAAATGTAGAATATACTGAAATTCCTGAAAAGGATGGAGTTACAGATTTAGAAACACTGCAAAATTCCATAGATGGAGATACTGCAGGGGTTCTTATTCAGTACCCAAACTTCTTTGGAATAGTTGAAGAAATAAAGGAAATAGAAAAATTAATTCATAATAATAAATCACTGCTGCTTATGAGCGTTGACCCTATAGCTTTAGGAACCTTAAAAAGTCCTGGAGAGCTTGGAGCAGATATAGTAGTTGGTGAAGGTCAGGCTTTAGGAGGAAGCATGAATTTTGGAGGCCCAACCTTAGGATTCATGACTGTTACAACCAAGCTTATGAGAAAAATGCCCGGTAGAATAGTGGGAGAAACCGTAGACGTAGATGGCAAGAGAGCCTTCGTTTTAACCCTTCAGGCAAGAGAGCAGCATATAAGAAGAGAAAAAGCAACCTCAAATATATGTTCAGACCAAACCCTAAATTCCATTGCTGCTGCTATTTATATGGCTTCCTTAGGAAAAAAGGGTATAAAAGAAGTTGCTAATCAGTGCCTGCAAAAGTCCCATTATGCATATAATCAACTTATTAAAACAGGAAAGTTCAAGCCTTTATTCAACAAACCCTTCTTTAAAGAATTTGCATTAAAAACTGAAAAATCCGTAGAGGAAATCAATGCAAAGCTTTTAGAAAAAGGAATACTAGGCGGTTTTAACCTGGAAAAAACCGATTATGACTATGGAAACGCTGTGCTTATAAGCGTAACAGAGCAGAGAAGCAGAGAAGAAATAGATAAGTTTGTTGAAATTATGGAGGTGATATAATGAGTTACGATAAGGTTATTTTTGAATTATCCTCCGAAGGAAGAAAGGCTTATTCACTTCCTGCTTTAGATGTACCTGAGCAGGAAATAGCAGAGCTTCTGCCAAAGGAATATTTAAGAGAGGAAGAAATTGAACTTCCTGAGGTGAGTGAGTTGGATTTGGTGAGACACTATACATTGCTATCTAAGAAGAACTACAGCATAGATTCAGGATTCTATCCCTTAGGCTCCTGTACCATGAAGTATAATCCTAAGATTAATGAAGATATAGCTTCCAATCCTAATTTTGCTAAGCTTCATCCATATCAGCCGGAAGAAACTGTACAGGGAGCTTTAGAGCTTATGTACAACTTATCTGAGGCATTATGTGAAGTGGTGGGAATGGACAAATTCACTCTTCAGCCTGCAGCAGGAGCTCATGGAGAGCTTACAGGACTTATGCTTATAAAAGCCTATCACAACAATAGAGGAGATTTAAAGAGGACTAAGATAATAGTTCCTGATTCTGCCCATGGAACAAATCCAGCCAGCGCTACCGTAGCAGGCTTTGACGTGGTGGAGGTAAAATCTAAAAAGGACGGATCTGTAGATGTAGAATCCTTAAAATCTGTACTCAGCGATGAGATTGCAGGTTTAATGCTTACTAATCCAAGCACCTTGGGATTATTTGAAAAGAATATTAAAGAGATAGCGAATCTTGTCCACGAGGCTGGAGGACTTTTATATTATGACGGAGCTAACATGAATGCCATTATGGGAATAACAAGACCAGGAGATATGGGCTTTGACGTATGCCATTTAAATCTTCACAAAACCTTCTCTACTCCTCACGGAGGAGGAGGACCGGGATCAGGTCCAGTAGGAGTAAAAAAGGAATTGATACCTTATCTGCCTGTACCTTTCATTGAAAAGGATGAAAAATATTATTTAGATTATGACAGGCCAGATTCTATAGGTAAAATAAAGAATTTCTACGGAAACTTCGGTGTATTGGTAAGAGCCTATACTTATCTGCTTTCCTTAGGTGGAGACGGACTGAAGGCAGCTTCTGAAAATGCTGTTTTAAATGCTAACTATATGAAGGAAAAATTAAGAGACAGTTATAAGCTTCCAATAGATGAGGTATGTAAGCATGAGGTGGTATTTGCAGGTATTAAAGACAAATCTACCTTAATATCAACCCTGGAAATTGCTAAGAGACTCATAGATTATGGTTTCCATCCACCAACAGTGTATTTCCCTCTTATAGTAGACAATGCTCTTATGATTGAGCCTACTGAGACTGAAAGCAAAGAAACCATGGATGCCTTTATTGAAGCTATGCATTCTATTGCAAAGGAAGCTATTGAAAATCCAGAAATATTTAAAACCGCTCCTCACAATTCCCCTGTAAGAAGGATTGATGAAGTGAGAGCAGCAAGAAATCCAGTTTTAAAATGGAGCAAACAGGAGAACTAATATGGAAAAAAGGATTATTATAATTGGAGGGGGACCTGGTGGCTATACTGCAGCCATCAGGGCTGCCCAGCTGGGTGCAAAGGTAACCTTAATAGAAAAGGAAGCTTTAGGGGGAACCTGTTTAAATAAAGGCTGTATCCCAACAAAAGCTTTTTATAGAAATGCAGAGCTTGTAAATAATTTAAAGGCATCAGCGGATTTTGGCATAGGTCTGAGTGGTTTTTCTTTGGATGCTGGTAAGATGCAGGAAAGAAAAGACGGCATTGTTAACCAATTAGTAAATGGTGTAGCGCAGCTTATGAAGGCAAACAATATAGAAGTAATAAATGGTAAAGCTTCCTTGGAGGATGCTCATAGTGAAAGCTTAAAGGAAGAAGCACTGAAAAAGGTGAAAATCACTCTAGAGGATGGCAGTGAGAAGGTTGTAGAAGGAGACAGCATTATAATCGCTTCAGGCTCCCATACCTTCGTGCCTCCTATTAAAGGTGCCGATCTTGAAGGGGTTTTAACCAGCGATGATATAATAAACTTTAAGGAAATTCCCGAGAGCCTCATAGTAATAGGGGGAGGAGTAATAGGTATGGAATTTGGTGCCATATTCAACTCCTTTGGTACTAAGGTTACTATAGTTGAAGCTCTTCCTTCCATATTGAATATGGTGGATGGTGAAACGGTGAAGAGGCTTAACCCTATGCTTAAAAAGAAGGGTATAGAGGTTCATACCTCCGCCATGGTTAAGTCCATTGAAAAAACAGAGGATGGTCTGCAGGTTAAGGTGGAAGGCAAAAAAGGTGAGCTTTTACTTGAAGGCAGTAAGGTGCTTATTGCAGCAGGAAGAAGACCTAATGTGGAAAACCTAAACTTGGAGGGTGCGGGTATTATCTATGACAGAAAAGGTATCGGTACTGATAAAGGCTTTGAAACCAATATAAAGGGTATCTATGCCATAGGTGATGTAAACGGAAAATGGATGCTTGCCCATGCAGCCTCTCATCAAGGTGTGGAGGTAGCTGAAAGGATTATGGGAATTGAAAGCGCCGGCAGCACTTTAATACCTAACTGCATATTTATCTTCCCGGAAATAGCCTCTTTAGGAGCAACAGAAGAACAGCTTAAAGAGCAGGGAGTAAATTATAAAACCAGTAAATTCTTGTTTGGAGCTAATGGAAAGGCTTTAGCTCTTGGAGAAGGAGAAGGCTTTATAAAGGTTATAAGCGATGAAGAAAATAGGATTATAGGGGTGCATATTTTAGGACCTCACGCTTCGGATATCATTCATGAAGCAGTGCCTATCATAAATGAAAAGCTCAAGGTAGAGGATGTAAAGCACATGGTTCATGCTCATCCAACCCTGTCAGAAGCTTTTTATGAGGCAGTATTAGGCTTAAACAACGAAGCCATACATCTTGTACCCTCCAGGAGGAAATAATAGCATGAGATATATAGACAACACTTCCACAGAACCTTATTTTAATCTTGCTGCGGAGGAATATCTTTTAAAGCATACGGAAGAGGAATATTTTTCCCTATGGAGAAATGAACCCTGTATTATTGTAGGAAAAAATCAAAATACCCTTTCTGAAATCAATGTAGATTATGTTAAGGAAAAAAATATAAAGGTGGTAAGAAGACTTACCGGAGGAGGGGCGGTATTCCACGATCTTGGTAATTTAAATTTCACCTTTATAGTTAATGATAACAACAGCTATAATGATTTCTACAAATTTGTAAAGCCAATTATAGAGGCATTGAAGGAACTTGGAGTAGAAGCGGAGTTTTCAGGAAGAAATGACATGCTCATAGAAGGAAAGAAATTTTCAGGAAATGCTCAATGCAAGCATAAAAACAGAGTGATGCATCACGGTACACTTTTGTTTTCCTCTAACATGTCAGATTTAACGGGAGCTTTAAAGCCAAAGGCTGTTAAGTTTTCTGATAAAAGTGTTAAATCCGTAGCCAGCAGGGTGACAAACATCTTGGATCATCTTAAAGAACCCTTGGGAGTTTTAGATTTTAAGGATGCTATTTTTAAATATATCATAGCAGAACAGGGGAAGATGGTAGAAAGCTACAGCCAAGAGGAAATAGATTTCATTAATAAGCTTAAAGAGGAAAAGTACAGTACCTGGAACTGGAATTATGGAAAATCTCCAAAGTATAACCTTTATAATGAAAAGAAATTCACAGGAGGCACCGTGGAAATAACCCTTCAAGTAACAAAAGGGATTATACAGGATATAAAAATCTACGGAGACTTCTTTGGAAAGCAGGATATTCACGGACTGGAAGAATTCCTAAAGGGAAAGCAGCACAATGAAAGCTGCCTCAGAGAGGCGCTTGAAGGTTTTGATATAGACAGCTATATGACAAATATAACTGTGGATAATTTGATGGAGATGCTGTTTTAGTCAGTGTATTGAAATTGGCTGTGAGTATTAACTCTCAAAAAATGAGAAATACAGAATGTATTAGTAAGAAAATAAAATTCCAGAAAAACCTGCAGTGAGTAATAGGATGTACCCTAATGGGATAGACCTTTTAAACGTCTACGCCATAGGGTACATTTTTTACGTGCTTTAATATGTTAAAATTTATTATATATACTTATTTTAGAGAATCTTTACTAAAGGTTCTATTTTTTTTGAATAGTTTCAATGATAATTTTGGAAGAGGAATAAATTTAGATATTATATTCTTTAAATAATACAATAGTATAAAACCAATAATTCCACCTAGAGTATTTTGAATTAAATAAGTATAATTTAAGTGTTATCACAAACTGATACCCCCATATATCCTCGTCATTAATCCAATAACATTCATAGCTTTACAAAAGTGAAAAAAGCAATCTCCTATCTATATGGTTTCAATGTTTCAAAACCACTCCCTTCTCTTTTGTTTTCCATAACATTACTCCCTTTTAAAATATTCCACAATCGCTATATTTCATAAAAATGCAAAAAATCCTTCCTGAACCATATAGGTGCTGTAAGATTAAGCACCACCAGTCATAATAGTAGGTTTAGTTGAAAACTATTTAAAAGTAGAACTAAATAAATGAGTAAAATACGAACGTAAATAGAAATGAAAATATATTTAATAGCAATATACACGAACAATTATAAATAAAATTGATTTATAGTTTGACATTTTTCTTCCTCGTTGATATGCTATAAGTATAATAATTAATTTTAACCTTTAAATAGGGGATATATATTTCTTGATAAAAATAATTAATATATTTATAGGTTGGGAGAGGTAAATATGTTGCAGCATTATAAAGAAATTTATGTTGAAAAAAAGAAAGGCTTTGACGTGGAGGCAAGTGCTTTATTGGAGGACTTCAAAGAAAATTTGAGGGTACAAGCCTTAGAAGAAGTGCGTTTAATCAATCAATATCTAATAGAAGATATTACTGATGACCTTCTTCAGAGAGCTGTTTATACAGTTTTTTCAGAAAAGACAGTAGATAAAGTATATAAAAATTTAGAGGAAATTAAAGAGGGATATAATGTCTTTGCGGCAGAGTACCTTCCCGGCCAGTATGATCAGAGAGCAGATGCGGCTATGCAGTGTCTTGCGGTAATAAATGATGGCTATGCCCCTTATGTAAAGTGTAGGGTTATATTAGCCTTAAAAGGAAATATTACAAAAGAAGAAATAGAAAAAATTAAGAAGTATTACATAAATCCTGTAGAAAAAAGAGAAGCTCAATTAAACATTCCAATCTTAGATAAGGTTGTTACCCTTCCTTCTGAAGTGAAAATCATAAATGATTTTATTGATATGACTGAAGAAGAATTATCAGCCCTTCATTCTGATTTATCCTTGGCTATGTCTTTGGAGGATTTGAAATTATGCCAGAGATATTTTAAAAATGAACATAGAAATCCCACAGAAACAGAAATCAGAGTAATAGATACCTATTGGTCTGATCACTGCAGACATACTACCTTTCAAACTAAACTCACTAAAATTGAAATAGAAAATGGAATATTAAATGCCCCAGTTTCAAAGGCATATGGAGAATATAAAAAAACCAGAGAGTACATTTATTCTTCTGAAAGAGATATGACGCTGATGGATATAGCCACCGCTGCTATGAAGGAGCTTAGAAAAAGAGGTTTATTAGAAGATTTAGATGAATCCGATGAAATAAACGCATGTACTATAAAAGCTGAAATAGAAACCTCTAAGGGAAAAGAGGATTATTTAATTTTGTTTAAAAATGAAACTCACAATCACCCCACTGAAATTGAACCTTTTGGAGGTGCGGCTACCTGCTTGGGAGGAGCTATAAGAGATCCCCTTTCCGGAAGAGCTTATGTTTACCAGGCTATGAGAGTAACAGGAAGTGGAGATCCCAATGAAAGGGTGGAGGATACCTTAAAGGGCAAGCTGCCTCAGAGAAAAATCACTTTAGGAGCAGCACAGGGATACAGTTCCTACGGAAATCAAATAGGATTAGCTACAGGCCAGGTTTCAGAGGTTTATGATGAAGGCTTTAAGGCTAAAAGAATGGAGATAGGTGCTGTTATAGGAGCGGTTCCTGCAGATCAGGTAGTTAGAAAAAATCCTTCTCCAGGAGATATAGTTATACTTTTAGGAGGAAGAACGGGAAGAGATGGCTGCGGAGGTGCAGCGGGGTCTTCAAAAGAGCATAACTTAGAATCTATAAATAACTGCGGTGCAGAGGTTCAAAAGGGAAATGCTCCTGTGGAAAGAAAGCTGCAAAGATTTTTTAGAAAACCTGAAGCATCAAGAATGATTAAAAAATGTAACGATTTTGGTGCTGGAGGTGTATCTGTAGCTATTGGAGAGCTATGTCCGGGTTTGGATATAAACTTAGATGCAGTTCCTAAAAAATATGAGGGTTTAAATGGCACTGAGCTTGCAATATCTGAGTCTCAAGAGAGAATGGCTGTGGTTATTTCCGAGGAAAATGAAAAGAGGTTTATTGAACTGGCGGAAGAGGAAAATCTGGAAGCTACAAAGGTAGCAGTGGTTACTGAGGATAAAACCTTGAATATGCACTGGAGAGGAAAGAATATTGTAAGCCTTAAAAGAGAATTTTTAGATACTAATGGAGCAAAAAGCTATGCAGAGGTATATGTTAAGGCCCCTGATAAAAAAGAAAATTATTTTGGTAATTATAAAAAAGATAAGGAAAGCAGCTTTGAACTTAGCATTAAAAAGCTTTTATCGGATTTAAACCTATGCAGCGAAAAAGGACTTATTGAAAGATTTGATTCCACCATCGGAGCATCAACGCTATTAATGCCCTTAGGAGGTAAATATCAGCTTACCCCTGCAGAAGGAATGGCAGCAGTAATACCGGTTTTAAAAGGAACTACTGAGGATGCAACCCTTATGACCTATGGGTATAATCCTAAAATTGCAAATTGGAGTCCCT